>JBBQOY010000011.1:0-18678 GCA_038331365.1 Erysipelotrichales bacterium | reverse complement strand
CAAAGCTGTTTTTATGGCATGATCTTCAAGTTTCTCACCTGAAAGAAAAGCATCATGCATATTGATTTTACGACTGGGGATATTTTTTATGATCAAAACAATCAAGACACCAATAAGCACAACTAAAACAACGCCTAATAGAATCAAGCCAGTGATCAGATCCACTTTTTTACCTCTCCGAATATCTATCCAGTGTTATTCAAATGCATACCACCAAAGATAGAATCACGGGATTTCCGCACACACTTAACATGCGCTATACGCTAAACAAGTTATACCCTATTCTGTTCGGAACTTGATTGAATGTATATGAAGCTTATCCCTGCATCAACCATTTTTTTAAATACTGACCTTTTGGTCAGTTTATTGCCTCTTTTTTCTTAACAACATTTTGTATGACCTTATTATACTCTATTTATGAAATCGGCAGTGTAAAGAAGTCTTGACCACAATTTATTAACATCTACAATAAAAAACTCCGGTAAGTACCAGAGTTAAAAAAAATTATTGATCACCATCAATGGATCGCGCTAAGGCGTCATAATGTTTCTTTTGCGCTTTAGCTTATTTTCACCATTCATTTTATAAAAAACTTATTTTTTGACTTCTTTTTTTACTTCTCGTGCTTTAACTTCAACAGTTTCAGCGACATCAGCTACTTTTGATTTGACGTTGCTTTTAGCATCTTCAAACACTTCTTTTGCATCATCGGCGCCATCCGCAAACTTAGATCTAACTTTTTCTTTCACATCTTGCGCTGCTTCGGATGCATCTTCTACTGTCTTATTAAACTTTTCCTTTACTTTTTCTGCTGTGTCTTTTATATTCTTTTCTAATTCTTCTTCTTTATTCATAATCTCTTCTCTTACTGCTCCTGCTGTTTTCTTTGCCATATCCGCAGCTTTTTCAGTATTTCTAGCAATATCGGCACGCGTCTCTTTTCCTGATTTAGGGGCAAGAAGCACACCTACTGCAATGCCTGCCACAGCACTAGCACCGACAGCAATCGTTACCGCTTTCGCAGCTTTCGCTGCCTTTTCAGCTTCGCGCTTTTCTTTGAGTCTCTTCTCTTCTATTTTGTTTTTGAAAAACATTTTCAGTTCCTCCTTATGACCTTAGAGTAGTATTCAAAAATGCGCTTGTCAAGTTTATTACCTTATGCGCATTCATTCGCTAAGCATGAATCCATAGTACATTTCTTGATTTCGATGATGATATGAATGATCTAAAATGCCGACCATCTTGACTCATATCCCTTCGATTGAACAAAAAGAATTACCAGGATCCTCCACCACCACCGCCAGAGCCGCCCCCTGATGATCCACCACCAGAAGATCCACCACCGCTTCCCGAAGACATTGCTGTTGAAGCTGTGGTCATGGTTGAATTCATAAAAGCACCAAAAGACACCATCGAAAAAGCTGTGTCACTGTCATACCAATCAGGTGCTGATTGCGCAATCACTTCAAATTTTTCAACCCATTTATCCGATACGCCCAAAACATAGGTGTAAGGTAAGATATTGTAAAAATAAGATGGATCTTGAAACACCAACGCTTCTAATTTTGATTTTTCAGCCGTCTCAAGAAATGTCTTAAATCCTCTTATTTTCCCAAGTAATTCATTCCCATAAGGCGTTCTTTTTGGCATAATCATAAACATCATCACAATGATAAGAACACAAACAAGTCCCCAAACATAGGCGATTAAATACAATGGATTAATGAGAAGTGCAGGCAAAACCATCATGGCCCACGGCATTCCTCCAAAACCCATACCCCAGATAAATCCGAATATTTTAAGTGGTAACTTTGTTTTCCCAAAAACCATGGCCGATAAAACTGTAAACCCAATGCCTGGAAAAATTAAAGCGAAGGGTAGCGTTGTTAAACCACCATATTCAACCACAGGTCTTAGGGTGATCAAAACATAAATACTCACGATCATAAGCACGGCTATGAAACTTTTTCCCAATGAATTTTTCTCAAATATTTTTTGTCTGTTTTCTTTTCCATTCAAACTGGTGATGATCTTATTTAATGTCGAATAAAAACGGTTACTTAAGTCATCTGAAGTGACTTCATTGCGACTTTCAGTGATCTCGTCGGTAAACGTTTCTTGTTCAAGTTTATTATTTACCACCACCTTGAATAATTTCTTAAAATCGGCCAGGGTTGGTTTACGAGGTGTTTTAAAAAGATCATTTAGAAAAATACGCTCATTGTCGTTAATGCCTTCGTAATCTTTTAATTTAGTCAATTTAAAGGACTTAGTTTTTACAAACAAGGCACGTCCTTCAATTTCAGATATTTTTATATAGCCTTTGTTGGCTAAATAAATGAGCAATGATATCGCATCCGTACTTTCAGCTTTGCCTTTGTATAAAAATCCAATCTCAGCACTGTTAAAGCCTTCTGGAGGATAAAACTCAACGGTTTCAATGACCTTTTCATCTTTACCAAATCTTAGCCACAAAAGGACAGAAATCACCACAAGCAGTAGTGGTAAGATAAATGAAATGATTAAGTAGTAATCAATCTTTTCCCCAGTATAGATAAAGTAAGCGTCTGGTAGTTGTAATCGAATCGTTAACGCTTCTCCTGGATTTAAAACGCCATTGTACTTCCCAGATATCACATTCCCATCCACGTGATACTCAATTCCAGCACTTTCTAGTGACCCCGATGATCCACGTGAAAAACCCAAAGGACTGCCATCAAATGCTTTTGGCATCGTGATCTTAAATGTAACGCCTCCAATGGCTGTATCCCATTTAGTCCCAATGATATTATAATAAAATTCATCATAATTCTTACCCGTATCTTTTCCGATATCATAGGTATAACTGATTGTATAATTTTGAGCACCTGTTAATGTGCAATCTGCATCCCCGATTTTAAGCACTTTCGAGCCATTTTCTGTCGTACTTGAATAATTATGATCGACCATAATATCACTGAGTTTAACGCTATTGTTTGAACTGGTCCCATCGAGCCGATCCACTTTATTACGTAGTGGGATGGTTCGATAAATCCCATGTTTGGGAACATTAAAGTAAGCCCCGATTTTTTCGGTAATGTTAAATGAATTGTCTTGATTGACAATAATATTCACATCATAGCTATCGAGTACATAGTCATATTTCTTATACGCACCATCATCGCTTATCTTCGGCCATTCAACACTGTTTTGCGGATTAGAAACATTCTGCTTGGTACCTACTCCAAAAACAACAGTCGTAAGAAAACCTGTATAAACAAATAGTAGAAATAAAATGATGATTGACTTCGTTTTTTTCATAACTGAGTTCCTTAGTCGTTGACCTGATTTATATATCATTTATACATCAATTATAGCATTCACCTGATGAGTTAAATATTTGAGTCATACTTTTCGCTTTATACTCAGTAACCCAAATTACAGCCGTAAAATTTTATTCAATAAACAATAGAGTTTGTTATTTGGTGACCCCGGAGAGACACCAAGATTGAAAAACTCACTTTTTTGAAAAAATATTAAAATTCTTTCCTATTTTTTTGTTTTAAGATCCCTGTGTGTTGGTAATATTGGTAAATTTTCCCCATTCATGTCCTATATCCCAATTACATAGCGTGATATCAATTTTTTACCTACGACAGTTCTATAGAGATAAAATTAAAGTCATTTACAAATTTTGATTTCTTTTCTCCAACAAAATTTCGCGGATCACAAATCGTACCAAAAACCGGATTGATTCATGACTTTATTTATGATACTGTAACGAACTCAACACATGAAAAAAGCCCATAAAATGGACTTTTAATCGCTATGGTGTACCTGACAAGTATAGCGCATAAATTGAATCTATTGCATCATATGGCTTAATCAGACACTTTCTTTAGTCTTTTCCAATCGATTCTCAAAGGTGATATTTGATACCAAAACTATTTTTTTATTGGTACATTCAATAATTTTAGACTATTTATTGCAGCCAAACTCTTACTTTTCAATATCCTTTAATGTGGATTTCAGGAATGCTTCAGCCCCATCCATTACCTGATACGGAATTCTAATCATCCACAATTTTTGCGCTTAGCAATATTCATTCTGCTTTTGTCTAAAAACTGATGTTTTTAAATCATTCTTCTCACCCGAATTTTAGAATAGGCTCTTCGTGTTGCGGGTCATCAAATTATATAAACTCTTTAAGTGTGTTGAACATGCTTGTAATATAAAAATTTGACTATTTTTTAGAAACGTTTAGCTGTTCCAATAATATTCCGACATTGCTTGGTCGATCCGCAACCAAAGCTCCAGCCTTCGTCAACGCTTCGATCTTATCTTCTACAGCACCTTTGCCACCTGTGATAATCGCGCCGGCATGACCCATCTTTTGCCCTTTGGGAGCAGTTCTGCCGCCGAGAAATGCGACCACCGGTTTGGTAAAAATCCCTTTTTCCATCGCATCCGCAACTTCTTCTTCCATCGTCCCGCCCAGCTCACCGATGATGACCACAGCTTCGGTTTGTTCATCCTGTTGGTAATATGGCAACATTTCCGCAAATCTGGTTGCTGGAACTGGATCTCCTCCCACGCCGATAAGCGTGGAAACGCCGTATCCTCGTTTTACGATCATCGCAGTTACTTCGTTGGTCAATGAACCACTGCGTGTCATTACGCCAATATTACCGCGTTTGTACACGCGTTGGATCCAATAGGGAAAACTGCCCATCATCGCTTCTTCAGGCGATATGACTCCGGAAGTATTTCCGCCGATGACCAGTGCATTATGCTCGAGTGCCGCATGACGTATGGCAACCATATCAAAAAGCGGTATACCATCAGCCATCGTAACGATCTTCTTAATTCCGTTGGCAAGCGCTTCAAATACGGCATCTTTCGTGAGTTTAGGTGGCACAAAAATCATGGATGCATCGACTTTATGATTTCTTAGTGCCCGCTCAACCGAATGGTAAACTGGTATATCGTGGATGGTTTGACCTTCTTTTGCAGGGGTAACACCACAGATGACCTGGGTTCCCAAATCAATCATGTGTTTTGTCCAGAAACTGCCCTCTGAGCCGGTAATTCCCTGAACTAAGACGCGTGTATTTCTATCTATGAAAATACTCATATCTTCGTCTCCTTCGCTAAAGCAACTGCCAAGCGAACCGCTTCTTCCGTATCAAAAAGTGGATTTAATCCGGCTTTTCGTAGAATTTCGACAGCTTCAACTTCATTGGTTCCACGGATGCAAGTTACGATTGGACGATCCGGGTTTAATTTACTGATGGCTTCAACGATGCCTTGTGCCATAACATCGGCACGGGCAATCGTTCCAAATGTCACAATTAAGATGACTTTCGATGGAACTTTCAGGCATATTTCCATGGCTTTCATCGCTTTTTTATAGTGAGGTCCACCAAATTCCAGATAATTTGCAATCGTTCCACCTTCATAGTGAACTAAATCGTAAACGGTCGTTGTCAGTCCGGCTCCTGCGCACATTAAACTGATGTCGCCATCAAACTGAATAAACGGTATGCCTTCTTCCGCTGCTAAACGCTCTGCTTCGTTTTCAATATCCTCGAGTGGTACAGAAACGTCTTCATGTCGAAACATGGAGTTGTCATCAATCGAACACTTCCCATCCCCAGCAACCAACTCATTGGATTTGGTTATAAAAAGCGGATTAATTTCCAATAACTCACAATCATACTGAACAAACAGACGATACAATTTAAGCAGTAATTGTGTAAATTTCTTTGCCGTTTCAACATCAAAACCACATTCATAAGCGATGTGGTTGGCTTGATACGCTTGTAATCCGAGGTTCATATCAATTTTTGTTTGAAGGATCTTATGTGGTTGTTCAATGGCCAACGTTTCAATATCGACACCCCCGGTAGCACTGACGATGGATAGGGCTGATCCACTGAGTGGATCAATCGTGAATGAAGCATAGACTTCATGGGCAATATCTACGGCTTCTTCGATGAGCAGGGATGATATCTTTTGAGGCAGGGCAAACAGTCGGATGACTTCTTCCATCCCTTTATCCTCTTTTTTTACAAACTGAATTAATCCGGCTTTGCCGCGTCCGCCACTCAATACCTGAGACTTGATAACACAGGGAAACCCGATTTGAGCAAACGCTTCAGACGCTTGATCGACACGATGAATCAACTGACTTTTTGGAATGGCGATGCCCGCATTTTTAAACAAGTCTTTTACTTGATATTCAAATAGTTTCATCAGCGATCTTTCTTTCCACTGGCAAAATAGGCTCCAAAAATTTCTTCATCACTCGGACGGACTGGTGGAAAAAATTCAGAAACCCACGTCGTATTGATGAAATGTTTGTATGTGATATTTTCCGAGGTGATATTACCGCCCCAACTACCACATCCCAAGGATACGGTCGATGGCATACCGTTAAAGAATGCCCCACCGTTCCCTGCGGCTTGCGACTGATTGACAAGCACCCGGCTGCTACGGATTTTTGATCCGATATACTTAACATACTCATCATTGAATGTGTGTATTCCGCAGGAATGTCCGGTACCGTAATTATCGGTTAGTCTTTCGAGAATGCGATAACCTTCTTCAAAGGTTGCGTACTTAAAAACCGTTAATACAGGGGACAGTTTTTCTTGAGAGAAAAAGTCGGATTCTATATCTTCTCTTCCTTCAACGAGCAGTACTTTGACAGAATCGTTCACCGGCATCCTGGCTCCTTGAGCAATGGACAGTGCGGATTGAGCGACGATTTTAGGGTTGATGGAGCGATATCCTTTGTCATTTAAGGGCCACATATACATCGACAATTGTTCGCGCATGCCTTCAGAAACAAGGTAGGCACCCTGTGAAATTAACTGTTCAAGCATTTGATCATAAATTGACTCATGAATAATGATGGAATTCTCACTAGAACAAGATGTTGCATGATCAAATGCTTTACTGACCATGATTTTTGTGGCTGCATCTCTAACATTGGCGTCTTCGGCAACGATGGATACTGAATTGCCGGGTCCGACACCATAGGCCGGTTTACCGGATGAGTATGCAGCTTTAACCATTGCTCCACCTCCTGTCGCAAGCACAACATCGACTTGTTTCATGAGTTCTTCGGTGACATCGATGGATGGTTCTTCAATGACTTGAATGAGATCTTCCGGAGCATTGACCTTGCGAAGTCCGTCTCTCATAAATTGTACGGCCATGGCTGTCGCTTTTTTGGATTTCGGATGCGGCGCAAATATAACGGCGTTTCTGCCTTTCAATATCGTGATCCCATTGCTGGCAGGTGTCGCTGTCGGATTGGTTACCGGAGTCAATGCTCCGACAACGCCGACCGGTTTGGCAAATTTCCTGATTTTCTTTTCCTCGTCCACTTCAATGCATCCCACGGACTTGGCATATTGGACATCTTTTAAAACACCGAGGACTTTATTTTTATGTTTGGTGATTTTGTCCTGAACATTTCCCATCTTGGTTTCTTCGACCGCAAGTTTCGCCAGTATTTCAATGTTTTGATCATTGTATACTTCCCAACCGATAGCTACACAAACTTCATCGATTTGCTCTTGGGTATAAAATTGGATTCGTTGTTGTGCAGCTTTCGCTCTTTTTACGTAGGACGACACATACTCTTTCGTACTCATATTTTCTCCTTTATTTTATAATGCCTAACTGGTGAATCAATCCTAAGAAAATGGACACAAAGGCTAAGGCAATAAATGCTACGATATACATTTTTTTGAAAAGCTTCTTCTCATCTACTCCTGTGGGTAAGCTGCCCAAAGCCAGTGCTCCCATTACGGATAGCGGACTCATGGTGGTCATATGCGAAGCGACCGCTATGGTCATCGTCAGGACTGCGGGACTAACCGCAAAGTTCAAACTTTCTGATAAAGCAACCGTTGTTGGTATGAGCGTCGGCATGACCACGCCTACTGCCGAAGCGAAGGTTGCCATGGCTCCAGAAAGCATCGACATGATAAAAACCGCGGTCTGACCGCTTGTTATTTTCGCTAGAAAATCGGTCATCATTTGAATGCCACCGAGTTCACCGACAACACTAATCAAAACAGCTGCTCCGCAAATTTGCAAAATGGTTGTCCACGGAACTTGTTGAATGGCTTGTTGCTGATTACCGGCTTTGAAAAAGAAGAGTCCGACTGCGAGGGTAAATCCAGCGAAACCGACGTGGACTTTCCCGAAGATGACCCAAACAATTAAGATCAAAATACTTAGTAATGTCAGCTTTTGTTCATAGGTAAAGGGTAAAGGTGGGGAAACTTCCGTCTTTTGACCATTCATCTTATAACCTTTCATCGCTATAAAAAAGAGCGTTGAAAAGATGATGATGCTGACCATATTTAGAAGGTAAATTGATATTCCAAGTTCTCCCACATTGTTAAGTCGGGCCAATTCCAACGCGACGATTCCATTGGGGGCAATGGGAGACAATCCGCCGGCGATGGATCCTTGAATGATTAAGACGCTCATCAACAGTAAGGACATATTGGATTGATAGGCAATGGCTAAACCAATGGGCAACAGCAAGGCTGCTGCTGAAATATTTCCAGGTCCGATGGAAGCAAGTCCCAATGCCAATACAAAGAAAATGATCTGAATCTTGATTTTACTGCCTTTGCTACGATGTATGATCATGGTTGACAGATTTTCCAGGGTTCCGTTGATTTTCGCAATACTGAAGAATAATGTGACGCCAACCGTGGTGAAAAATAAGTTTAACGGCCAAAATCCAATAATCGTATTGGGATTTAATCCGCCTAGCATCGTTCCTAGGAAAAAGGCAAATACTAGCGCAATAAAACCCACGTTTATATTTTTGGCTATGCCAATGATAATTGCGACTAATATTGACAGCAGCGATACTATTTCAATCATACATGTTTCTTCTTACTGACGATGAAAGCTTTCTTTCTCAATTATGGCCACAGCTTCTTTGGCCTTAACTAAGTTTTTAGCCCTCCATTCTTCCAGATTTTGGGTAAATTCGGTATTTAAAAAGGTCCTGGTCATTTCGACACCCATGATGGGCGCAATGATCCATCCGCCCATACATAGAATATTGGCATCATTGATGGCACGGCATTTCTCGGCTGCATATACGGATTCGCAGGCTGCCCCGATTACACCTTCATGCTTGTTGGCGACGATGGACATGCCCATGCCGGTCCCACAAATCAAGACGCCTTTTGTATATTCTTGGGATTGAATTTTCTGTGCACCTTTTAGAGCAACCTCGAAGAAAGGCGCAGGTTTTTCTTCATCGGTAGTGCCGATGTCCTCAACTTCATAGGCTTCGGCAAGTAAATATTGTTTGATGGCTTCTTTCAATGCAAAGCCGGATTTATCCGAACCAATAAATATTTTTTTCATATTACAACCCTTTTCTTTCTAGAACACGGTGCACAGCATCGACGATGTTATGTGCTTTTAGTCCGAATTTTTCCATTAAGAAGTCTTTCTTGCCGACTTCGCCAAAATGATCTTTGGTTCCGACGCGTTCCATAACGACCGGATATTCTTCAACCAAAACTTCAGCGACTGCACTGCCCAAACCATTGATGATGTTATGGTTTTCGGCGGTAACAATTGCCCCGGTCTTCTTCGCTTCAAAAATAATAGCTTCTTTATCGATCGGTTTCACTGTATGAATATTAACGACGCTCGCGGATATGCCTTCTTCGGCTAGGATTTTGCGCGCTTCTAGTGCTTCAACTACCATAATCCCTGTCGCAAAAATACTGACATCGGTTCCATCTTCAATTTTGATCGCTTTACCTAGGGTAAATTGTGTTCCATCTGCGAAGATTGATGGGAATTCCTGGCGAAGAAGTCGGATATATACTGGACCGTAGTGTTCGATAATTTGATCAAACATGCCGGCCAACTGTACGCCATCGACCGGTTCAAAAATGGTCATGGTCGGAATGGTTCTCATGATACCGACGTCTTCAAAAGACATGTGGGTGCCGCCATTTAAGGTAGCCATGATTCCTGGATCAGATCCCACCATTTTGACATTGAGTTGAGCATAGGCGACTGATAGCATGACTTGGTCAAAGCAACGGCGCGTGGCAAACGGTGTGAAGGTGTGGGTGAATGGTAGTTTTCCCATGTTACTTAAACCGGCAGCGACGCCGATCATATTGGCTTCAGCAACACCGACATTGATGGTTCTTTCCGGGAATACATCCGCAAAGCCGGTGGTTTTCGCTGCTTTCATTAAGTCAGCTTCAACGATGACCAGATTCGGATGCTTTTTTGCGGCTTCAATGAGCAAATCTACGTAAATATCTCTTAATTGTCGATCGTGTAATTTCATTTTCTTTCCAACCTCTCAATCGCTTCGTTCGCTTGTTCCATGGTTACAGGCATATTGTGTGAACCTGCTTGTCCTTCACAGAAGAAAGCACCTTTTCCTTTAATGGTGTTTAGAATGATCATCGAAGGTTTCCCTTTGACTTCTTTTGCTTGATCAATAGCTTCTGAAATGGCCATCACATCATGCCCGTCAATGACTTGTACGTGCCAGTTGAATGCTTCCCATTTCTTGTCGAGCGGAGCAACATCATTGATATCACTGACTGCACCGTCGATTTGCAATTTGTTATAGTCCGTAAAGGCGATCAACGTATCAAGTCCGCGACTTCCGGCGAACATGGCGGATTCCCAAATCTGACCTTCTTGGCTTTCACCATCACCGATGATTGCGTAAACTGTTAATAAGGATCCATCCAACTGAGCCGCAGTGGCCATACCTACCGCAGCGGAGAATCCTTGTCCTAAGGATCCAGTGGTCATATCAACGCCGATTGTTTTGTTTTTATCGGTATGACTCGGTAAGTTGGTGTTTGACTGATTAAGTGTCAATAACAGTGATTTATCAAAGTACCCTTTGATAGCCAGTGTTGCATATACGGCTGGTCCCCCGTGGCCTTTAGATAAAACAAATCGATCACGGCTCAATAAGCCCGGATTCTTTGGATCAATGTTCATTTTTTCGAAATATAGTACAGCCAAAACATCGGCGATCGACAGGCTCCCGCCGATATGACCGACGCCCAGTGTACCGATGCATCGCAAGGTTTCTTGGCGGATTTCCTTCGCTTTTTCTTCTAAATACGCTCTTTTTTCCATCTTTTTTCTCCTCAGTATTTTACTACTTCACACCCAAATAATTGAGCCAATATTTCCAGTTCTTCTTTGATATTCCCATAAACAACGACAAAGTGCGGTTCCCAACCATCTTGTACCATGACTGTGATCAGCGGATTAACTTTAGGTTCTACTTCGACGACGACACTGGTTCCTAAGAACTGTTGGGGTTTGTCCAATACTTTTCCATCGAGGATCAAAAATCTGAATGTCCCATCCGGTTTACGTCCGATTCGGAATATCGTGGCTTCTTTACATTCTTTAAGTCCAAACTCCATGGTTGGTCCGATTTTACGATTGGGATGAACACCCACGGCAGCGCCGGTATCTTTTCTTGCCAATCCGCAGGCAGCGGTTCCGCAATGCCAGAAAGTAATGGTGTTTTCTTCTTCATCGATAGAGACGGGATCACCCAGATACGTAGGCGTTTTTGAGAGTTGTTGTCCGATATACATACTCAATGCGCCATAAGCGTCGGCTTCACAGGCAGCCGCAACGTTTTGATCGTTGAGCATGGCCAGGACACTGCATACCGGGGTTCCGTAATCCGTAAAGAAGTCTGGCCAGCAGCGCGAAGCAATGGCTTTGATTTTATTTTTATCAATATAGTCTTGATAGGCTTTGTACAGTTTGATAAAGTCGACACGGTTTTTGGGTTCGGTTTTATCTAATCCGACCATCCGCCGGCCAATTTCGTTTTCCTCATTTTTTGCATCTTCAATCTTCATTTCTCGGGCAATCTTGGTCAGTTCTCGTGATTCAATGGCGAGAAGATTGACGCCGAAGGTCGAGGACATTTCCAGATCCAAAGCACGGCCAAAGCCGAATCCTTGCGGCGTGTGTCCGACCATCAGAAGATTGGCGTTTTTCATTTCATGTTTCAATTTCGCAGCATGAATAATTTTTTTCAGTTTGTTTTGAATACTTTCTTCGCTTGGTGAGCCATAAATGTAGAAAATTTTGTCTTTTCTCATCGCTTTGTAGGCATACCCTGCTGAGAATGCTCCAGTTAATGAGTTAAGTCTGAGTCTTCCGCCATCAATGACAGGTTCACGAAGCGTCCACAACAATACTGGCGCAGATATACGTTTTAATACTTCTGTTGCATAAGCAGAGTTGGCAAAGGTTACATTCTGTAAGATCACTAAGTCGGGATTCTTGCCATCAATATACTGAAGTAGCGTTTCGATAGACAATAACATTTCACTGCTTACGGTAATCGTTTCGTCAATGCTTTTGAGCAGACTGATTGAATCCTCATATGCTTTTTGAGCGGATTCTAAGTGAAAAGTCGAAACGCCGATTGGAACATATAGACATTCAAACGGTTTCATATGTGTCCTACTTTCTTAAGAATCAGGGTGCTAGACACTTGTTTAGCACCCTGTGTTGTATTATTTCTTAGCTTCTTTGAGTTTGGTTTCTAATTCTTTTAATGCTTCTAGCGGTGTTGCTTCTTTAGCAACAGCTTTACGGATGGCTTCGTTGATCATCGGATACATTCCCGGAACCATGACTTGATTTAACCAGTCTTGAACATAGGATGCATCGGTTGCGGCGATTTCATCAAGGAATATTGCGTATTCATCTGCGAATTTCCCATAGTCAACTTCTGCGCCTAAACGCGGTGTCAAGTAAGGAACTCCACCGGTGTATCTGTCGTGGTTTTCGCCTTTGGCTAACCAAGTAATGAATTTCTTGGCTTCTTTCGGTGCGTTGGAATCCATAAATGCCGCAATGGATTTACCGCCAAGAATGGTTGCGCGGTTCTTATCTTTTGGCATTGGGACGACTGTCCAGTCAAATGCTAAATCTTGATAACTGCTGACATTCCAGTTGCCTGACATATGGAAGCCATATGCGCCTGTTCTAAACAGAGCGGCGGCTGCCGAGCCGGCATATACAGCATCGTCAATTAAATCGCTTGCATAGAAGCCGACGAGTCTGGTCAATGCTTTGACAGCTGCGGTTCCAGTTAAATTACTGTCAGTGTACGGGGTATTCCAGATTTTTGTTCCGTGTTGATATACCATAGGGAAAAAGCGGTGCGCTTGAGGATCAAAGACGCCCGGGAAGTTAACATCGGTACCGACACCGGCACGAAGCTTGTTCACTTCGGTCTCAAATTGGTCCCATGTCCAGACGGCATCGCCCGGTTTTGGATAGTTTACACCGTATTTTTTCATCAAATCTACATTGATGAATAATCCGTTGGCTGTAATGTCCATAGGCAGTGAAATTACTTCTTTTGCATCATTATAGAATAAATTGGTGAAGCCGGCGCTGTCATAAACACCTTTTAAACTTAGGATTTTTCCTTTGAAGTTATTCAGATGTCCTTCGGTGACGCGTGCGAGTGCAGGAGCTTCACCTCCACTGATCATGGTTGCTAAACGTGCTTCATAATCAGCGTAAGGAATTACGACTAATTCAATTTTAACGCCTGTTTTGGTTTCGTATTCTGTAAGCAATGTTTGCATGACTGCACCTTCGGTGCCATCGCTCCACCACAACATTTGCAGTTCTTTAGGTTCTTGTTTAGCACAAGCACTAAAGCCGGAGACGACTAATACGATTAATAGTAGACTAAGTATTCTTTTCATAGAATTCTCCCTTTCTTTATATTAATGTTAATTAATACCCGTGTTATTAACCCTTCATTCCGCTTTCAACCGTTCCTTGAACGAATTGACGTTGGAAGATCAAGAAGACGATGAGCATCGGAATCATGGCTAATGCACTCATCGCAATGATGGAGTTGTAGTCAATTCCGAATTCACCCGAGAAATTTGCGATTGCCAATTGAAGGGTATATTTTTTTGGCGAGTTGATCGCAATCAGCGGCCAGATGTAGTCATTCCAGCGCCACATAAATGAGAAGATGGCTAGGGTGGCGATGGCTGGTTTGGCGTTGGGTAAGATGATGCTCCAGAAGATCCGCCATTCCGATGCACCGTCGATGCGAGCCGATTGAATGACTTCATCCGGAATGGTCAATAAGTATTGTCTCATTAAGAATATGCCGGTCGGTGTTGCGGCTGGGGGTATAATCAGAGCCCATAAAGAGTTGTACAGTCCAAAGAAGCGTAAGACTGAGAAGATGGGGACCATGATGACTTCCAGTGGCAACATGATGGTTGACAGTATCAATAACATGATGACATTCTCGCCTTTGAAGCGGAATTTGGATAGTGCATATCCGGCCATGGTGTTGATGATGACCGCGATGATCGTACTGGATATCGCTACAAAGAAGGTATTGAAGATGTATAACAAGAAGTTTCCTTTGCTTAGTGCGATGGTGAAGTTGGCTAAGGTCCAATCTCTGGGTATAAATGTCGGTTTGGCGGAGAAAAGTTCGGCAGATGGTTTAAAGGCTGAGAAGATGATGTAGGTGACGGGGAGTAAGAAGATTAAAGCAACCACGATCGCGATGACATAGGTAAAGAGGCTTGCCTTTTTCATACGTTCTCACCTCTTTTCGATAAAAAGAAATTTGCTGCCGTGAAGATGGTGACAATCAATAACATGACCATGGACATCGCACTTGCAGATCCGACTTGATATTCTTTAAATGCTACTTCATAAACGTATTGAACGGTGAAATAGGTCGCACGGTGCGGCCCGCCGCCAGTCAAGGTTACGACCAATGGATAAACTTTGAAAATTTCCATGGTCGTCAGGATAAATACCATCAGCCGTGCCGGTCGGATGGCCGGATAGGTGATGAACATGAATTTTTGGAACTTGTTGGCTCCGTCCATATCGGCAGCTTCGTAGAGTTGTACCGGAATGCTAAGCAAGGCGGCCATAAAGATTATCATGTAATAGCCCGCTCTTGACCATACAAGTGCAAAGACAACGGACCACCAGGCAAAGGTCGGGTCTGTGAGTGTCTTTAGTGATTGAATGCCAAGGGACTTTGCGATTGCATTGAAAATACTGAAATTTCCAGCCAATATCCAGTTCCACATTATACCGATTACGATGGCGGAAATCATGACCGGCCAGTAATAGACGGCGCGAAACAGACCTTTGGCTTTGAGTGGTTGCACTACAAGTACAGCCATGGTCATGGATACCACGTACATTATTGGAACCACGACGATGACAAGTTTTATGGTATTCACGAAGGCTTTGATAAAGTATTCGTTGTCGATCAGTTTGATGTAATTTTTGAATCCGATGAAATCAAAGCCGTCGAAGGTAAACAGGGTAACATCGGTGAATGAGTAATATAGTCCGATAAGCGCTGGCAGAATGATGAAAATCGAAAATATGAGCAAATTGGGTGCCAAGAACATATAAGGAACGACTTTTTGCTTAAATTCCACGCCGCGCTGTTTTTTCTTTATTTTTGCCATCGATTAAGCTCCTTTACCATATTTCTTATAAATATCTTCGAATAACGTTCGATAGCTTGATTGTTTTCGGTAAAACACCGGCGGATAGCCAATGGGTGCTTCTACTGTGATCTCTCCACCATCAAATTCTGATCCTGTCCATAAGTGAATCCAAGCATCGGATGGTAAATAACATGTCTGAGAAAGTTGAGCTTCTTTGACGATCGGTTTTACATACAAATCCTGTCCAAACAGGTATTCGTATTGTAGATCAAACGCTTTTTCGTCTTCTGGATAATGTAAGAATAGTGGGCGTTGCAATGGATAACCAAGCAGTGCTGCCTCTTCAACCAAGTTCAAGAAATACGGTTTCAGGTCTACTTTAATATTCGAGCATCGGGCCATGTGTTTCATGGTATCGATATCGTTGTAGAATTGGAAGTTCTGACTCGGACGGTTTCCTTCGTGGGTTCTCATGTAAGAGGAGAATATGTTCATTTCACACCAGCGGTCAAACAACTCTTTGGTGCGAATGTTTCCGTGTAAACTGGTATAGCCACCGATATCGCTGTGTGTATAGGGGTTTCCGATGATGCCGGTGGATAGTGCGGACGGAATGACGGAGGCAATGCCGTCATGGGTTTCCCAGTTGACGCTTTGATCTCCTGCCCACATCGATGTGCAGTACTTTTGTGAGCCAAAGCCACCGGCTCTCATAAAGTAAAAGACTTTTCCCAAATTCCCAGATTCCTTAACGGCTTCATAATTACACTTTGCCCATAATGCCGGCCAGGCGTTGTGCATAATTTTCGCACTTATACCGTTATGCAAGATGCAGTCGATGGGCAAATATTCCCCAAAGTCTGCCATCCAGCCTTTGATGCCCAAGGACAGAATATTCTTTTTAATAATGTTCTTATACCACTCAAATCCCAGAGGATTTGTCAAATCAACAATACCGCAGTAGAATTCGCCGAAGTCTTCGAGATAAGGATTACCCACACCATTAAGGGCAAGATATCCAAACGATTTAGCCTCATTGAACAGCGTTTCGTTTTCCAGCAAGAATGGGCAGATATAGGTCAGAAAAGCGATGTTTTCCTTATTTAACTCAGCAATCTCATCCTTCAAATTGGGGTATAGTTTCTCATTGAGCACCCAGTTCCAGTACAATCGCTTTCCAAAAGTGGTGAAGCGGTGTCCGACCCAGTCTTGAACCCAGAGACCGTTGACTTTAATGCCATTTTCAAGAGCAAGGTCTTTATATTTGCGTACGCTTTCCATGCCGCCTTGAACACCTAGGATGATGCCATCGTGTAAGAAGTCCGGCAACATTGGCGGTCGTCCGGTAAACTCGGTCAAATCAGTCAAGAGTTCAAGGTAACTGTCACTAAAGTTTAGGGTCAATTCACCAGGAACTTCCCAGAACATTAATTCATGAAAATCCGGTGATCGAAAGTCAAACTCAGCATAGGCTGTTGATTCCACATGCAACCAGTATTTTCGGGTAGATACAAAGGTTGGTTCCGGATAATAGGTCGTGTAGTAGTCCCCGCCGGCCTTATCCACTTTATCCGCATAGAATGTAGTCAATGAAGATTTATCGCGTCCAACGCCGGGCTCAGAGGTCCAGAGCGGATATTTTCTGTTTCTTAAGTTGAAGTAGGAGGCTTGTTCTCCACACCCGTATACTTTTTCACTGGCTTCTGCTTTCATTCGGATCCAGAAGCGATTGACATTGGCTCGATTGCATGAGAATTTCATGGTCAACCGTTGACTTACAATGAGAAATTCGACGGTCACCGATACCCCATCACTTGAGAATACGCAACTATTTTCAATGATCTGTGCTTTAGTGAGTGGAATACGGCTTTCTAATCGGTCTTCGATTTTATAGTTGCCACGATAGCTTTCAATTGTTTCATTTCCTCGCCCAACAAACACGAACGGTTGATAACTTGAATGTTCAAGGATGCACTCATCTTTGAACATCACTCTCAACCGGTCTTTATCCTTTTCAAGTGTTAACATATCTTCCTCCATTAATAGTAGATTTCAATGTTTTCCCCACGTATCGCGCTGATTGCATTGAGTTCAACCATTCGAGTGTTTTCCGGGTGATTTAGCAGCCATTTGTTTGTCTTAAATAGAAACTCACTATATTTTCCTTGATTGCCTTTGGCACTAACAAATTCCATATTGGTACCATAAGGTAAAATAACCGCGCACTTAAATCCTGAATCAATTACTTTACAAGGAGAGAAGTGCAAAGTAGTTGAATAAACTTCGATTGCCGTGTTTTCGGGGATATAAAATGCCGTCACTTTAGAGGAGTGAACCATCGAATCTTTAATATCCTCTATATGAGCAAGCAATAATACAAGCGGTGTGACACACACATTAATTTCAGAACTTTTGTGGAATTCAAGGGCATTGAGTTTGGAGTTGTTTCCGTTGACGTAGCCGTATTCTAACGGTACCATCCCGAAGGTGTTGTGTATGACGGAGAGATTAGAAACTACAGCTCCCAATTCAGCCAGATGTGGTACATATTCATTGCCCACACTAGGCACATTTGTATGTACCTCTAAATATTCAATCAAACCACCAAATTCACTGACATCCAGTACTTCTCCAAATCGATTAAACTCAGGATCGTATACGGAATGGATTTGGATGTGCGGGTTCTTGACCCGAAGATGCTCGAGCATTTCATTCATATGTTAGCGCTTACATCCTTTCCAAAAAATTTTTCGGTAGATTGATGAACAATGGTACCGATAAGTTATTGCCTTAAGTAATTGAGTAAGTATATTATATATTTTCCCATCCACTGAGTCAATGAGTTAATAGAGAATTTAATTATCCAATTGCTTCTAAACTGAATTTCGTTTAGTCATGTTTTCATCTCGTGTAAAGTATATTAAAACCCCATAGAACTGTCACGGGGTCTTATTTTCGTGTCTATTCTATGGGGTACAGTTTAGTTTTTTGAAGGTCGCAACCCTTCAAAATATCTTTTTGGTGCGCGTGACAGGACTTGAACCTGCATGGTTGCCCGCTAGATCCTAAGTCTAGTGCGTCTGCCAGTTTCGCCACACGCGCATGTGCTTTTAGATTATATCAAAATCAACCGCTTCCTTCAATGTTTGTTTAAGATAAT
>JBBQOY010000010.1:0-20679 GCA_038331365.1 Erysipelotrichales bacterium | reverse complement strand
TGTGGATACAAAGCATAGGATTGGAAAACCATAGCGATGTCACGGTCTTTTGGGGCTGTAAGATTAGAGAACTTCTCATTAATGAAGAGTTCGCCTGAGCTTATTTCTTCAAGACCAGCGATCATTCTTAGGGTTGTGGATTTACCACAGCCAGAAGGGCCAACTAAAACGATGAATTCTTTATCTTTGATGTCTAGATTGAAATCAAAGACGGCTTGGACATTATTGTCGTAGATTTTGTTGATGCCTTTTAATTGTAATGTTGCCATAGTGACGTTTACCTCGTCTTTATTTTACACTTCTTAGCTTAACACTATTTGTGCAGTGTGCACAAATAGTGTTAAGCTTGCAAAGTGAAATAAATATGTAGAAAATAGGCCAGACTTGTTTCTCTAAGATCAATCCCTGTTTGATCGATGAATTTCGCTAAACGATAACTAAAAGTATTGCGATGAACATATAACAAAGCTGCCGCTTGAACTGAATTTCCACCCGTTAATAGATACATCCTGGCGGTTTCTAAAACTTCTTTTGAACTGTTTGAAAGGATCCGATCTAAAGCCACAATGAGACGATCATCGCCTTTTTTACTGGATAATAAGAGAAGATCCCCTAATTCAATGATTCGTCCAGAATGGTCTTCGCTTGCACAAGCCAAAGCCAGACGCATCAGTGGCTCATAATCGAACCCAATCACCATGGTCATCTTAAAGCCTAAATCAACTCTTAAGGGCGCATAAAGGACCCTAAGCTGTAATGCTTGAGCTTTGTTAATCATAAACTTAGCCGTATATTCATCAATGTTTGTAAACTCTTTCCCATAACTCAGACAAAAATTCTCGATGTCTTTCTCTCGATTTTTTTCATCACTGGTCAAATAGATACTCAACATCAGTTGATCTCCAAGATTACAGTTGATTGAGGTCCAAGCGTTACATTTAACCCATCAATAGAAACAGAATTATGTTGATAGATTGGTGTTCCGTTTTTCTCAAGGGTATAGAATTGTTGATCACGAAGTGCGATGTTGTGTAGAATGATCCATGTCTTACCTTGGTAGGTCCGACTAAACCCAATCAATTTATACGAAATAATAGCTAATGATTGGAGATCCCCAAATCTTAAAACCTCACTATTTTTTCTCAACGCAATCAACGTTTGATACATTGAAAACATCGATTCAGGATCATTGACTTGTTGATCAACTGTTGGGGTTGTTTTATTGTATTTTGAGCTGACCCAATCTGCCATGGGTGGATTAGATCCTGTCGTCCATACAAAAGGTTCACGGATATTCTCATCAGGCTTCATACCTTGCATACCCAATTCTTCACCATAATAGACGTAAGGAATTCCCGGTAAAGTAAATAGAATATTTGCCGCTAGTTTAGCTTTCCCAAGATCACCAGACAGTACGCTCATAACGCGATTTTGATCATGATTGCTTAAGAAGATGGCATCAATGTAATGATCTGTTTTCATTTTAATGATTTTCATTCCATTAAGATAACTACTAAGAAAATTAGTCGAACTTCCAGCATTGACAGCATTGAGTATGCCTGCAGCTAAATCAAAATTAAACAAAGCATCAAAGCCTTTACCATAATTAGCAGCACTAGAAGCGCTTAACCATACCTCACCAACCAAATAGATATCTTTGTTTTTTGTTTTAATATAATCTTTCATTTCCATCCAAAACTGTTGGTTTAAAGCCAAGACATTGGTACCAATTGGATATTCATCTACAGAATAGACCCAAGGCGCAGCGTCAAAGCGAAATCCATCTACACCTAAATTCATCCAAAAATCAATCACCTTCCTTAATTCGTTTCGAACCAGTTCACTCTCTGCATTTAAATCAGGCATTTCATTCCAAAATCCAGCATAATAAATCTTAGAATTGATTCCATACCACGCAGCGCTCTTTGTATACTTTGAAGCATCTCGCTTCGTAAAGATCATGTAATACTCATCAAACGGGATTTTACCAGAAATGGCTTGTTGAAACCAAGGATGATTATCCGCCGTATGATTAAACACCATATCTAGAATAATCTTGATCCCACGTTGATGCATCTGCGTCACCAACAGTTTAAAATCATCTAAAGTTCCAAAATCCCTATCAATGTTTTCATAATCTTTGATGTCATATTTATGATATGTATCAGAAGGATAGATGGGGTTGAACCAAATCGCATCAATCCCTAAATCAGTGTTGGTTGATGGATCATTGTCATTAAGATAATCCAGTTTACTGATGACCCCTTGAAGGTCTCCTTTAGAGTCTCCATTTGAATCTGCAAACGCAATGGGAAAAAGACTGTACACTGTAGAAACTTCTTGAGCGAAAGCATCCGCTGACGTCTCTTTCAAAGCAAGTTCAAGTTCTTCAATCGTTTTACGGGTACTCGGTGTTTGTTTTGGTGAACAAGCACTCAGTAACAGTAATAAAACCAAGGCAAATTTTTTCATTTAGATCTCCAAAATCAAAGCTTCATAAGGTTTTAAGTGAAGCAATTTATGAATCGGAACAATTGGATAGTTATTAAAAACAACCCTTTTATACGCTAATGGTACAGTAAAATCATGTGGAACTTTACTAAAATTACACACCACCATGATTACTTGGCCTTCTAAACTTCGCTTATAAGCAAAGACATTAGGGTCTTTTGGATGGATCAATTTAAAATCACCATGAATTAAAACCTGACCCATCGCATGGTGTAGACGAAGATCGATGAGGGTTTTATAAGTATTTAGAATAGATGTTTTTTCAGCCAACTGTTTCTCTACATTGATTTGTTTATAGTTGCCAACATTCTTTTGATGAGGTGGATTCGTTGAAAAGCCTGCATAAACTTGATCATTCCATTGCATCGGTGTTCTTGCATTATTGCGTGACGTTCGTCTTAAGAAAGATAAGATTTGATCTTTACTGAGATGCTTAATGGCTTCTTTGTAGTAATTCTTGACCCAAACATCCGTAAAATCTTCTACTGACTCATAATCAACATTGGTCATCCCAATTTCTTCACCGTTATAGATAAAAGGTGTCCCAGGTAAGGTCAATAGAATCGTTCCCAGCATTGTCCCAGACGCGCGATGATGATGCGTTGGGTCTCCATATTGGCTCATAACCCGCGGATGATCATGATTCAACCAATAATGCGGCATCCAGCCTTTGCCTTTCATCCCTTGAATCCAAGTATTGAAGGTTTTTTTCATATCTAAGACATTGATTTTAACATCTTCATCTTTTAGATCATCATTCCCAAAAATATTATTCTTCCAACAGGTATCAAAATTAAAGACCATATCAAAGAGGTGTGCATGATATCCTGCATATTTGATTGCCGTTTTGATGGATGCGCCACCACCGACTTCTCCGACCGTCATACAATCATATTTACTTAACACTTGTTTATTGAATTCTTTCAAGTAATCGAACAGCTCAGGTCGATTAGAGAATTTGCCCCAATCGGGTGCAACCCCATGACCATTAAGCGCCATGGTTGAATCTGTGAAAGAAAGATCTCTGGCAAGATGAGCAATTGCATCGACTCTGAATCCATCAACTCCAAGCTCAAGCCACCATCTGGCCATTTTATACATGTCTTCACGTAAGGCTTTAGATGACCAATTAAGATCAGGCATTTTATTAGAGAAAATCTTCATATAGTATTGTTTGGTGATGGGATCAAAATTCCAGGCTGAGCCTTCAAAGAAACTACCCCAATTGGTAGGTGCTTGAAGCTGATCTAGATGGTCTTTTTTTCCTTCTTTCCAAATGTAATAATCTCGTTTGGGATTATCTAAAGAGGATCTTGATTCGATGAACCATGGATGTTCATCAGAAGTATGGTTTAAAACGAGGTCAAGAATGATTTTGATGCCTTTATCATGAGCACTTTGGATGAGTTCTTTAGCATCATCTAAGGTTCCAAACAAAGGATCGACATCATAAAAATCACTTACATCGTAGCCATTATCATCCATCGGTGACTTATAAAAAGGACCGATCCAGATTAAATTAACACCCAGTGCTTTGATGTAGTCGAGTTTTGTGATGATGCCTCTTAAATCACCTACCCCATCCCCATTACTGTCGTAAAAGGATCTGGGATAAATCTGATAAGCCACTGCATTCTTCCACCATGTTTTATCCATATTGTTCCTCAGTTATGAAAGATGAGCATCTTACGATGCTCATCTTTGTCTTTTGTCTTTTTCTAGAACTTATTGAGCGACATTGTCGACAGCAATAGCAGCATCCGCCAAAGCGATGAGTTCCGCTACAGCAGCATCAATAGTCTTGGTACCATTCCATACAGCAGCGAATGTAGCACCCATGTAAGGATAGAACACGGAGTCCATACCCTTCTTGGTCATATTTTTCGGCATTGTGTAGAAAGGTTCTGGTGTGTTATAAACTAAAGCTTTACCAAATTGAGCCTGAACACTGGTCGCAGCCAATTCCGGAGTCAATGTGGATCCGTCTAAAAGTGAAGGTGCATAGGAAGAGTTATCAACCATAGCTTGGAAACCATCCATTGAATAGACTAAACGTAGCAATTCAGTAGCACCTGATTGGTATCTGGTATAACCATTAATGACCCAGCCTTTTGTCTTAACGAACGGGGTCAAGTGGTTGCCTTTATACGTAGGCAAAGCTGAAATGTGGAATTTAACACTATTCGTGGCTGCAGCAGCAGCAGGATCCATCCAAGTACCAACTAAACCGAAAGGTGCAGATTGGTCAGCCAAAACAGCGTCCCATCTCCAGCCCATATTTTCAGCAGTGAGGGTTTCACCTAATTCATTGGTATCAATGGCAGCAGCTTTAGCATCGAGTAAGAATTGGAATGATGATTTAAATTTAGCATCATTATAACCAGGCATTGTAGCATCTCCTGTTGAGAAGATATTCCATCCGGTTGATGATAAAGCCATATAGCCAGACCATACTTCGCCTAATGCCAATGGGAACACTGTTTTTACAGATGCACCCTTGTACATCGGACGATTGGTTTTCCAAGTATTGGCTAATGCGAAGATTTCTTCCCAAGTATCGAAAGCATCTGGCAAGTTATCGCCATCAGCATCTGCAACACTTAGACCCAACGCGGTCAACATGGTTTCGTTCCAAATGAATGCCATTCCATCATAAGTCATTGGCGCATAAACAGTTACAGCCGTGCTGTTTCCAGCTTTGTAGAATGTTTCAATCGAGTTATCTTTGATTGTCTTTGCCAACATGGCCTCGATTGGCAACAAGTGGGTAACGTTACGAGATACTTCACCATCGATGGCGAAAGTAACGTCTGGGAAAGCCGTGGTATCTACAGCTAGTCTGTCTGTAGCACCTTGTGATCCGGTATTAACGAAAGTCAATTTTCCGGCGAATTCAGGATGAACTTTATCCCAAAGTGCAACGATTGCGTTGCCGTAATCATCATTGTCTACATTGATAACGAGAACAGCATCGGATTCAATTGCATATTGTTCAAGTTTTTCATCGTAACAAACAGTGGTACCATCTAATTTTGCAGCATCACAAGTTTTTAGTGCGCGGGCACAACCTGTAATCGATCCAGCAATTAAGATGAGAACGAGTAAACTAATTAGTCTTTTCATTTTTCCTCCTAAAGGATTGCTTTTTTCAAAGCTAATATTATTTTATCACTTAAATTTCACATTGTAAACGCTATCACTCTTAATTTCACATTAACTAAGTGATACCTTTTTGTGTATGATGGCTTGATAGAGCCACATAAACCTAAGTACAAACAAAAGCAGAAACAGTAACATAGATTGGTCGGGCAAAAACATTCCAACAAAAGTTGAAACCAGAGCAGGTCCAAACATTGATTGAACCACCATCGCAAAGCTTTGTTTGAACTTAATGACTGTCGGACGTTTGGTTGAGACATATCTAAAAAAGAAGGCAATAATTAAAACAAACATTGTATAGTTCGCTAAAAGCGCAAGATAGCGTGTCATCGCAAGACTCCCAAAAGCGCTCAAGATGATACTTCTCATAAAATTCTCAGACATTTGTTGGGGGTTAATCTCATGTCGATCAAGCCCTGATTTTATCGTTTTGAAGTCATACCCAATCAAATAATCATACGTCCCTATGACGATGAGTTGAGCTTTATCATTCGTGATCTCTAAACGATCACGATAAAGATAAACCCGATTTTTGATGAGTGTTCCTGTTTGAGGGTAGATTTCAAAACTGGTGTTTGTATAGACAAAAACAGACGAAGGCATCGTTTTTCCATCTTTAAGACAAATCAAAAATGCTGATTCATTAATCTGACAATCCGTTTCTTGAATAAAACGTTCAAGGTCCAAGCTAAAAGCTTGGGGATTTTGGATGAAATCACTCAGTTTCGAATTGAAAAGACTGATTGAGAAGGGTGTTGCTGTAATCAATATGATCAATAGATAAAGTGGTATTGACCACCGCCACTTCAAGTTTTTGAAGTCGACTAAAGCTTTATTTGAATAGAGGATCTTAATCCATTTTGACATAATGTTTGGTAAAAAGAAAAGCGCAGTGCGCTTATCCTTTTTCTGCTCCTGAGGTCAAACCGTAGACCATATATTTCTGCATGAAGAACTGAACAATCATGATTGGTACCGCGATGATCAACGCCCCAGCCATAAAGTGTAAAGGCTTGTACGCTGTATTACCTCCAGCAACCAAGGTATAGAGCCAAGTCGCAATCGTCGGATCATTCAAGAAGCGACTTTGCAACATGTAGTCCAACCAAGGCGCCATAAAGGCACCTACCGCGATAAAGCCTATGATCGGTACAATCAAAGGGAAGAGGATCTTGACTAAGATCTGGAGTGGAGTTGCCCCATCAATGGCAGCAGATTCATCCAAAGACTTCGGAATATTACGCATAAAGCCTCTTACAAGGAAAGTATTATACGGTATAGAGCCTGCTGTATAAATAAAGGCCAATAGAACAGGTTGATGTAAAAGTCCGAATTGTCTGTATAACAAATATAAAGCCAACATCCCCATGAAAGACGGGAACATTTGTAATACCATCATCAACAGTAAAAGTTTTTTCTTGCCTTTAAAACGCAGCCTCGCAAAGGTATACCCAGCAATGACAGCGAAGATGACGACCCCAACGAGGTTCGCCAAAGCGATGCTTAAGGTGCGTAAGAAAGCAGCGATATAATCAGGCGTTGTATTCCCAGCGACCCCAATATAGGTAAACACATACCTATAATGTTCCAAAGAGAATTTTGAAAAATCTGGAACCAAAGGGACACCAGTTAAGGCATCTCCCTTCGTAAAGGAAGCCAATACCATCCAAGCCATTGGAATGATAACCATCGACATACTGATAATCAACCAACCATAGGATAAAATACTTAAAACCACATTCATTATTTTCTGTTTCATAATTAATCATCCTCCCAAAGCGTCTTTGCTCGTGATAGGTTGAAGACTGATATCGTCCCAATAAAGACAAAGATAATGATTGAGTAAACAGCCGCCATATTAAAGACCTGGGCATCTGCGGTAAAGGATAATTTATAAATCCAAGAAATCAGTATATCCGTTGCCCCAGGAACCCCTTTCATAATCAACATGGATTGAGGAACCAAATCATTTGGTATGGCTGGTCCACCACCCGTCAAGAAATAAATAGCCCCAAAATTATTAAAATTGAAAGTAAAAGTCATAACAATGGCAGGCAAAGTCGCCCTTAAAATCAAAGGCAAAGTAATTCGAGTAAAGCTTTGTATTTTGTTGGCGCCATCGATGGCAGCGGCTTCATAAAGATCTTTCGGCAAAGTCGTTAAGACCCCTGTGATCAGCATCATAAAATAAGGTGCTCCCAACCAAAGGTTAACCATGACAATTACCGCTTTGGTAAGCCCGGCATTCGCATAAACCGTCAACCAGGAAATAATCCCTTCAGCACTCCCCGTCAGTCCAATCTGATGAAAGAAATTAGAAGCACTCACCATTAGATTTGACTGTAAAAGAAACTTATTAACCAAACCATCTTGCTGGAAAGCTTGTCTAAAGACCATTAAAGAAACCATGGATGGAATTGCCCAAGGAACAATTAAAACCGATCTAAATAATTTCTTGAATTTAACATATTTAGATTCAATGACCAAGGCTTGAAACATTCCTAATATATAACTTGTAACCGAAGCACTGATGGCGAAAATAATGGTCCATAAAATGACATTCCCGAATATGCCTGCCCAACCAGGTTCTAAGATAATTTTCGTAAAGTTTTCAAAGCCAACCCACTTAACGATATAGTTGAGGTTATTGTTACGATACGTATAGTTTGTAAATGCCAATAAAAATGAAAACATAAATGGAATCAAGATAAAGAAGAGCACCATGATTAAGGTAGGAAGTAGAATAATGTAAGGAAACATATCTGTCCAGATCCGTTTGAAATACTGTTTACCAGTTTCCACGGCTTCATTGTGCTTTTGTCGTTTACGTGTAATGTATGCATCATTGACATTGAAATACCAGACGCCGATAAACAACAATAAGATGACCAAAGCAATTAACCCATTGCCCAATAAGGTCATCGAATTATCGGCAGACATCCAGGTTAAAACTTTATTAAAGGCAACCGTCACTTGTCCACGATACGTCGACATGATTGGAATTTGCCCCAACGTGAAAAGCCCCCACATTCCTTTTGTGAAGATGCCGCCATAGTCTCTAAAGAAATTTATACTTGTAAACATGTCCGTCGAGTTAGCAGGATATTGACTCAATTCACCAATAGCATAAATATAACTTCCTGTTAAAAATTCAATCAATAATAACACTATGAACACACCAAAGAAGAGTCCAAACTTTGATTTTTGTTTGTTTCTTAATTGTCCTAAACCAGGTATAAATAGCGATAGCAAAGCGGATTTAAATGCATCTGGATTCGCTTTGATGTCTGCAAAAAATGCCTTGATTTTGACCCCTAACTTTTTCTTCTTCATAAACCCTCCTGTTAGTATTAATTATGACTTCTTTTTTACTAAAGTTCAAGCGAAATAGTAAGCGTTTACAGAGAAATGCCCCAAGAGTTAAATTGACATTTAATATACAGCGCTTACAATAACTATGAGGTAGATTATGAACAAGTCCGCATTTACCCATCAGGTCCATTCCCCTTGGTGTTTCCCTGTCTCTTCGACGCAGATTCAACTTAAGCTTAGAACCGGAAAAGATATTCTTAAAGTTTCTTTAACCTTTGGCGATCCTCATGAAGGCCATCTTGTTGCTGGAAAATGGCAATGGGCGGGTTATGAAATTGAAATGCCATTGAGTGGGGAAGGCGAATACCACCGTTATTGGACCATCATCATCACCCCACCTCAAGGCCGTTTAAAATATAACTTTACGATAAGCAATGCCATGGAAAGCGTTATTTTTGGAGAGAGATCAGTTCTCAAATTCAATGAAAAGGTTGAGAACTTTAACTATTTCTTTTATCCTTATCTTCACAGTGAAACGATTTATCATGCGCCACAATGGGTTAAAGAAACCATATGGTATCAAATCTTCCCCGATCGTTTCAATGCTTTCCCAGCGAAAGAACACTGGCCAAAAGGTCCTGTAAGCAATGCTACCCATTATGGAGGTAATCTTATCGGCATCACAGATAAACTGCCTTACTTAGCTGAATTAGGCATTACGGGGCTTTATCTTACACCAATATTCGAATCTCCTTCGACCCATAAATACGATACCACCAATTATTTCAAGATCGATCCAGAATTTGGAACGCTTGATGATTTTAAAACCTTGGTCAAAAAAGCTCATACCCTCGGCATAAAAGTCATGTTGGATGCTGTTTTTAATCATGCTGGTTTACACTTTGAACCTTGGGTACAAGCAAAGTCAGATCCTACAAGTCCAATGCGTGAGTGGTTCTATTTTAATGAGTCGGGTTATGAGACTTTCTCATTTTCTAAAAATATGCCTAAATTGAAATCAACAAATCAAGCTGTGATCGATTATTTCTGTCGAGTTGGAAAGTACTGGATTGAAGAAACGGATATCGATGGTTGGCGATGTGATGTCGCCAATGAACTTAGTGCTAAATTTTGGCAGTCTTTTCGAACAGCTGTTCGATCAAGCAAAACCGTTTATCTTTTAGGTGAGATTTGGCACGATTCTAATCCTTGGTTACAAGGAGATCAATTTGATGCGGTTATGAATTATTTTTATACCAAAATCATCATGGATTTCTTTATTCATAAAAGTTTTGATTTACAAACCTTTAAAGCGAAAGTTGATGATTTTAGAAACAGATATCCTCACTTGGTTCAAAAATATCAGTTTAATCTTTATGACTCCCATGATACAGCTCGATTACTAACTCAGGCTGAAGGTAACGTAAACCTCGTTAAACAGATGTTGGCAATCCTTTTATGTTCAGAGGGTTCTCCTTGTATTTATTATGGGACCGAAATTGGAACCTTGGGCAATCAAGACCCTGACAGTAGAAGACTCATGCAGTTTACACCTGATCCAAAAGAACACGAACTTTATCAATTTTTGCACACCTTCATTCGATTGAGAAAAGCACATCCAGCTTTGGCTAATGAAGGAACTTGGGAATGGATCAAACATGATTCATTAATGATAATCAAACGAGATGATTTTATCTTAATCATCAATCCGACAATTAAACATTTTGATCAACCAGTCCAAGGTAATATTATATATAGTGAAAGTCAGAGTCCTCTTGTTTTAGCCAACGACATCAAATTAATACAAATCAATACCTAAACATCCCTAATAAAAAACTGGAAATAGGCACATATAATACCCTCCAGTTAAGTTTAAAAAGATGCTTTTTCTGAGTCCTTGTAGTAAATGCCAGAAGTCGAATAATTATTTTCTCGCAAAAACAACCAGTGTATATGGATTAATGGTAGCGTTTTGAGCTTTAACTCCTTCGATTAAACCAGCCTCATTGGCTAATATTTCAACAAAATCATCAAAGCGTTCATAATAGATTTGATTGGTTGGATTAATGTAGATCCATAACTCGTGATATGGATTTTTTCTTTCACAGAGATAATGAATGATCAACATCCCATCAAAGTTTCTAAAGGTTACTTTACTTTGGATTACAGATGAACTTGTCATTCTAAAAACAGGCAAGCGTTTTCGTAAAGCAATCAAGTCTTTGGTATAGTGAACGACATCCATTTGACGTTCTTTTCGGATCCAATCGATTTGATTGATGGCATCTGAACTTCGATAAGAATTATGTTGACCATTCTTAGTCCGACAAAATTCTTGCCCAGATTGTAAGAACGGAATCCCTTGAGCCAAAAGAACAGATCCAATCATCAATTTTTGTTTTTTGACTCGAACATCACGATTATCCTCTTTGCAGCACTCTTTAAGTTTATCCCATGAGGTCGTGTTGTCGTGGCATTCAACATAGTTGACACTTTGGGTTGGTTCATCAAAGATTTTGACCAAACCTGGTAAACAATTCCCAACCATGGCAGCTTTCATAGCATCAATGTATGAGACATCACCACTACAATAACCTTTCAGTGTGATTTCGTCGGGTGAGGTATGACCTTTGACATGTTCTCTAAAGAAGTCATTAAAATGTGCAATATGCGGCATCTTGGATTGATTGCCCATATTCGCTTTCATGTCTTCTGGTAAGATGGTTGGCATATTCCAACCTTCACCATAAACCATGGCATCTGCTTTGATGCTTCTACATTGGGCTTCTACAGCGTTCATTGTCGCTACATCTAAAACACCCATGAGATCGAAACGGAAGCCGTCGATGTCATAGATTTCCATCCAGCATTTGACACTGTCTAAGATAAACTTACGCATCATCAATCGATTGGAATCGATGTCGTTGTTACAAAAGGATCCATTGGATAAAGACCCTGTGGCTGATCTTCTAAAGTAATAGTAAGGAACAACTTTTTCGAAAGCGTTAGATTCCATTTCATAAACATGGTTATAAACCACATCCATATTAACTCTGATGCCCTGTTTATGGAAAGCTTGAACCATGCTTCGTGCTTCTAAAACTCGTTTTAAAGGGTCTTTAGGATCAGAACTATAACTGCCTTCAGGCACATTGTATTGAAGCGGATCATAACCCCAGTTGTAGAAAGTAAAAGGATTGTCTTCATCGATGGTTGCGATATCAAACATTGGCATGATTTGGACATGTGTTACCCCTAAATCGACGATGTGACTTAATCCGGTATGTGATCCATTAGGCGTTTTGGTATTTAGTTCAGTCAGCCCTAAATACTGACTTTTCGCGTGAACACCAGACTCTGTTTGGAAGGTGAAATCTCGAATACTTAATTCATACAGCACCGCATCGGTTGGATTATTCAATGCGGGTAAGCGATGATTGAATCGTTCAACTTCAAGTTTTGTAAAATCAATGACAACACTGGCACTATTATTGGAGGTCGCACTACGCGCAATTGGATCGCTTGTGGTATTCCAGCGACCATTGACCAAGACATGATAAAGATACTTCTTCCCATGATTGTTCCCTCTAACCTTAAAGCGAAAGACACCCTTTTCTGTCCGACTCATCTCAAAACTTTTAACCGGTTTATCCACCATTTCTAAAATAACGCGGGTCGCGGTGGGTGCCCATAAAGCAAAGTCAGTGCCCTCATCACTGGGATGAACGCCCAAATCGTCACCTTCATAATAAAACGTTTCATCAAAACGGGCAGTCTTGGTAATTAAGGAATACTGAAGTGGGACTTTTAAACCATGTTCTTCTGTAATCTCATAAGGTTGGCCGATTTCAATGATTTCATTGGTTTGAATGACATATTTGTTGTAATCATTTTGAGCAATCTCAAAACTTAATATTTGACATTTACTTAACGTTCCATCTGGTTTCTTCAAGTAAAAAACGTCAGATTTTCCACTATAGAACTGACGTGTTAAGTAAATCGTAATCAACCCATAATCATCTAAATGAGCTTCAAAACGGTCTTTATTTCTCACGGTTAAATTATACCTCTTTTAGTGCGCTATGCAAGGCGAGACTGCCTGCAATCGCACCCAGTAAACCAATTATAACCATACCTGCAAACCCAAACTTTTGATATAAGAGTGGACCAAATACATTGACGATTATTCCATAAATTGCATTGAGTAAGCTGAACATCATAATAACCGTTCCACTTTGCTTGTGATAACGCAAAGCCATGACCGGATTAATTAAACCGACAATCGTATCATAGCCCAAGGCAAATACAACTGAAATTGGAATAACAATGGCAGGCATTAAACTTAACATCGGTAACATCGCTACGATGGTCCACCATAAAGCCCATTGAAAGAGCTTGGTCATCCCAAAACGTTTATTGAGAAAGAAAATCAAGAATGCCGAAGTGATTGAACCAATCCCAATCATGGTATAGATCGAAGAGATTGCAACCTGAGAATAGCCATTTTCACTTAGGAAAATACTGAAGAAATTAAAGAAGACAATCCCAGGGATACTGGTTGCCAGTGATACAGCTAAAAACTTTAAAACAGTTTTATCTTTAAAAAGAACTTGGATGTCTTTTATGTTCAAATGATCTTCATGTGCGTTCTTAACATGCGGAATCGTAAATAACCCAAAAACCAAAATTAAGCTTAAACCAAAAAGAAACAAATAAAGGAATTGAAAACTGGTGAGATCGACAAGTGTTGCAGCAAAGATTGGAGACACAAAAACCCCTAACGCAAAAGCGAGTTTCAAAAATGCTGAAATATGTCCCATATGTGTATGATCCACAACCTTTGATAAATAGGAAACGTTCAACCCTAAGATAGATGAAAATCCTAAGCCGATAATAAAACGTGCTAAAAAGTAAACCGGTACGGTGGTACTAAAGGCAGCCAATAAATGACCTAAGGCAAAGATCATCGCCCCAATGATTAAGATGGGTTTTGATCCTTTTCGGTCCGAAAGAAAGCCGAAAATGGGTGAAAGAAGCCCAGCACTGACAAAGCCAATATTTAAAAAGGTCGCATTAGAGGATGGTATTTTAAAATAAGTTGTGATTGTCGGGGCCAAAGCAAACACCATGCTCATCGAGACACTGGCTAAGAATTGTAGTCCCAATAAAATCCCAATCGTGCTTTTCTTATTACTTAAAGTCATTCCATAACTTTACACGAAAAACCACTGTTCGTAAAGCATTGTTCAAAATTACCAACGGACTCATTTAAGGTTGACCCTATCACTAAGCATTTTTATTGATGCTTTCTTATCTTTAGATAAAAAAAACAGCACGTCGCTGTTTCATTTATCTAAAGGTTTAATGTTCCAAATCTCATCAGCATATTGTTTTATAGTTCGATCTGATGAGAAAAATCCGGACTGGGCAATATTGATTAGACACATCTTAGCCCAATAGGTTTGATCATTATATCGACGTTCAACATCAAGCTGTGCATCCACGTACGCTCTAAAATCAGCTAAGAGGAAGTACTCATCATTTCTAAACATCAACTCATCATATATGATCTTAAAAGTATCTCGATCTGGATTGAAGGATCCATCAATCAATGAATCGATAACAGCTTTAAGTTCAGGGTCTGCATTGTATTGATCCCAAACATTATAGCCTTTGAGTTTTAAAGCTTCGATATCATCTACTTTTAATCCAAAAATAACATCAAATTCTGAACCAACATGTTCATCAATTTCAACATTTGCACCATCTAGAGTCCCTAAGGTAATGGCCCCATTCATCATGAACTTCATGTTTCCAGTGCCGCTGGCTTCTTTACCTGCTGTTGATATTTGCTCAGAAACATCGGCAGCATTCATTAAGATTTCTGCCATCGAGACATTATAATTTGGAATAAACACAACTTTAATGAATTTTGATATGGCAGGATTATTGTTGGCAACACTTCCCACACTGTGGATCAATTTGATCACACGCTTGGCGAAGTAGTAACCAGGCGCAGCTTTGCCCGCAAAAATAAAGGTTCTTGGGGTCATGGTAAATGTTGGATCTTTTTTAATTTTTTGAATCAAATAAATGATATGCATCACATTCAACAGTTGTCTTTTATAGGCATGAAGACGTTTGGCTTGGACATCAAAGATTGAATTGGGATCGATTTTAATCCCGACTGTTTTCTCTATATACGCAGCTAAAATCTTTTTCCGTTGCGCTTTGACTTCAAGGAAAGCTTTTTGGACTTTAGGTGTATCCACAAACTTCATCAATCGATCTAAACTCTCTGGTTCATAAATATAATCTGATCCAATGGTCTCTTCCAAAAGCGTTCTGAGTTGCGGGTTGGAATAAACCAACCAACGACGATGCGTAATTCCGTTGGTTTTGTTATTGAATTTCTCAGGAAATAATAAGAAATAGTCTTTAAAGACATCTGTAATTAAAATCTCAGTGTGTAATTTAGCCACCCCATTGACCGAAAAAGCAGATACGATTCCCAAACTGGCCATATGAACCTGTCCATCTCGAATGATGGAAACACGGTTAATGAGATCGGTTTGTTGCGGATATTGGCGACGTACGCCTTCAATGAAACGACGATTGATTTCTTCGATGATCATATAGATTCTCGGCAATAACCGTTGTACGTACTCAATCGGCCATTTTTCCAGTGCTTCTGACATAACCGTATGATTGGTGTACGCAAAGATTTTCGATACGATTGGCCAAGCCTCATCCCAAGTATAGCGATGCTCGTCCATTAAAACGCGCATCAATTCAGGAACAGCTAAGATTGGATGCGTATCATTCAATTGAAACACAAGCTTTTCAGCCATATTATCCAAACTTGGATAAACCCTTAAATGTCCTTTGATGTTAGACTGAATCCCTGCACATACAAAGAAGTATTGTTGTTTTAAGCGTAAATAACGACCATGTTCAGTGGAATCATCTGGATAAACATTTTGACAGATCTCACGAACTTCATTGATGTATTCACGAAAATCTTTTTTGGTTGGTAAGTTGTCAGAAGCTTCGGCAGACCATAATCTTAACGTATTGGTCTCATCAGTGCTTCGACCCACCACAGGCATATCATAAGGGATGGCTAAAACAGATTCATAATCAACATGATTAAATACAATTTCAATGCCTTCCCCTTTTTGCATCTCAATACGACCCCAGAATTTTACTTCGACCGCGTGTTTTGGTTTTCTGACTTCCCAGACATTACCCAATCTTAGCCATTGATCCGGTACTTCATTTTGATAACCATCCACGATTTTCTGTTTAAAAAGACCATATTCATAACGAATACAGTTGCCATGACCAGGTAGACTCATCGATGCTAAAGAATCCATAAAACAAGCAGCCAAACGGCCAAGACCACCATTGCCTAAACCAGCATCCGCTTCCATATCTTCAAGTAAATTTAAGTCAATATCCAACTCTTTTAATCCGTCTCTAACCACATCATAAATCCCAAGATTCATTAAATTATTCGTTAATAAACGCCCTATTAAGAATTCCATTGAAAAATAAACCATTTGTTTGGCTTCTAAATGAGCCACTTCTTCTTTGGTGTTCTTCCAATGGATCGAAGCATAATCTCTTACCATTTCGCCTAATACGATATAACGTTCCGTACGATGAGATTCCGCCACCGAACGGCCGTAGTTTTCAATCACACGTTGGGTAAAGTCTCTTTTAAACTCAAACTTGTCCTTGAACATTCTAGACCTCCTTAAAATGCACGTGCTTATTTTAGCATAAAACGGGCATTCACCTCAATGTTTTATCGACGCAATTCAAACAGTATCCCTGCGAAAGGCGCAACTCTAATATTGATGCTTTGAGGATATCCATGCGATGGAAAGTCTTCTGCATTAAGTGGAAAATAATTACACATATTATTTCCATTATAAATATCTTTCTCAGTATTCATGATTTCAGTATATAGACCAGATCGTGGAACACCCAAACGGAAATGTTCGAAAGCATTCGGGGTCATGTTTAAAACGACCACGATACTGGCATGCTCATCTTCACGCGTATAGGCATAAATGCTTTGAGCCGCATTGTCGGCATCAATCCATTTAAAGCCTTTATGGCTATAATCCTGTTTACTCAAACAGCTGTGATAATAGTAGACATGGTTTAAATCGCGGATATAACGATGAAATTTATCATGGGCTTCATAGCCCAACAAGAACCAATCCAATTCAACCTTCTCATCGAACTCCTTAAATTGAGCCAACTCATTACCCATAAAATTCAGCTTCTTGCCAGGATGCGTCAACATATAAAGATAAAGATTGCGCACTTGAGCAAATTTCTGTTCGTATGAGCCCCACATCTTATTGATGATGGTTCCTTTCCCATGAACGACTTCATCATGAGATAAAGGTAAGATAAAATTCTCTGAATAGAAATAAGCCATCGAAAAAGTAAGTTGATGATGATGAAATTGGCGATAGATTGGATCCAAGGCATAGTATTTTAAGGTGTCATTCATCCAACCCATATCCCACTTATAATCAAAACCTAACCCCATATCTGTGGTTGGATGTGTCACTTTTGGAAAATCTGAGGAATCCTCAGCAATCATGGTGACACCCGGATAGCGAACATTGAGATAATAATTCAAACGTCGAACAAATGCGATGGCACCATCATTTGAACCATTTTGTTTATTCCCGTGCCAATAAATAATGTTACTTACCGCATCAACACGCAAGCCATCAATATGATAGGTCTCCATCCAAAAGGATGCGGATGACATCAAGAATGATCTTACTTCCTCTTTGCCTAAGTTAAAATTCATGGTATCCCATTGACTGTTTGCATCTTTTTCATTGGGATATTCGTAAAGTGCTGAACCATCAAAATATCTCAACCCAAAATCATCTTTGACAAAATGAACAGGTACAAAATCCAATAAGATGCCTATGTTGTTGATATGACACTGATTGATGAAGTGCATAAATTGCTTCGGTGTCCCATAGCGAGAAGTCAATCCAAAATAACCATGGGCTTGATAACCCCAACTCCCATCAAAAGGATGCTCATTTAGAGGCATTAATTCAATATGGGTATATCCCATATCTTTGATGTAAGGAATAAGATGATGAACCAATTCTTCATAATTCATCCAATATAAGCCATCACGTTTCATCCAACTGCCTAAATGAAGTTCATAGATATTGAGTGGTTCATCGAAATGCTTACGACGCTTATTAACCCATGCTTTGTCATTCCAAGCAAAGCCACTGAGATCGACAATCAAATTGCCTACTTTAGGACGAACTTCGCTTGAGAAGGCAAAAGGATCACTTTTTTCAATCCAAAAACCATCCCGTTTTTGAATTTTATATTTATAGAGGCTCCATTCAGAAACCCCTAGGACAAAGCATGACCAAGTTCCATCTTCTTCACGATTCAGATCAATCGCACCCCATGAATTAAAAGATCCTGACACTTGCACACGTTGAGCTTCAGGGGCAAAAACACTGAAACGAACGCCGGATTGATCATTCTCTTTTTCAAAATGGGCACCATAGACTTTATGGGCATCCAAACAATGTCCTTCATGAAACTGTTTGATGATCTGTTGACGCATGAGCTTCTCCTTTATTGATAGTGCTTTTGTAAGTCTAATTTGATGGCGTTGTATTTTGCAACAACACTTGTTTGGTCTTTGGCAACGATACAGAAATAAAACTTACATTTCGGTTCAGTCCCTGAGGGTCGGATTGCAACCCAAGATCCATCTTCCAAATAGTATTTAATCACATCCGAATAAGGGAAATCTAAAGCAGATTGTTTACCTTGAATGAGGCGTTTTGAAAGCAAATAGTCTTCTTTAACCAAGATTTTTATACCTGCAAAATCAACGATATCTTCCGTTCTAAAATGATTTAGGATCTCTTTGATTCGGCTTGCGCCTTCTTCACCTTTTAAGGTTAAAGAAACTTGTTCTTCAAGATGAACCCCATATTTTTCATAAAGCCCATTTAAAACATCGACAAGGGTCTTTCCATGGTTTTTATGATAAGTGATACATTCTGCTAAAAGTAAACAAGCTTGTATTGCGTCTTTGTCTCTTACGAAGGGTTCAAATAAATAGCCATAAGACTCTTCATATCCAAACACAAAGTTTTTAAGATGATTGACTTCATAAGATGCAATTTTCTCACCGATGAATTTAAAACCAGTTAAGGTTTTCTCAGTTTCAACCCCATAATTGTTTGCGACTTTTTCACCGAGGTCTGAGGTTACCACTGTATTAAACATCACAGGATGGATTGGCATCTTACCTAATTCTAAACGCGTCATGAACAAATAATCAATGAGGATAGAGCCTGTTTGATTCCCCGTCAATAAAACATAGTCATCGTTGTGTAAAACAGCAACTCCTAAACGATCGGCATCCGGATCTGTGCTTAATACCCCATCTGCTTTTTCGCTTCGGGCAAGTGTTATCGCTCCTTCATAAGCAATCTTCTCTTCTGGATTGGGTGATTTCGTATTTGAGAAATCAGGATCAGGATCACATTGACTGAGTAAAGGAATAAGTTGATAACCCGCTCTTCGTAAACATTCACGGACTGGAATATTAGCAGTGCCGTGTTGTGGGGTAAAAACGAGTTTAACTTTTGATTTGTCTTGATCTACTCTGAGTTGACATCCTAAGACAGCTTCCAAATAAGGCTCATCAATCTCTTTATCAATAATGTGAATCAGTTTCTTCTGTTCAACAGACAATGTAACATCTATGGCGAGTTCATCTTCAATCGCATTGATTTCTGTAATGACTTGTTCAATTAGGCGAGGTACCAGTTGGCACCCTTCATCATCATAGACTTTATAGCCATTGTATTCTTTTGGATTATGGGATGCGGTAACAACGATTCCACCTTCACACTTAAGAAATCTAACCGCAAAAGATAATTCAGGGGTAGGTCTTAAACTTGAAAAGACATACGATTTGATCCCATTTTTCGCGAGTACACTTGCAGATTCCATCGCGAATTCTTTTGACATATGCCGATTATCATAAGCGATGGCAACCCCTCGCGTTTGAGCCGAAGGATATTGCAGTAAATAGCGGGCAAAGGCAAGGTTGGCCTTACGGATGGTGTAGATATTGAGTCGATTTGGCCCAACACCTAAAAGCCCGCGCATACCTGCCGTGCCAAATTCAAGTTCAGTATAAAAAGCATCTTGGAGTTCAGCTGCTGTGGCCTTTTCCAATTCTTGTTTTAGTTGTGGATCAAGCGCCTCATAATTTCTCCAATGATTGATTTTTTTGTTCATGTTTCCTCATAATAAAAAGAAGATGAGATCATCTTCTGTTTTATGTTTCAGTTTTACTTAATGACCTTTTGAGTTCTGAGAACGTCTTCAATGGTTTTGATTGCGTCTTCTTCATCATCGCCATCACATGAAATCGTGACTTCTGATTGCGTTGGAATGCCTAAGGACATAACGCCCATGATCGATTTCATATTGACTGAACGACCCTTAAAAGCAACCTTCACGTCACATTTAAAGCGACTCGCAGCACTAACGGCCACGGTGGCTGGACGAGCATGCAATCCAACTGGATCGACAACCAACACTGTAATTTGTTTCATAACATAATACCTCCTGCTCTTGGCTTAATTGTAACTTATAATTCAC
>JBBQOY010000009.1:0-21859 GCA_038331365.1 Erysipelotrichales bacterium | reverse complement strand
CCCGCCGCAAATGGAATGTTAACTTACAAAAAGTTTCAGTCGTGGTTAATGGAAAACCTCAGAAGTTACGTATTTCCGCCCGTGCATTGAAGACTTTAAAGGCTCAACAAGCAAACTAAATCGAGATGACTCGATTTTTTTTATGTCTTTCCACAAATTACCAGGGCTCTCCCCGCATGGATTGTCAAAATTGCTTCATCGCTGATGAACGTATTGGACAAGCCAAATAAAGATTGAAGTGTCATGGTTTGATGATCTAAAGGATATTCAACTTGGCTTAATGACACAACACAGGTTTCAAAGGTAAATAGAGAAAGCTTCTCATGGCTTTCTTTTTTTATCCCATAAACACCTGGCCCAAAACTCTTGATCCAATGGTCTTGATCAAGCAAGGTTATTTCATCATGGAGATAGGCTAAAACCATATTGACATGATGATGATCGTATCGACCACCCAAAGCACCATAGATCAAGATATCATCATAACCAAGTTCTAAAGCTTTCTCAACCGCAATTTGTGAATCAGATTGATCTTTCTTTCTTGGAAATTGGATCACTGTGGTTTGTTGTTTGATCAAATCGAGTGTCCTTGAATCAATCGAATCAAAATCGCCCAATGCACACACCATCTTTAAATGATGAGAAAGTGCATAAGCTGCCCCAGCATCAACGCCGATCACATCCATTTTTAAGTCAGGATAATTCCCATCCCTTAAAATCAGTGCGACTGACTGTCCCATAAATGTTTGACCGATCTTGTGATATCATTTTTGAATATATAACTTCCTGCTACCAAACAATCTACCCCGGAGTTCAAAGCCATGACTGCTGTATCTTGATTGATTCCGCCATCAATCTGAATGAGGCATTTTGATTCCATCAATGTAATTTGTTGTTTCAACTTTGTGACTTTTACCAATGCTTCAGGCATAAAAGCTTGACCGCCAAAACCAGGGTTAACACTCATAATCAAAACGACATCCAATTCTTTTAAGTAAGGATAAAGATGTTGGATGGGTGTAGAAGGCTTTAAGGATAAACCAACTTTTTTACCAAGTGACTTAATGTGTCTGATCAAACTAATGATTGATTCTGGATCACGCATTGCTTCAAAGTGAAACGTAATGAGATCGGCACCTGCCTTAATGAACATGTCAGAAAAGAAAATTGGATCACTGACCATAATATGAACATCTAAAAAAAGTGAGGTTTGGGCTCGAATACTACTGACAAAATCTGGTCCAAACGTTAAATTGGGGACGAAATGACCATCCATGATGTCGATATGAAGCCATTCGGCTTCTGTCTTCTCGAGTTCATGAAGCTGCTGAGAAATTTTCGAAAAATCCATAGAAAGTATTGAAGGGGCAATGATCATAAATAAACCTCCTTATTTTGATCAATCAGCAATCGGACTTCTAAATAATGAGTATAACGTTCAAGTGGAATCTCTTGTTTAATCACTGCCCTTTTAACTGCACAATCTGGCTCATTGAGATGTTGACAATTTCGAAATCGACATTGCTCTTGATAAGGTCTAAATTCGATGACACATTCTATGAGTTCGGCATACGTCATGCGGGAGAAATCCAATGAAGAAAATCCAGGTGTGTCTGCAATCCAGCCTTGTTGAACAGGCAAGAGTTCAACATGTCGGGTTGTATGCTTGCCTCGACCTAAAGCCTTTGATATTTCTTGAGTTTTTAAGGTATAGCGTTCATCAAGTCGATTGATTAAAGATGATTTTCCTACACCGCTTTGACCGGTCAAAACACAGATCTTGTTGGACATAAACTTCATTAAAGCTGAATTATCGACGCCTTTGCCTACGGTAAAAACAGGCATGACTTTGCGATAGTCGGCCAAAGTATTCTCAAGTATTGTTTTATCGATTAAAAGGTCCCATTTACTGACAACTAAAACGGGTTGGATATTGGCTTGGCGAACCAACCAAGAGATACGGTCGACCAACAAACTAGAGAATTCCGGTTTAAGGGTACTCATAACGATCAAAATTGCATCGACGTTAGCGACTTGTGGTCTGATCATTTGATTGGTTCGTGGTAAAACACGTTCGATGACACTCAAATCTGAACCATGTAAAACATCGACCCAATCCCCAACCATTGGTGAAACACCTTTGCGCAGTTTACCACTGGCACCTGTCGCGAAAACATCACCCTTCTCAGTGAGACACGTATAATGATTCGAAATGATGCGGATTACTCTAGCTCGCTGCATTGGCGTAATAATAAAGCGTGATTTTACTCGAGGCATTCTGAATAAAATAGGTATTGCCTTCAGGTGTCATCGAGATCACGGTGTTCTTTTCTAAAAGCGCAATCTGTTCAGCACTCATACTTGAAGTATTTATTCGAGATAAATCAACGATTGCGCCTAAGGCTTGCAACTGTTGTTGAGCGATTAGAATGTTGTATCCTATGAGATTGGGAATCGTAAATTGAACTTTTCCAGCAACGACTAATTTTATTTCATATGCCATGGTAGGATCAATTTTATCCCCTTCAACAAGGGTATCTTGTTGAATAATCGTGCCTTCTTCTTTGGTCGATTCATAGTCGAATTGTTTACGAATCGTGACCTTTGTGGTGGCCAATAAGGTCTCAACAGCATCAATTTTTTGACCCACATAATTTTCAATTACAAAATACATGCCTTTACTTAAGGTAAGCGTCACCAAAGACCCTTTTTCAATCTGTTGACCAGAACTTGGGGTAATTTTCACCACTAAACCAGTTGCGATATCATCCGACAATTCATATTTGATATTATTGGATACGGAAAGACCGGTCAATCTTAAAGCGTTTTCAGCTTCAGATCGGCTCATTTCAGTAACTTCAGGGATGGTTACCAACGTCACTGCGGGATTTAAAAAGCCACTGACGATGATGAAACCATAGACAGCCATCCCAACTAAGGCAATAAAAACCAGACCAATTAGAGCTTGAATGATACCGAGTTTTCGTTTTTGTTTGGGGGGCATATTGGCAACCTGTTCAATCATGATGGTATCATCGTTGAGCGTGTCAGCAGTGAACACTAATTTAGCGACATCTTTATATTTATCCTTGAGACAATTCATTAAATCCTCATACATTTCACTGGCGAACTTATATCGGTAATTTTTATTCTTAGCGGTTGCTTTGATGATGATATTTTCCATTGCTTGAGGAACAGTCGGGTTAAATTTACGAACTGAAGGAAGCTCTTCACGCATATGTTTCATCGCAATTTGAACTGGAGCGTCGCCAGTATAAGGCACTTGCCCTGTCAACAATTCATATAATGTGATCCCTAAGGCATAAATATCACTTTGGAAAGATGCATTCTCACCTCTTGCCAATTCAGGGGCAAGATAATGAACCGAGCCTAAGACGGAGTCTGTTTGTGTCAATTGGACCGCATCACTCACAGTGGCAATCCCAAAATCAGCAATCTTAACGGTTCCATCATCTTTGACTAATATATTTTGTGGTTTGATGTCTCGATGGATGATGTTATTTTTATGCGCTTCAATGATGGCACACAACAATTGATCCATAATTTGGATGGCTTCTTGTTGATCCATCGCACCCCGCTGAGAAATAAGCTCCTTCAAGGACTTACCTTGAATGTATTCCATCACAATATAATGTTGACCTTCATCTTCGCCAACGTCATAAATCTCAACGATGTTGGGATGATTAAGGCGACTGGCTGCATTGGCTTCTCTTTGGAAACGTAAAAGTTGCACAGGATCCAAGGACAGTTTTCCACGTAAAATCTTAATTGCGACTTCACGATTTAAAAAACTATCTTGAGCAAGATAAACATCTGCCATACCGCCTTCGCCTAGTTTTTTATTAATAATGTATCTGTTTGCTATCATTTCTTTCATTGTTTGTCCTCAAAGGCCATTAGGACGACGGTAATATTATCATACCCACCCACAGAATTGGCACTATTTATTAATTGTTCTATTTTCACTTCATTGGAATCATTAGAATTCAAAATGGTTTCAATGGTTTCATCTTCGACATAACCATGCAGTCCATCCGAACAACATAAGATCATTTTAACCTGATCATCGAGCTCAAATAGATCGATGGTAACTGTTGGTAAGATTGCCAAGACGTTGGTTAAAACTGATCTTTGAGGATGAACTTTAGCTTCTTTTTCGCTCAAACGACCTTGATCAATCCATTCCTGAACCAAGGTATGATCTTTAGTAATTTGGGTCAATTTCGAATTCATCGTATAAATCCGTGAGTCTCCCACATTGGCCACGATGGTGGCATTATGATGAGATAGTACAGCGACCATTGTCGTTCCCATCCCATGATATTTTTCAGCGGATAATGATACGGCATACAGTTTAAGATTGACATTTTCTATGGTTTGTTTGAGCCAAGCATTCATATCTATAGCATTGGGATGCCGCGGAGGATCCGTTTCAAATTTTTCTTTTAAATAGGCAATGGCTTTCGTTGAGGCAACTTCCCCTGCTTTGGCACCCCCCATACCATCACACACGGATACCAAGGTGAACCCATTTTTTTGTAACTGGACATAACTATCCTGATTTAGTTTCCTAACCAGACCGATGTTTGTCTTTCCAAAGACGATCATTGTATCCCCTCTACTTTCGCTCGTAATTGACCACAGGCAGCATCAATGTCTGCTCCATGTTCCTGCCTTAAAGTACATTTTACCCCACTTTTCATCAGTTTGTCATAAAACTTCATCGCTTGGACAAATCCAACTTGACGATAACCATGTTCATCGACAACATTATACGGAATTAAATTGATGTAGGCATTCATACCTTTGATCAATTCAGCCAATTGAGTGACATGTTCAGGGGCATCATTGACATCTTTCAACAAGATGTATTCAAAGGTTAAGCGTCGATTATTTTCTTCACTGTACGCCTTTAAAGAAGCCATGAGGTCTTTTAAAGGATAAACCTTATTGATCGGCATTAGTTTGCTTCTTAGTTCATCATTAGGGGCATGTAAAGACACCGCCAAATTGAATTGGGTATGTTCCTTAGAAAAGGCATTGATCTTAGGAACGATGCCACAGGTCGATACCGTGATGTGTCTTGCGCCGATGGCCAAACCATGATCCGAATTAATGTTTCGCATAAAGGCCATGACTTGATCATAATTATCAAAAGGTTCCCCTGAACCCATAATTACAACATGTGAGACTCTTTCGTTGTTTAAATCGAGTTCTTGTTGTATGGCCATGACTTGAGCAGTGATTTCGCCACTGCTGAGATCGCGATTCTTTTTAAGCAAACCACTGGCACAGAACGTACACCCCATATTACAACCCACTTGAGAAGTCACACATACGGAATTGCCATAATCATATATCATCAAGACCGTTTCCACCAAAGACCCATCTAAGAGCTTAAACAAGCATTTGATGGTGCCATCCTTAGATGCTTGACGGGTTACCAAACTTAAAGGGGTAATGATAAAATTTTCTTTTAAAAGCGCAATAAGATCCTTGCTTAAGTCGGTCATTTGATCAAAATCAGTTGCTCTTTTTTGATAGAGCCACTGATATATTTGTTTGCTTCGATAGGATTTATGTCCTTGGGCCAAGACCCATTGGTTTAAATCATCAAGGCTTAAATCATAGATAAGTTTCATATCAACAGTATTTTAACACACTTTATTTTAAGCGTTTCAGTTTAGCCATATAAAAACCATCACAGTTTGTTTCATGCGGTAATAAAAGACGTTCTTCAACCAAGACATATTCAGGATGCCGCTTAAGAAAGTTGATGACTTGGAACTCATTTTCTTTACGATTCAAAGTACACGTTGAATAGATTAAGGACCCATTCAATTTCGTTAAGCCAGCGACACTTTCTAAAAGTTCACTTTGTAAAAGAATTAATTCATCCAAGGTTTCTGGTTTAAGATGAACCTTAATGTCCGGTTTGTGTCTTAAGACCCCCAATCCTGAACATGGCGCATCAACTAAAATCACATCAAAAGGCTTTGGGTTTTGGTCTTTTAAAAGACGGCCATCGATCCATAACGTTTTTAAGTTGGTGACACCACAAAGATCCGCTTGTTGTTGAACCAAAGCCAAGCGTGACTCATAAAGATCACAGGCTAGAATAGAACCTGTATTGTTCATAATCGCAGCCAGTGCACTCGCTTTAGAGCCTGGAGCTGAGCACAGATCTAAGACCCGATCATCGGACTTAACACCACTAAAATGAGCCACCAACTGTGAAGCTTCATCTTGAATCACGATCTGACCTGCTTTAAACCACTCAGAGTTTAATAACGAGGCTGAACTGGTGATGGCCAAAGGTGCCAACCAACCTCGTGTAATCGAAGGGTCCTCCATGATTACTTTTGGATCGATTTTTAAGGTATTGATTCGAGCACAGAGTTGGCCTTCAGTTGCCAAAGCTTCCGCAATCGCCAAAGCATCTTGAGCACCATATTGTTTGACCCATAGTTTATAAATCCACAACGGCATCGAAAGATTGAGGGCTTGAGTTTCAAGTTCATCTTTACCAATTGGTTCTTGTTTTCCTCTGGCAATGACTTTTCTTAAGATCGCATTGACCAACCCTGCTGAACTTAGGTGGTCTTTTTTAGCCAATTCGACACTTTCATCCACAATCGCATAATCAGGTAAACGATCGAAATAAAAGAACTGAATGATGGCCATATCGATGATTAAAGCAATTTTCTCTTTGGGTTTTATTTCCACCAGATCGATCCATTGTGCTCGAGCACTGATTTGATGGCGAATCGTTGTATATACCAAAGCACTGATCAAATTCTTATCTTGATCACTCATGTTTTGTAGACGTTGTTTTAAAGCCAGATTTGCAAACTGACCATTGAGATAGACATCACATACGATTGAATAGGCTAATGCTCTTGGATTTTTCATAGGACCGCCATTGGATTCACATCCGCCATTATTTCCGACTTCAAAGACTTATCATAAATCTCATTCGCAACAGCGACTCTTAGCCCATCAAGATCCTTACCTTTCACAATCAAACGGAAACGATAATGATCTTTGAGTCTGCCTAGGTCACTGGGACCTAAGACTTCAATCGTCTTTTGTTTTAGTGCTTCCATGATTTTAAACGCATCACTTTGAGCAGTTTGTTCATCTTTATGGATCATAGTGATATAGATCAGGTAAGTATAAGGTGGGTTTTGACCGAGTTTTCGATAGATCATTTCTTTCTTATAAAAAGCAGGATAATCATGTTGAATGGCATATTTAATCGCATAATGATCTTTCAAAGCACTTTGAAAGATGACCTCGCCTTGTTGGGTGCCACGACCACTTCGGCCAGCCGCCTGAACCATCAAATCAAAAGCATCTTCAACACTACGATAATCCGTTCGCAACAAGGACTTATCAATGTCCAAGACAATGGATAGGGTAACATTGGGAATATCTAAGCCTTTGGCAATCATTTGAGTGCCCAATAGGATATCTGCTTCATGCTTCTCAAAAGCACTTAAGATACGCTCATGACTGTGTTTGGTAGACGTTGAATCAGAATCCATGCGTAATACTCTGGCTTTTGGAAAACACTTTGCCAATTCTGCTTCAACCCTTTGGGTTCCAATCCCAATCATTCTTAATTCATCATGGCCACACACCGGACAAACGTGGATCAAAGGTGTTTGATAATCACACGAATGACATTTTAATACATGGCTTTCTTTATGAACACTTAAAAGTCGATCACAATGAGGGCATGAAACTGAACTGAAACACTGAAGACATTGATACACTGGCGCATACCCTCTACGATTGAGTAATAGGATGATTTGTTGATGAAGATCGAGGCAATTTTGAATCGCGATGATGACTTTTGGGGAAAAGATTGGATTAAATCTAAAGTCAGGTGGTACGACTGTGACCTTAGGTAAGATGCCACTGACGCGTTTGGGTAAGCACACTAAGCCATACACCCCTTTTAAGGCCCTGGCATACGTCTCAAAGCTCGGAGTGGCTGAACCTAGAAGTACTTTACATCCAAAGTGTTTGGCCCTTTGAATCGCAATATCTCGGCTGTGGTAGCGTGGGGATGATTCTTGTTTATAGGAGTGATCATGCTCTTCATCTAAAACGATGATGTCTAAGCAATCAAAGGGCAACCAAACTGCACTTCTCGTCCCAACAACCACCAACGCTTCATGTGATAAAACCCGTTGGTATTGTAGATAGCGTTCATGATCACTGAGATGTGAATGATAGACGATGACATCTTGACCAAAACGATCTTGAACGCGTTTAATCATCAAAGGTGTCAAGGCAATTTCAGGCACTAAAATCAAGGCTTGTTTACCTTTAGACATCGCATCTTCAGCGAGTTTTAGATAAAGTTCTGTTTTACCACTCCCAGTAGGACCATAGAGACAAAGAACAGATTGGGATGACGATTGAATCGTCTTATAAGCTTGATGCTGAGCTTCACTGAGTTCATATGGCATCGCAATTTTTTCATAAGGTAATACTTCATAACTCATTTCACGTTCATACGTCGACACAAAGCCGTTTTTGATGAGTGTGTTGATGGCACTTCCAAAGGTTTTTCGTAAAAGCGAAACTTGTTTGTCTTCATGTTGTAGCTCATCCAATACGGCCGCTTGTTTAGCACTCAGTTTGGATGGTACTTGAATCAAATGTGCCATGGTTTCCATTCTCGCATTTCTGAATTGAGAATTGGGTTTTAACATCTTCGGCAACATACTTTGATAACACGCCATAACACTACTTAAAGTATCCAACGCCACTTGTTCACCCAATTGTAATAATTCAGCACTTAAAATGGGAAAAGGATCAATGACTTGTTCGACGAATTTAAGGATGATTCTCTTATCTAAATATGTATTCTCTAAGTTGGCATCAAAAATCTGATCTTGAACAACCATGGCAATACAAGTTTGATGATGGAAATTAACTTTGACTCGGGTCCCTTTTAAAATCGGTTCAGGATAAAGATAACTGAATCTTGTGTTCAGTTTGATCGTCTTGTGTTCAATATAGACATCCAGTAAATGCATACCTTCATTATAACAAAACTTAGTCCACCCTTGAGAAAAGGCGTCAAAAAAGACCACGAAAATTGAGGTCCTTGTTTTAATCGGCAAACTTATTCAGCTGGATAACCATTAGGATACTTTAAATGAAATGCCCAAGCGCTTTGAATGATCGTCGCTAATTGATGGTGTTTTGGTTTCCATCCCAATTCAGCCATGGCTTTCTGAGAAGAAGCCAATAAGATTGCGGGATCCCCTGCACGCCGTTCAACCACTTCAGCCGGAATAGAATATCCTGTGACTTGACGGGCCATTTCAATGACTTCATTGACAGAAAATCCTTGACCATTGCCTAAATTATAAGTTGCTGATCGACGCGTTTTAAGCACTTGTTTTAGAGCCAATATATGAGCATCCGTTAGATCCATAACGTGGATATAATCGCGAATGCAAGTCCCATCAAGGGTTGGATAATCTGTTCCAAATATCTTGATCGACGCGGATTGTCCCAATGCGACCTTTAAAATCAAAGGAATGAGATGGGATTCAGGTTGATGATCTTCACCAATTTCAGCCGATTCATGTGCCCCGGCAACATTGAAATAACGAAGCACAACAGACTTAATCCCATAGGCTTGATCTGACCATTTTAGTAATTTTTCAACCGCGAGTTTTGTTTCCCCATAAGGACTGGTTGGACAAGTTGGATCTTCCTCAGTGATGGGAATTGAAACAGGCTCCCCATACGTTGCCGCCGTAGAAGAGAAAATCATCGACATGATCCCAAATTGTCGCATAACATCCAATAAGATCATCGACCCAAGCACATTATTTTGATAATATTCGATGGGTTCATAAACACTTTCGCCGACTAAAGAATCTGCTGCGAAGTGCATTACGGCTTCTATTTTATGTTTAGAAAAAACTTTTTCTAAAAATACGCGATCTCTCACATCTCCTAAGTAAAAAGGAATTCCAGAATCGACTGACATACGATGACCCTTATTTAAGTTATCAATCACAATGACTTTATAGCCCTGTTCTTGTAAACATTTTACAGCATGACTTCCAACATACCCTGCACCGCCAGTCACACAAATTGTCATTTTTTCTCCTTACCCTTAACGTAAGACTTGTTGGCCTGAGGCAAGATAAATCTCATACCACTCTTCAAGATTAAGTTCAACAGATAATGCTTTAATGGCATTTTTTAGTCGACTGATCTGTTGACTACCACTGATAACCATTCCTTTTACAGGATGCATTAAAAGCCATGCATAGACAATGGTATCCATTTCAACTTGATGGTGATGTGCAATTCGATGCAACACTGTTCTCACTTGGACACATTGAAGGTCTTCAGAATTAAAAATAAGACCACCGGCTAAAGGTGACCAAAACATAGGATGGACCCCTTCCATCTGAAGTTGATCCATCATCCCTGAATTAAAATGTTCAAACTGCAAAGGCGATACTTCAATCTGATTGGTCACCAAGGCTTGTTTAGATATCGTGTTAAATGCATGAAACTTAATCGGGTCATAATTACAAACACCATAGGCTTTTATTTTACCTTCTGCTTTAAGTTGTTCAAAAGCTCTCATTGCACCATGATGATCAAAAAACGGATCTTCGCGATGAATCAAATACACATCGATGAACTCTGTATTGAGTTTTTTTAAACTCTCATTACAAGAAGCAATGATCTTCTCATAACTTGTATCATAGTGCTTAATCCGATAAGGTTGGTTCGGATTAAGTTTATTAATGCCTGTTTTTGTGATGATTTGAATTTTCGTTCTTAGCGTTGGATCATACTTTAGGACTTCACCCAACTGAATTTCCGAACCATAATCACCATATATTTCTGCCGTATCAAAGGTCGTCACTCCTAATTCAATGGCTGAAATCATAAATTCGTGTAATTGTTGCGTGCTCCAGTTCCAACTGTTCAAACGCCAAAATCCTTGAATGATGCGAGATAATTTTACCTCAGGTGAAAGTTGAATTGTTTCCATATACTCCTTTTAAAAGACAAGTGTGATGACCACACTTGCTTTTTTATTTTTTAGCCAAATATTTACGAATATCAATGGCGACAGCCACGATAATGACAGCCCCTATGGCCACATATTGTAAATCCGAAGGAACTCTTAAGAATTGCAAACTGGTTTTAAGCATCTCGAAGACCAAAACCCCCGAAACGATCCCTTGGATTTTCCCGACCCCACCCGCTGTACTGACACCACCGATGGTACAGGCTGCAATGGCTTCTAATTCATAACCAATTCCATAATTGGCAGTCGCACCGCCACTTTTGGCTGCCAGTAAGAAACCTGCCAATCCATAGAATAAACCTGCTAAGATATAAACTCGAATTTTCGTCCATTTGATGTTAACCCCTGCAACTTCAGCAGCAGATTCATTCCCCCCAATGGCATAGATGTATTTACCAAATTTAGTCATATTGAGTAAAAACCACATTACTGCAATCGCAGCGATGGCAATCAAAATCAAGATGGGTATATTTAGAATACGACCACTGGCTAAATAAGTGTAATCTTCCTTTAAACCTCCAATAGGTTGTGACTTGGTATAAATCAAGGCTAATCCATAGAGGATACTTTGCATCCCTAAGGTCGCAATAAAAGGTGGTACATTTAAATATGATATGACCAAACCGTTCACCAAACCAATGATGGCAGTAATTGTCACCGCCAATAAGAGAATGCCTAAAACCGGCATATCTGCCAAACCAGGGAAGAATCTCGCCGCATAATCAGGTCTTTGAAGTAAAGTGCCTCCGATGACAGCCCCAACACCGACAATTCGTCCAGCGGACAAGTCAGTGCCGCGTGTGATCAGTGCACCACTTACACCCAAAGCAATGATGATTCGAATCGAAGAATTCATTAATATATTAGTGATGTTGTTGGCGGATAAAAAGAGTGGTTGCGCAATCGACACCATAATTAATATGCTTAGTAAGATGAGATACATGGCATTATCAACCAACGTATCTTTTAAGTTACCTTGCTTGAATTGGGTCAAGAATTTTTTCATTTGAGTGTTCCTTACATGTATGCGGTTGCCAGTGCCATGATCTTTTCTTGATCCGCTTCTGACCGATCGAGTATGCCACTGAGTCTACCTTCACACATTACCATGATTCGATCACTGATTCCTAAAAGTTCAGACATCTCAGAACTGATCATAATGATGGTCTTGCCTTGCTTAGCCAAATCAATCATGATGCTATAAATTTCATATTTTGCCCCAACATCAATTCCTCGCGTTGGTTCATCAAGAATGAATATGTCTGGATCCACAGCCAACCAACGTGAGATAATTACTTTTTGCTGATTGCCACCCGATAATGATTGAATTTTGGTCTTCGTGCTTGGTGTTTTAATGCTCAGTTTCTTGATGTTGGCTTCAGCCAGTGCATTGAGCTTTGCATTATTGAGTATAAGATGAAATTGTACGAATTCATCAAGTGAAGCGACAGCCACATTATCTCTTACTGATAAAACCCCAAAGATACCATTTCCTCGACGGTCTTCGGTAACCAATGCGAGCCCTTGCTTAACTGCGTCTTGAGGATGCTTAATGGTGATCTTCTTTCCATGAAGAAAGATTTCACCTTTCTGAACCGAACGTAACCCAAAGATGCCTTCGACCAATTCTGTTCGTTGAGCACCGACTAAGCCACCGATTCCAAATATTTCGCCTTTACGAACACTAAAGGATACATTCTTAAATGATTTAGGATTGATGGACGACAGATCTTTGACTTCAAAAGAAATACCATCCGGTTCATTGGTTTTATCTGGATAAAGATTAACCAATTCACGACCAACCATATTGCGGATTATTTTTTCCATGGTCAACTCTTTGGCGAGCCAAGTTCCAATATATCTACCATCACGCATGATGGTTACTTCATCTGAAATCTTAAGAATTTCTTCCATTTTATGGGAAATGTAGATAATGGAAACCCCTAAATTTTTTAATGCATTGATGATATCAAACAATTGAACAACTTCAGCTTGGGTTAATGAGGAAGTAGGTTCATCCATGATGATAACTTTGGCATCATAAGAAATTGCTTTAGCGATTTCGATTGATTGAATTTGCGAAACAGAGAGTTCTTTAAGCAAAGTTTTTGGATTGAGATTCAAATGAACTCGCTTAAGCAAATCTTCGGACAAGCGCGTCATTTTCTTATAATCAATGATTTCGATAAAGCCCAGGATTTTCTTGGTCGGATATCTTCCAACCCAAAGATTTTCATTTATGTCGCGATAAGGGATCGGTTGTAATTCCTGATGAATCATTGAAATACCGGATTTTAGGGCATCTTCTGGATTGTGAAAATGAACAGCTTTCCCATCAAATTGGATATCTCCTTCATCTAAAGAATAAATTCCAAACAGACATTTCATTAAGGTAGATTTACCGGCTCCATTTTCACCCATTAGTGCATGAACGGTACCGCGACGAACATGAAATGAAACATCATCCAAGGCTTTAACACCTGGGAAACTCTTACTGACATGATTCATAGATAAGATAATATCTAAATGTTCCATAGGACCTCTTTCTAATAAGATAGAAAATCAAGTGTGTTTCATCACACTTGATTTTCTGATTAAGAATCACTTACTTGAAATCTTTGTAATTCGCAGGTGTAACCTTAACATAAGCTACCCAGTATTCTTTATCAAGCATATCACCCTTCAACAAAGCCAAAGCCTTGTCTACGGAAGTATGCGCTTGACCTTTACTGTCATTCAAGACTGTTCCAGCCAAATCACCTAAACCAATTGCATCCAATGCAGGTGCTGTAGCATCAACACCGATAACTGGAATAACCATATTGGCAGCTTTTAAAGCTTGGATAGCACCTAAAGCCATGTCATCATTGTTACCAAAGACAACTTCAATTTTGGTTCCGAATTGAGCGATCGCAGCAGCCATTTGAGTCTGACCTTCGTCACGATTCCAGTTAGCGCGTTGTTCAAATAATTTTTCAACTTTAACACCAGCTTCAACTAATTTTTTAATGGAGTATTCTGTGCGTAAAGCAGCATCTTGGTGAATGGCTTGGCCCATCAACATAACGTATTGAAGAACGCCATCGCCATTGGTATCCATTTTAGATCCAGCAGCTTTCCAAAGGTCTAAAGCGATTTCACCCTGGTAGGTCCCTGAATCTTCAGCTTTAGCGCCGACATACGTAATCTTATCCCAAAGGGCCATATCTGCCGCTGAAGGTTGACGATTAATAAATACTGTTGGAATCTTAGCTGCTTTAACTTTAGCAATGATTGCACCAGCTGCAGTTAGGTCAACGAGGTTGACGATTAATACATCATACTTTTGAGCAATGAAACTGTCGATTTGTTCAGTTTGAGTTGCTTGGTCATTCTTACCATCTGTAATGGTGATTTCATATTTGGTGTCAGCAGTTTCCTTTGACTTCAAATAGCTTTCCATTTCAGTACGATAGTTGGTCATGAAGGTATCATCAAATTTGTAAATCGCGATACCAACCTTTACTGGTCCACTTTGCTTAGCAGCACAACCTGTGAAGCTTGCCAGAACCAAGGCAATTAATGCGAATGAGAGTAAAAACTTTTTCATTTATTCCTCCTGTGTTGGTTAGACACTTACATTATAGAAAAGTAAGCCCTTTCATAACATTGAATAAACAATACTCTTTTTGTGATATTCAATACACTTTCATGTTTTTTACTCATCTAAGGATAATTTCTGATAATTTACCCAAATATATCGATTATTGGTAATATCATACGGGAAATCCAGTAAGGATTTTTCTGCTAACAACCACTTTGTAAGTTCAATGATGATCAAAGCCATGTTTTCAGAGTCGTTTTTAACGGTTCCATACAGATAGCCGGTTTTAATCGAATCAATGGCAACCGTAATCCCATCGATCCCAACCACTGGAAACCAAGGCTCAGTTTCTCTATCAATGATCCCATTATTATTACTGTCCACGAAATAATCTTTTTCACTCATCCGTTGGATGGCGCCTAAAGCCATGGCATCGTTATTAGAGATCAACAATTCCATCGAATCACCATATGTTTCCAATATCCCATCCATCAACCCATATGCAGTTTCACGATCCCAATTGGCAATGATAATGTCTTGTACTTCGATACGATATCCAGCATCGTTTAAATGCTCAATGACATATTTCGTTCTGGCTTCTGCATCTTGATGACCTTGTTCACCTTTAAGGATGATGGTTTGAATAATCCCATCATGATTCTTATCAAATTGATTGAGGTTTTTAGGTTGATTCCCAAACAGGTCCATAATTAAACTTGCTTGTAACTCAGCAGATTGAGTGGCATCCGCACCGACATAATAGGTTTTATCATAACTGGCCAAATCAGATTCTAAGGGTTCACGGTTAAAGAAAATCAAGGTAGTATCCGTCTCCTTGGCTTTTTCTATGATCGCATAGACGCTTAATCGATCCACTGGATTTACAATCAAAAGTTTATGTTTTTCTTTGAAAACTTGATCAATTTGTTCATTTTGGATGATTTGAGAATTTTGACTTTCATATGTTTTAATCAAAAAGTCACTTTGTACAGCTTCTTGAATTTTCTGTTCAAATTCATTAATATAGGCATCACTCCCATCATAGATAAACAATGGTACTGTTTCAGGTTTTGTACCACAGGCACTTAATAAAAACACTAAGACAATCAGTATTCGTTTCATAGCGACTCCTCAACACCCATTGGCATTTTCATGATAACTTTAGTATATTCATCCAATTCACTTTCTAAGATGAGATCCGCCTGATCTCCGTAATAAAGTTTCAATCTTTGATATACATTCTTCAACCCCACACTTGACGTATTTTGATCATCTTGAATCATCGTGTGTATTTCTTGAATGCGTTCCTTAGAAATACCATATCCTTCATTAAAGACTTCAATATAAAGGAAACCTTCTTTCGCAAAGCCTTTAATTAAAATGGTAGTAAAGGCTTCATCGGGTTGAATGCCATGTAAGATGGCATTTTCTACCAAAGGTTGCAACGAGAGTTTGATGACTTTGTGATGTAAAACTTCTTCATCGATGTTAAAATCAAAGACAAAGGTGTTTTGATACCTAATCTGTTGAATCAATAAATAATTTCTGACATGCTCTATCTCATCCTTAAGTTCAACAAGATTCATCTCATTGGAAATGCTCATTCTAAAGAATTTAGATAAGGCAATGATGGCACTTTCCACATCTTTATTTCGATTGTTTTCACTTAAGGATACGATGGAATCCAAGGTATTATAAAGAAAATGAGGGTTAATTTGATTTTGTAGGGCGATAAATTGTGTCTTACGCTTTTCATTTTGCTCATTAAACACTTTCGTCATAAGTTCTTTAATTCGATTGCTCATCGCATTAAACGCTTCAGCCAAATGAATGACTTCTTTTTGTCCTTTAACGTTAATCCTCGTATCAAAATCGCCTTTTTCAATCAAAGTGATATGATTTTTTAGATTATTCATTGGAATTGTAATACGACGTGTGAAGTATGAAGAAGTCATTGCTGTCGTAATCAAAGTCAAAATAAATATTAGAATTAAGCGAAATAATATATCTGTTTTTGTGTTAATGATTTCATCGACATTGATGAAAGTCGCAATTTTCCAGCGCGTATCTTTGAGCGTGTTGACATTGACATACATATTCAAACCATTCCATTTTACCAATCGACCACCTAAAATGATTTCTTTGATGATTTGAGCCGAATTGCAATCACCATTGATACATTGAGTATCTGAAGAATAAATGATTTTATCCAGTGGAGAAGAAATGACGATGTGCCCATTTTCGCCCAAATTCGTTTGTTCAGCTAGTATTTTGAAGTTACTGGTATCGACATCAATCATCAGTACTCCGGTTTTTGAAATACCATTTTCAAAATACTGCACACTTTTAGAGACCGTAAAAACCTCTTTTTTCCCATTCAAGAAAAAGTTTTCTGTATGTAAACCACTAAAATGATGAATATCCGAAGCCTGAATCGCTTCTTTAAACCAATCAACATCCATAATGTTGGGATTGATATCAACATCCACACTAGATGCAATCAAACGCCCATCTCGGGAGATCAATGTCACATTGAGAATATTGCTTTCAATGTTGGTTGTAATGAGAAATAACCGAGCCAATTCAGTTGAATTGTTGTCTTTTGTCGTATCGACAACATATTTCTGTAATGTATTTGAAATACCGATCATGTTACTCAAATAATTCTCATAATTCATAATAACTTGCTTATTGATTTCTTTAGAGGTGGTTTCAATCAATCGATCTGTTCTTGTAAAGATGAGTTGATTGGATAAAACTGTTGATAAAGTCAAAAAGAATGCAAAAATAATGATCGTAACAAAAAAGATGGATTGACCGATCGATAAATCAGTTAGCTTTTTGATCATTTCGATACTCCTTTGGAGAATGCCCAGTGTATTTCTTGAAACTGTAACTGAAGTAATAAATGTCATTATAGCCGACTAGATTTGCAATCTCATAGATTTTATCATCACTGAATTTCAATAATTCTTTGGCACGCTCCATCCGCGTTTTGACCAAATATTTGTTAAAAGTCGTATCCAGTATTTTTTTAAATAAGTTACTTAGATAAGAAATACTGATGCCTAAAAAATCGCATACATAGTCCATGGTGATGTCAGGATTGGCATAATTTGAATTTAAATACAGTAATGCTTCTTCTAAAACCATATTGGCTGAGGTCTTGGATTTATGAATATTAATTTCTCGACAATCAAAGGTCAGCTTTTTCAAAAAATTGAAAATATCTTGAAGCTGGGTAAACCCAGACAACAGATCGAAGAAGCTCCCTTCCAATAAGTCGTCCAATTCAACATTCAAACTATTGGCGAACTCGATAAAGATATGGGTTAAATTAACCAGATAATATTGCTTATTCAATAAATAATCTTGACTCATGTCTTTATTTTTAAGTAGATTTTGAAAGAGATCATCGACTTCCTTGACAGAACCGAATTTGATGACATAACTCATCTCATCAATTTCACTCTTGGATAGTTTTAAATCAATCTTCTTTTTGCTGGTGATGTCTTTATAATAAATAATGGTGCCAATGTTAAGATAATTACTATACGATAATGCTTTTTTTGCTTGCAACACTTTACTGGAAATAAGTTTAAAATCACTAAAAGTTTCAGAGACTCCAATTTGAGCTCGAATGTCAGAATATTGCTTTTTGGTCAACACAACTTCATAGAGTCGTGTCTCTAAATCTTTGACGTCCAAAATCATTTGATGAATGATGAATACCAAACCAAATCCACTATTGATAGAGTAAATATCTTTATAATCTGAGAACTTTTTCTTTAACAAATTCAAAAAGAAAATACGAAGGTATTCGATTTCTAAAAAATCTGCAGCTGCATCGATTTCGATAATCCCGACGGTAAAAAAACCGACACTTAAATCGATGTTAAAGATTTTAAATCGCTGTAAATCCTGATCATCAATGCTTGAGAAATGAAGCAATGAATTAAATTGATTTTCAATGAGTGCAGGTAAGTTCTCTTTATATGCCGCATCGAGTCGTTCTTGATTGAATAATGCTTGATATTCCTCGTCCATTCTTAACTTAAGTTTCGACAAAAAATAGCCTACTTCTTCTTCGGTAATTGGTTTAGACAGATAGCTGACCACGTTGAGTTCAATGGCTTCCTTCGCATAAGCAAATTCATCATAGCCTGAAATAAAGGCGACCTTGGTTTTAGGATGCTCCTTATTGATGATCTTAGCCAGTTGAATCCCATCGACATAAGGCATTCTGATGTCTGTAATGACAACATCAGGTTTTAATCGTTCAATCAAGTCAATCGCATCATAGCCATTGGCTGCTTGACCGATTACCTCAAATCCATATTCGGGATGAATTTTCGAAATGATACGTTTTCTAACTTCCTCTTCATCATCCACCAGTAGGATGGTATAGTCTTTTTTCACTTAAGTCACCTTCCATTCTGCTGTGAAAGCGTTTACTAAACCATTATAATCTTTCTACTACATTTTTTATAGTCTGTACCTTCAACATCCCAAGATATTACAACTTTTGTCTTGTTTTTCCAAAATAAATGAACGGGGGCTCAATGATATACTAAGTTAACATAAACAGATTAGGAGTAACCCATGCAAATCAATTCTTTTCAAACCTTAAGTCAAACCAAGTTGTTTGAGTCTCAACTCAGCGCACTTTATGGAAGTGCTCAATTTTTATTCCAGAAGCAACGCTATACCTTAATGGCAATGCGTTTTATCGACTTATTTCCTAACCAAAAGACATTCGATGTCTTCAGTGCTTCTGGTCGCATTGAGATTGGGGGCAACCATACTGATCATCAACTCGGTCGTGTCCTCGCCATGGCGGTGGATCTCGATACCGTTGCCTTTGTCAGTAAGAACGATGATCAGGTGATTCGTTTAATCTCTAAAGATTACGAAATAGCCCCAATCGATCTTCAAGATCTTTCAATTCATCCTGAAGAGTACTATACAAGCATGGGCATTATACGAGGCATAGCTCATTATTTCAAGGCATTGAATGGATCCATTGGTGGTTTTGATGCCTATGTTGAAAGTCGTGTTTTGTCTGGATCTGGGATGTCTTCTTCAGCCTCAATCGAAGTATTGTTAGCGAAAATCCTCGACGTTTATTACGGATCCAACAAAATGGATGCCAGCACCTATGCCATAATTTCTCAAAAAACTGAAAACAACTACTTCAACAAACCTTGTGGTCTCATGGATCAAATGATCATTGCCCATGGCGGATTTTGTGCCATTGATTTTTATGATAAAGCGATGCCACATGTTCAAAAGATTGATGCGCATGGTTTATTCGAACCAATAGATCTCTGTTTGGTTCAATGTGGCGGATCCCATGCGGATTTATCACTGGATTATGCTGAGATTTTTGAGGATTGCAAAATTTTATCACAGTACTTCAATGAATCGGTCTTATCGAGGGTTAATCCAGGCTCATTTTATGAACAATTACCACAACTTTACAATTTTTTCGAGACACGCATCTTATTGCGTGGTCATCATTTTTTTCACGAGAATGAACGTGTTCTTCAACTGATGAAAGCCATAGAAGATTCAGACCTTTCCAGCTTTATGACACACATTATGGCTTCTGGTCGCTCCTCTTACACCTATCTACAAAATGTCTGGAATAAGCATGAAACAAAACAAGGTTTAGCTTTAGCTTTGATGATGGCAGAAAATGCTTTAATCGATCGAGGTGCCTATCGCGTTCACGGGGGTGGCTTCGCAGGAACAATCCTCATGTTTGTACCTAAATCGTTGACCCCATCGTTAAAGGTCAGCTTTGGTCGGGTCTTTGGGGATAACAGTTTTATCCAGATACAGCCAAGAGAAGCCGGTGTTATTCAAGTGTTTTAATGTTTATAAACTTTCCTCTTTAGAAAAAGCACCTTTCGGTGCTTATTCCATGTGTCTTTTTATAATCAAGTTGATGATCTGAGCCGCTAAATGCGGATCATCATTACATACAATGAATTTATAAGAACCTAGTTTTTCCATTTCTTTGGCTGCTTTCACCAAACGAAGTTGAACCACCTCTTCCGTTTCACTGCGACGGCCTCTGATGCGCTTTTCAAGTTCTTGCATGGAAGGCGGAACAATAAAAATCGTTAAGGCATCGACCACTTTAGAAATGACCTGTTTAGCGCCTTCTACCTCGATTTCAAGCAAAACATTTTTGCTTTGTCGGCGAAGATCTTCGACGTATTTTTTAGGCGTTCCATAATAATTTCCAACGAACTCAGCATATTCCAAGAGTTCATCGTTTGCGATCGCCTTTTCAAAAGTTGGTCGATCAACGAAGAAATATTCAACCCCATTGGTTTCATTGTCGCGGCGTGGGCGAGTGGTTAACGAGATGGAATATGCAATGTTGAGCTCTGGGTCTTTACAAAATAATTCACGCACGGTACCCTTGCCTACGCCACTGGGTCCGCTTAATATAATCAGTAATCCTTTTTTCATAGTGTCCCTCTATTTCATAAAATCATAACCACCCTCAGTCCATAAGTCAAGTTATGCTATAATCTTTTTAGTTATGGCCATCGACGGAATCGTATTAAACAAGATAAGTACCCAGCTCGCTGAGCTTTGTCCTTTTAAAATCAATAAGATCAATCACCTCTCCGACAGTGAAATTTTATTCACGTGTAAATCAGCGCGCCAGAAATTCCAACTCTTGATCTCTTGCCATTCAATCTTCAACCGACTTCAAATCACAACCCATGATTATCGTTTCCCATCTGAACCGACCGCTTTCGTGATGTTGTTGAGAAAACACATTGAAGATGCCACCGTCGTCAAAATCACGCAATTGGGATTGGACCGCGTGGTTCAGTTTGATTTAAGATTAAGAAATGACCTGGGTGACTCAATTGCCATGACATTGATGATTGAATTGATGGGCAAATATGCCAATGTGATTTTAGTCGATGCCACGCAGCATATTGTAGATGCCTTGAAACGTATCCCACCGTATGAAAACAATCGTCGAACCATAACCCCTACCGCACTTTATGTTCCCATTGAGGCTCATGATAAAAAAGATCCGCGAGTGGATTTTACAATAGATCCACATCAAGCCATCGCCGCTCAATTCCATGGTTTTTCTCCGCTCTTAGGACGTGAGATTGAACACAGACGCTTGAATG
>JBBQOY010000008.1:0-23979 GCA_038331365.1 Erysipelotrichales bacterium | reverse complement strand
CATAGGGAAATCTTACCTTTCAATTAGTTCCCTACACCTTCTGTCTATGAATTATACTCACTTTATAAGATTAAGTTCCAGTTCTCAGTTTGTATCACTAAGTTCCCTACACATACGGAATTTACTATTACAATTGAGGCTGAAAATAATCTTTTTGATGAATGATTGACGATGTCCTTTCTTTTGACTATAATGGTGGCAACGACAACGACCAAAATTAAACCGTTCAGTGGCCATTCAGAAAGTTTTGGAAAGATGAGACAAAACCAAGCCGAACGTATAAGTCCTTTGTGAGTCGATTTTCTGAAACGCAGTAAGAAAGTTCGGTGATTCCGTTATCATCCAATGAGCACAGTAGTGAAAACAAGGTGGTACCACGTTAAACGTCCTTCAGAGACGTTTTTTTATTTCAAGGAGGCAATATGCTGAATTTAAGATTACCGACGATTGAAACAGAACGTTTTATTTTGAGACCGATTCAAGTTGAGGATGCTTTAGACATGTTTGAGTATGCTGGTGATGGGGAGAATCTTCAATTTGTTTGGTTTCCAAGACACTTAAATCTTGCTTCAAGCAAACAAGCCATCGAAGACCATTTTTTGAATCGTATGGAGAAGGGCATACCTGAAGCATATTGTGTGGTCATTAAACCAGAAATGAAAATGATTGGGACAGTCGATGTCCATACGGTAAGGTTTAATGATGTGGGAGAGATCGGTTACATCCTCAATAAACGATACTGGAATCAAGGGTTTGTATCAGAAGCGGTACCATTATTGATTTCTGTGATGTTTCATCACTGTGGTTTTCAAAGGATTGAAATCCAACATAATGCAGAAAACATTCCGTCTGGTCGCATCATTGAGAAAGCTGGATTCATAAAAGAAGGAACTTATCGTAAACGAAAATATGAACCTGAATTAGGTCATCGATCTGATTATCATTTTTACGCCATTAATATAGACGACAAAATCGTTCAAACAAGGTATTCAAAGGAGCACTATGAAACAGTTATTAGACCCCAAATACGACCATAAACAGGTTGAATCGAATCAGCATCAAGAATGGATTGATCAAGGTTATTTCACTGCGGGTGATGTTAGTAAAAAGCCGTTTACGATTGTTATTCCGCCTCCAAACGTCACGGGTAAACTTCATTTAGGACACGCATGGGATACCTCACTTCAAGACATCATTGCCAGGTTCAAACGAATGCAAGGCTTTGATATGTTGTGGCTACCAGGCATGGATCATGCAGGGATAGCCACTCAAGCGAAAGTCGATGCTCGACTCAAGCAACAAGGCACCAATCGTTTTGAATTGGGACGTGAGAAGTTTCTTGAACAAGCTTGGGCTTGGAAAGAAGAGTATGCGGGTCACATCCGTCAACAGTGGGCTAAAATGGGACTTTCTTTGGATTACTCTCGAGAACGTTTTACTTTGGATGAAGGGCTTAATAAAGCTGTCAACAAGGTTTTTGTTGATCTTTATCATGATGGCTTGATTTATCAAGGTGAACGAATCATCAATTGGGATCCTTTAGCGAAAACAGCCTTATCCAACATAGAAGTCATTCATAAAGAAGTCGAAGGTTCTTTTTATACCTTTAGTTATACAGTTGTAGAGACGGGTGAAAAAATCGCTGTTGCGACAACTCGACCTGAAACCATGTTTGGGGATGTTTGTGTGGTGGTTCATCCTGATGATCCTAAATACAAACACATTCATGGGATGCATGTCATCAATCCTGCCAATCATGAGGTTTTGCCCATCATAACCGATGAATATATTGATCAAGCCTTTGGGACTGGAGCGATGAAGTGTACCCCAGCCCATGATCCCAACGACTTTACCTTAGCTGAAAAACATCAACTTGAAAAAGTGGTTTGTATGAATCCTGACGGGACAATGAATGAAAAAGCAGGTGCATTCTATGGTTTGGACCGCTTTGAATGTCGTAAGCAACTCACCCAACGGATTACCGATGAAGGCAATACGGTTAAAATTGAAAAACACATTCATCAAGTCGGCCACTCTGAACGAACGGACGTTATTGTAGAACCTTATTTGTCTAAACAATGGTTCGTCAAGATGAAACCATTGGCTCAAGCGGCTGTCGATGCTCAAAGCACCAAGGATAAAGTTAATTTTATCCCAGATCGTTTCGAACATATCTTTACCCAATGGATGGATAACATCGAAGATTGGTGTATCTCAAGGCAATTGTGGTGGGGTCATAGAATTCCAGTTTGGTTCAACAATACCACTCAAGAAGTATATGTTGGTTGTGAAGCGCCTAAAGACAGTGAAAACTGGACCCAGGATGAAGATGTTTTGGATACCTGGTTTTCAAGTGCCTTATGGCCATTTAGTACCTTAGGTTGGCCTGAAGAAACACCTGATTTTAAGAGGTATTATCCGACAGATGTTTTGGTAACTGGTTATGATATTATTTTCTTCTGGGCAGCCAGAATGATTTTCCAAGCCCGCTATTTTACTGAAAGTGTACCTTTTAAAGATGCATTGATTCATGGTTTAATCCGGGCAGATGATGGACGTAAGATGAGCAAGTCCTTAGGCAATGGGGTTGATCCCATGGATGTTATTGAACAATATGGGGCAGATGCTTTACGCTTTTTCTTGACGACCAATTCAGCACCAGGTCTTGACTTGCGTTACTCAACCGAAAAAGTTGAAGCTGCTTGGAATTTTATCAATAAACTTTGGAATGCATCACGTTTTGTTCAAATGAATTTGCCAGATGATTTTATCGAAGAAGATTTAAAACAGTTGAAGCTTTCTTCAAATGATCGATGGATCATAGAGCGTTTTGATACAACTTTAGAAAAAGTAACTTCAGCGATGGAAAAATATGACTTTGCCTTAGCCGGGTCTTTCTTGTATGAATTCGTTTGGGATGATTATTGCTCATGGTACATTGAACTGAGTAAATCCAATCTTAATTCCAATGATTTAGAAGCAGTGAAAGCCAGTCGGAATACTTTGATTACAGTTTTAAAAGGGATCTTAAAGATGAGTCATCCTACGATGCCGTTTGTCACTGAGAAGATCTATGCGAGTTTCGCAAAGGAAGCATTGTGTATTTCACAGTGGCCAAATACAATTGGACTTCATGATGAAGCAGCTTTAAGCCAAACGGCTCAACTTATTTCAATCATTTCTCAAATTCGAGCGATTCGTACTGAGTATAAGGTAAAACCAGCATTACCACTCATCATTGAGCTTTCTATACAACTCAATGAGATTCAAAACGAAACTCTTGAAAAGATGGTTAAAACATCCGTTGTTTCAAAATTAGAAGGAGAAGTTATGACTCGGCCTGTTCTAAATGGGACCTTATCGATTGAAGTTTCTCAATTGGTGGATGTTGAAGCTGAAAAAACACGTTTGGGCAAAGAAAAGGAACGGCTTGAAGCTGAAATAGTGAGAGGTGAAGGGATGTTAAGCAATCCTCGATTTGTTTCTGCAGCACCGCTAACTAAAGTTGAAGCAGAAAAACTTAAACTCGAAGAATATAGGCGCCAATTTGATTTGGTTGTGTCACAGTTGAACAACTTAAGCATGTAGGGTAGAAAATAATAAAGTTTTCTAGTATAATTACAGTGTTATTTGGCGAACAGCCATGGAGGAACTATGACCACTAAATATGTGTATCTGTTCTCTGAAGCTGATGGTAAAATGAAGAATTTATTGGGCGGAAAAGGTGCGAATTTGGCTGAAATGACCAAATTGGGCATGCCTGTCCCTCAAGGATTTACCATCTCTACGGAAGCTTGCACTCGTTATTATGATGATAACGAAAGCGTCCACCCAGAGGTTCAAAAAGAGATTTTTGATTATTTGTTAAAATTGGAAACGGTGACAGGGAAGACCTTTGGATCCAAAACCAATCCTTTACTTGTTTCAGTTCGTTCAGGTTCCCGTGCTTCAATGCCTGGGATGATGGATACGATTTTGAATCTGGGACTCAACGATGAGGTGGTCGTCGGTTTTGCCGAATTGACTCAGAATCCTAGATTTGCATATGATTCCTATCGTCGTTTCATTCAGATGTTTTCGGATGTCGTTATGGAAATTTCAAAGAAAAAATTTGAAGAAATCATCGATGAGATGAAAGAAGAAAAAAACATTAAACTTGATACTGAGTTTACTGCGGATGATTTGAAAGAAATGGTAACTCGTTTTAAAGCGTTTTATAAATTGAATAAGGGCGAAGATTTTCCTCAAGATCCAAGAATTCAATTAATTGAAGCGGTTAATGCGGTCTTTAGATCTTGGAATAATCCACGTGCAATCTATTACAGACGTTTAAATGATATCCCGAATTCATGGGGGACAGCCGTTAGCGTTCAATCGATGGTGTTTGGGAATATGGGCGAAAGTTCAGGCACTGGTGTTGCCTTTACCCGTAACGCAGCAACGGGCGAAAAGAAATTGTTTGGAGAATTCTTGATGAATGCTCAAGGTGAAGATGTCGTTGCGGGGATTCGCACACCGATGACCATCGATAAACTTCAACAGGTTATGCCGAAAGTCTATGATGAATTCGTCGCAATCTGTGATCGTCTAGAAGAGCATTACAGAGACATGCAAGATATGGAATTTACGATTGAAAAAAGTAAACTCTATATGCTTCAAACGCGTAATGGCAAAAGAACCGCTGCAGCTGCTTTGAAAATCGCAGTTGATTTGGTTGCCGAAGGCATGATCAGTAAAGAAGATGCGATTCTTCAAGTTGATCCAAAACAACTGGATGCTTTGCTTCATCCTCAATTTGAGCTTGTTGCATTGAATGCAGCAGAAGTTGTTGGGACAGCTTTACCCGCTTCGCCTGGTGCGGCCAGTGGCAAAGTGGTGTTCACTGCAGCTGATGCTGTAGAATGGACGAATCGTGGTGAAAAAGTTGTACTTGTACGGCTTGAAACCTCACCTGAAGATATTGAAGGTATGCATGTTTCACAAGGTATTTTGACCGCACGTGGGGGGATGACCTCACATGCTGCTGTCGTTGCCCGTGGGATGGGTACATGCTGTGTTTCAGGTTGTGGTGAGATTAAATTTACCGGACCTAAATCATTTACTTTAGGAGCGCACAATTTCAAAGAAGGTGATGCGATCTCTTTAGATGGTTCAACGGGCAAGATTTATGCTCAAGCCGTTAAAACTGTTCCTGCGGCAATCACTGGTGACTTTATGACCTTGATGAGTTGGGCTGATGAAGTACGTACTTTAAAAGTTAGAACCAATGCGGACACACCTAAAGATGCAGCTCAAGCTGTTATATTTGGAGCCGAAGGCATTGGTCTCGTTCGAACTGAACATATGTTTTTTGAAGGTGAACGCATTAAAGCCATGCGTGAAATGATTGTTTCCGAAACGGAAGAACAACGTCGTAAAGCATTAGGAAAACTTTTACCAATGCAAAGAAGCGACTTCGAAGGCATTTATGAAGCCATGGAATTTAGACCGGTCACAATTCGTTATTTGGATCCCCCATTACACGAATTCTTACCGACCGATGAAGATGATATTGTTGCTTTAGCAAAAGAAATGAATCTTAAAGTACTGGATTTGAAAAATATTATTTCCTCTTTACATGAATTCAATCCAATGATGGGACATCGTGGTTGCCGTTTGGCTGTTTCTTATCCTGAAATTGCTGAAATGCAAACTCAAGCTGTGATTGAAGCAGCCCTCAACGTGATGAGAAAACATCCTGAATGGCACATCAAACCAGAAATTATGATTCCATTGGTCGGTGAAGTCAAAGAATTGAAATATGTCAAAGACATCGTTGTTCGCGTCGCCGACGAAATCATCGCTAAGAGCGGACTTAAATTAGAATACCTCGTAGGTACCATGATTGAAATCCCAAGAGCTGCATTATTGGCAGATGAAATCGCCACTGAAGCTGAATTCTTCTCTTTTGGAACCAATGATCTTACACAAATGACATTTGGTTTCTCAAGAGATGATGCTGGATCATTCTTGAATGATTACTACGCAAAGAAGATTTTCGAACAGGATCCTTTTGCGAAGCTTGATCAACATGGGGTAGGTAAACTCGTTGAGATGGCCTGTAAATTAGGGAAACAAACACGTCCAGATATTAAGTTGGGCATCTGTGGTGAACATGGAGGCGATCCAAGTTCCATTGAATTCTGTCATAGAGTGGGACTTTCCTATGTCTCTTGCTCACCTTTCAGAGTTCCAATAGCGCGTCTTGCCGCAGCCCACGCAGCCATCAAATCTAAAAGAGCTAAAGTTTAAAGCGGGGTAAAACCCGCTTTTTCTTTGCTATAATAGAAGAACATAGGAGTCTATATGAAAATTGTGATTGGAACGTATACCAAGAGAAGTAGTCAAGGCATTTATACGGCTTCATTTAATCAGGGTATCCTTACTAATTTATCCTTAAGTTTGAATTTATCAAATCCAACTTACTTTGCAAAACAGGATCGTGTACTCTTTTCAGTCAGTCAAAAAGATAAGCAAGGTGGGATTGCTTGTTTTGAAAATGAACGACTCGTTAATGAAGTTATGGTGGATGGTTCACCACCATGTTTTGTGGACTATGTCAAAGAAAAACAACTGGTCATGAGTGCCAATTATCATCAAGGCAACATCATCACCTATGCATACACACAAAAAAAAGGCATCCGACAAATCCAAAAAATTGAATTTGGCGCTTCATCCCATGCGCATTTTATTAAGTATTTCAAACAACTCGATGAAGTCTTGGTTTGTGATCTGGGATTAGATCGAATTGTTGCCTATAAAATTGATCCGTATTTGATGCTTCATCCCAAATATATCTTTTCAACCAAAGTTGGACAAGGACCAAGGCATTTGGTCGTTCATCCAACGCAATCCATTGTTTATGTTTTCGCAGAACTTTCAAGTGAACTACTTGTTTTAATTCATGATGGTTATGGATTAAGGCAAGCTCAATGTTTGAGTACCTTACCGGATAACCAACAAGATGTTAAGAGTGGTTCGGCCATTCGAATTGATCAAAAAGGGAAGTTTATCTATGTTTCAAATCGAGGCCATGACTCCATCACCGTCTTTAAACTGGATGCATCTGGAAAAAGAGCTGAACTGATTCAAAACATCAAGTCCGAAGGCATATATCCTAGAGATTTCAATCTTAGCCCAGATGGTAAATATTTAGTTGTCGTCCATAAGGACAGCGACAATACCTCCGTATTTTCAATTGATCATCAAACCGGGAAATTAGTGCTTCTTAATAAAGATTTTATGGTTCCTGAAGCTGTCTGCATTGCATTCGATCTAGGATAACAGACCCTTGGTCTTAAAACAACAGGAGAAAATGTATGAAAATTGGATGTGTTAAAGAAATTAAAGCCCAAGAATATCGTGTCGGTTTGGTCCCGAATCATGTTAAGAGTTATCTTCATGCTGGTCACAGTGTATTGATTGAGACACAAGCTGGATCCGGTTCAGGTTTCTCAGATGAAGAATACGAAAATGCTGGTGCAGTCATTCTTAAAAAGGCAGCAGATGTTTGGGCTCAATCCGATATGATTATAAAGGTCAAAGAACCCCTAGAATCTGAATATCCTTTGATGAAGGAAGGACTCATTCTATATACCTACCTCCATTTAGCTGCCAATGAAAAACTAACCAATGAATTATTGAATCGTAAAGTAACAGGCATTGCTTATGAAACCATTGATGTCAATGGAACTTTACCTTTACTTAAACCGATGAGTGAAGTTGCTGGACGTCTTAGCATTCAAGAAGCAGCGAAGTACCTTGAAAAACCTTTTGGCGGCCGTGGTGTTCTATTGGGCGGTGTTCCTGGGGTAACCAAAGGTTATGTTGTCATCGTCGGTGGGGGTACAGTTGGCACCAATGCCGCCATTATGGCTTTAGGGTTGGGTGCTCGAGTCACAATCCTAGATACGAATCTCAACCGATTGGAAGAATTGGATCAGTTGTTTGAAGGCAAGGTTCAAACCTTGTATTCTACACCTGCTGTTTTACATGAAGAACTCAAAAAAGCAGATGCAGTCATCGGGGCTGTTTTGATTCCTGGGGCAAAAGCACCTCATTTGATTAAAAGAGTTGATCTCAAACTGATGAAAAAAGGCGCAGTGATTGTTGATGTTGCCGTGGATCAAGGTGGTTGTTTTGAAACGACGCATCCTACGACACACCTTGATCCTACTTTCGAAGTCGAGGGTATTGTTCATTATTGTGTTGCCAATATGCCAGGTGCTGTACCTTTTACTTCGACCTTGGCATTAACCAACGCAACTTTAAAATTCGCCTTATTGATCGCAGATCACCCACTCGAGTTTGCGATGATGAAAAATCCTTCGCTTATATCAGGCATCAACACATATCAAGGTTATTTGACCAATGCTTTTGTGGCTGAAGCTTTCAATATGACTTATACGCCAATTGATCAGGTTGTCTAATGTATCATGTCAGTGATGTCTTAAAACACGGATTCTGCCCGAAACTTTTCTGGTACATTCGTCAAGAAGGGTCAAAACCTCCGCTAAGATTTATCCAAATGACCCAGTCTTTATCAGACATCCTGGTCCATAAAATAGGTGTAACAAATTATTTTGAAGGTCATCGTTCAATTGATCCTAAAGAAGTTGAACAAGGACTCATAGAAAAGAAAGCGGTCTTAAATGGAAGGTTCGAAGCACACCATTTAAGAGTTAAAATTCCTTTGATTCAAAGCACACCAGAAGGCTTAGATGTAACTTTTACAACGCTTTCCAACAATGCTAAGATCGATGATCAACGTTATTTGGGAATGCACATCTGGGTCTTGCAAACGTTAGGTTATGTCATTCATAAAATCCAAGTCATGAGCTTTAATCCGGATTATGTTCGTGGTGAAACGCTCGATATTAATGCATGTTTTAGCATACGAGATACCTTTGTTCGTCCCAATGGGAAAACAGTTGGAAACATCACTGAAGTCATTCTAAAACGTAAAATGGACTTCAGTGATGCACTTGATGCAATGGATGAAGTGATGAACAACGAAGCACTTCAGATGACCATTGATGCCTGTCCAGCTCTGAATCGATGTGACTATTTTGAAACTTGTTTTGAAAAACAGTTTGATTTATCAGCCAACTCTGTGTTCTTTCTGACCCAAAGTGCCCTCAAACGCACCTTCATCAATGAAGGTCGACTGACCCTTAATCAGATTGAAAGCGATCGTTTAGAAGGAACTCCCTTACAATTCGCACAGATCATGGCAGATCGAAACAAAGGACTTTTTGTAGATCGTATGGTTTTAAAACACTGGTTCTCAGGCTTAAATCAACCTCTAATTTTTATGGATTTCGAATGGGATACCCATGGTATTCCGCCTTATCCAGGGCTGCGACCTTTGGATGTTTTGTGTTTTCAGTATTCACTTCATATTTTAAGAGATCAAGATCTCGCACATTATGAATTTCTCGAAGCGGGCGATTGTCGCGAAAAATTCATTCAATCACTGATTCAAAATACACCCAAAGAAGGCTCAATCATTGCATATAATGCCTTTGGAGCTGAAGCAATACGGCTTCAAGAATTAGGTAACCAATTCCCGAAATATAAAGCCGATCTCGATCAGATGATCGAACGTATGGTCGATCTCGCTGTCTTGTTTACTGAAGGGTTTGTTTACCTAAGTGCGATGAAGGGCTCATTTACGTTAAAAAACATTATTCAGGTCATTAACCCTGAACTTAATTACGCCCAATTGAGTATCGGGCATGGATTGGAAGCCGTCAAACATTATCGAACCCTTGAAAACAGTGAAGATGAAGATTCAATCAAAGATGCTTTATTAAAATATTGCAAGATGGATACTCTAGCGATGGTAGAAATCATCACTTGGTTAAAAACCATTCTTGATGAGGAGAAACCATGCCAAATATTATAACCCATGCACTTTTAGCGCAGGATGCAATCGAATCGATTGAGACACCAAACTTATCGGTCTTGATCGCAAAGTATCCACAAGTCTACGCCTTGGGATCAAGTGGACCTGATTTTCTTTTCTATTACAAGATTTTACCTTGGGAAAAAGCAGATCCTGATCATAAAATGAGAGAAATTGGAAACCTAATCCATGGCAGTCATATCAATGACTTTTACCAAACTGCCATTGAAATCATCCAAAAAACGCTCAATGAGACAAATAGAGAAATCATGATTGTCTTTCTTGCGGGCCATTTAGCTCATTGGGCACTGGACAGTATTGCCCACCCTTATGTATTTGCGAAAACTGGCGTGATTGGGAGTGGTCCTACAAAATACTGGCATTTTAGATTTGAGTCGATGTTGGATACTTTGATGGTGACACAAGTCAAAGGCTTTAAGATTGAAAATATACCTATGCCAGAATTTGTGGATTCGAACGAAACCACACGTAAAGCCATTGCCAGTCTATATCGACAAATCGTTCTCAATCTTTTCAAGTATGATGTATCTGAATCTGTTTATGAAACTTGTCTTGAATCGATGGCAACGACTGCTAAATTGCTGTATGATCCCTATACTTTAAAATTCCCACTCATTCAGTTGGGTGAGAAACTTACTGGTAAGTTGTGGGAATTCTCAGCGCATATGGTCATTGGGATACCCGATAGACAACACGATATTCTCAATTTAACGCATCAGTCTTGGCATCATCCTTGTGATGATGGCCTGGTTTCAACTGAAAGTTTCTTAGATCTTTATCTTAAGGCGAAAGACAGAGCTCAGGCAGCACTTTATGCCTTGGATGGTATATTGAACTCAACCCAACCTAAAGCTTCACTCAACTTGATTCTACGTGAATATAACTATGATACTGGAATGAAGAACCCACCTCAGATGAAGTTCTATAATCCAATCTATTAAGATGAAGATATTTGATTGTCACGCTGATATTGGCGTCGATGTTTATACAAAACATCAACAAGGTTTAAAAGACATCATTAAAACGCACCATTTGGAAAAATGGAAAAAAGGTCAAGTCTATGGATGTGGGATGGCTTCTTTCTTTGAAGGTAGTGAAACATTAGAAACTGCCAAAGCCATGGTCATGCAACTTAGGCAAGAAATTATGTTGAATGACAAAGATCTTTATCTGATGAGTGATGGAAATCTTGATTCAAATAAAATAAACGCTTTAATGACTTTAGAAGGCATGTGCTTTATCAAAGATGAGCCTGAAGTTATTTTGAATTGGATGTATGAAAAGGGGATCAGAATCGGTTCATTAACTTGGAATGACGAAAATGATTTAGCGACAGGGATTTCTGGTAACCCTTGTCGAGGTTTAACAGATCTCGGTAAACGAGCCATCCATCACATGAATCAAATTAGAATGATCGTGGATGTGTCGCATACCAATGAGAAAAGTTTTTGGGACATTCTAGATGTTTCAACTCGACCGATTATTGCGACGCACTCTAATGCACGGGCACTTTCTCAAGTTGATCGAAATTTAAGCGATCAACAGATTAAAGCCATTGCCTTAAAAGGCGGTTTGATTGGCTTAGTGAGTGCACCCCCATTTATCTCACTCAATCCAGATGAACGCACAGCCCTCACGTTAGCGAAACACGCTTTATACATTAAGAATCTAGTTGGCGTTGACGTATTATGCATCGGTTTTGATTACATGGATTTCTTTTCTGGTTATCATCGCAAACGCTTAGATCTCAATGATGCTTCAGAATCACAGGACTTAGTGAAGGCACTTTATGAGGTCGGGTTTTCAGTTCAAGAAGTCGAGAAGATATGTTGGGGTAACATCACTGATTTCTTGAAAAAGGAGCTTTAAATCATTTTATTAAATAGTCCATAATTGTTCACAAAAATGTCATGCCTTCAAAATGACAATTGGTTCGGCCTGGCGTATAATAAGACTAAGGAGGAAGTGTTTATGAAACTTCATATCCATGGTCAGAATTTAAGCATTACCGAAGGGATGCTTCAGAAAACCGAAAAGAAACTTGCGTTCCTTGAAAAGTTCATTTTGGTTGATGAAGATACCACCGCCAACGTCCAGGTTAAGATCAATCCCAAGACCTTAAAAGTCGAGATCACAATCCTGACGAAAGTGGGTATACTTAGAGCAGAAGTTGAGCATGTTGATTATTATGCAGCAGTTGATTTAGCCATTGATAAGTTAGAAGATCAGTTGAGACGAATGAAGACAAGACTTACCCATAAGCATCGTGAGAAACTCTCCAAAGCCTTTATGGAAAGTGAACAAAACTTAACCGATGACACAAAGGCAAAGGTCGTGAAAACGAAAACAGTCGTTGCTCAAGAGATGAGTTTAGATGATGCCATCATGAGGATGGAAATGTTGGGTCATTCATTCTTCATCTATACAGATGAAGAACACAAAGACATTGCTGTTGTCTATAAACGCCTTGATGGAGCCTATGGTCTTCTCGAGACTCAGAAAATCTAATTCAAAAGGAGTTCGAAAGAATTCCTTTTTTTTGAGCACCTTAGCCAATGTGATATAATACAAACAGGTTGGTGAAAACATGAAATGGTATGATAAAGTAAAGAATTTTGTAGCGCCAGTGGAAGAAAACCTAGAGTTTGATGGCGAAGACGCACAAACACTCAGTGAATATGAACAACCATCAAACAAAAACTTGAGTAAGGTGAACGCAGATACGAAAATGGTTCTGTTTGAACCGCGTTCTTTTGATGAAGCAGAAGATATAGCGCGCTATTTAAAGGATAAAAAAGCAGCAGTCGTTAATTTGCATCGTTTAAATCGCGATGCAGCCCAACGTTCGATTGATTTTCTAACCGGTGTTATCTTTGCATTAGACGGTTCTATTCAAAAAATTGGTCATAATGTCATCTTGTGTACGCCTAAAAGCATTGGTGTTCATGGGAAAATCAGTTTAGAACAAGACTTAGAAGAAGAATAACAACTTGAAAATGCCATGAACCTATGGCATAATGACGATTAATAAGGAGCAAGCTTTATGGCAGAACCCAAACCAAGATTTCGGATCAACAAGCGTGGCTATGATCGGTTCTCCGTGGATGACACCTTGGATCGCTTAACCTTTGAGCATGACGCCTTAAAACAACAAATTGAAACGTATCATCGTCAAATGGCCGAAGCCAATGAACAACTGGCTTCAATTAAAATACGTTATCAAAACTTACTTTCAGAACTGAGTGTTCGCGAAAAAGCAGCGGATGATATTGCACGTTTGGCACTCAAAGAAGCCAATTCTGTGATTGCTTCGGCTCAAAACAATGCCGATTCAATCGTCAGAGAAGCACTCTCGACGGCCCGTATCGTTTTGGTAGAAATCGCTCGTATTTCCAAAGAAGCCAAAGGCATCAAAAAGGAAATGCATGAACAAGTAGAAGCATTGAGCACAGCTTTAGATAACTTCGTTATCCCAGCTGTTCCAGCAGTGAATTTAGTCAGTGAAAAAGACAACGATCAAGACAACGCCGACTGAGGCGGTTAAGAGAGCTTTTGGATGGTGAGAAAAAGCCCATAATCAGTCAGGTTATCCCTTGTGAGTCATTACTTCGACATGTAGAAGTAATCGCAGCGCCCCGTTAAGGCGATGAGTGCACTGTGTAAGCAGTGAACTAAGGTGGTACCACGTTAAGCGTCCTTAGATTGGACGCTTTTTGTTTGAAAGGAAAAAAATATGGAATACAAAAACACATTATTAATGCCTGAAACTCAATTTGAGATGCGCGGCAACCTAACCCAAAAAGAACCTAATTTTCAAAAGCGTTGGGATGAAAACAAACTTTATGAAAACATGTTAAGGGTAAGAGCAGGAAAACCAACCTTTGTTTTGCATGATGGTCCTCCTTATGCCAACGGAAACATTCATATCGGTCATGCGTTAAATAAGATCTTGAAAGATATGGTCGTTAAGAGTCATTTTATGATGGGTTTTCAAACGCCGTTTGTACCAGGTTGGGATACGCATGGTTTACCGATTGAAACTGCCATCACCAAACAAGGCCATAATCGAAAAAACATGAGTATCTTTGAATTTAGGGCATTATGCGATGAATTTGCACGAAAACAGATTCAAACCCAAATGAAAGACATGAAATCATTGGGTACGATCGCAGATTATGATCATTATTATGCGACCTTACAGCCCGAATTTGAGGCAGAACAGATTTCTATTTTCGCTAAAATGGCGATGGATGGGATGATCTATAAAGGACTCAAACCTGTTTATTGGAGCCCGAGTTCGGAAAGTGCGCTGGCTGAGGCTGAAATAGAATATCATGATAAAAAAGATGAGACCATCTTCGTTGCCTTTGAAGTTACGGATGGGAAGGGTATCTTAGATCGAGGCGATAAGTTTGTGATCTGGACAACCACCCCTTGGACCATCCCAGCCAATCTCGCCATCTGTCTCAATCCAGCATTAAACTATGATCTAGTTGAGACCACAAAAGGGAAACTGATTGTTGGACATGATCTGCTTGAAATTTTAATGACTAAATTTGATTTAGCTCCATACACAGTCTTAAAGGCTTTTAAAGGTGCTCAATTAGAATACATCGAAACAAAACATCCTTTCTATGATCGGTTGTCTTTGGTTATCTTAGGCAACCACGTTACCGAAGAAGATGGGACAGGCTGTGTGCATACAGCTCCAGGACATGGGGTTGATGACTTCAATGTCGGGATGAAATATAATTTGCCCGCCTTTTGTCCAGTGGATGATCGTGGTTGTATGACGGAAGAAGCTGGCGATTTCTTAGTGGGTCAGTTCGTTGAAAAAGCCAATGTCACCGTTATTGAAAAACTAAAGGAATTAGGATGCTTACTGGCACAAGAAACCATTGTCCATCCATATCCACATGATTGGAGAACCAAGAAACCCGTTATCTATCGGGCAACAACCCAATGGTTTGCCTCGATTGAAAGAATTAGAAGCACTTTATTAAGTGAGATTGATAAAGTGAATTGGTTGCCTGAATGGGGCAAATTACGCATGAACAACATGATTAAAGATCGTGGCGATTGGTGTATTTCTAGGCAAAGAGTCTGGGGTGTACCAATTCCTATTTTCTATGCGGAAGATGACACTGTCATCATGGATCAAAAAGTATTTGACCATGTCTCGAATCTTTTTAGACAATTTGGGTCGAGTCTATGGTTTGAAAAAGAAGCCAAAGATTTATTGCCTGAAGGCTTTACTCATCCTGGTTCACCCAACAACAGTTTTAGAAAAGAAACAGACATTATGGATGTCTGGTTTGATTCAGGTTCATCGCATACGGGTGTCATCAAGCAAAGGGGTGGTCTTTTACCTGTTGATTTGTATTTAGAAGGCAGTGATCAGTATCGTGGCTGGTTCAACAGTTCTTTGATCATCTCCACGGCTGTTTATGGCTTTGCGCCGTATAAATCTGTTGTTTCACATGGTTTTGTTTTAGATGGTAAAGGCGAAAAAATGAGTAAGTCATTGGGCAATACGATTGAACCCAATAAGGTTGTGTCTCAATCTGGGGCAGATATCTTGCGCTTATGGACGGCCAGTATCGATTATCAGTCAGATGTTCGTATTTCGGATGATTTATTGAAACAAGTCATGGAGAATTATCGTAAAATCAGGAATACCTTTAAGTTTATGTTGGGTAATCTTAAAGAATTTTCGCAAAAAGATTGCTTACCTTTAAATCAATTGCCTCAACAAGATGCCTATGTTTTATCCAAGGTCTATGAAGTGGCTTCAGCTGCGATTAAAGCTTATGAGAACTACGATTATAAATCTGTTGTGGGAAGCGTAAGTAATTTATTGACCAATGAATTGTCTGCCTATTATCTTGATTTTACGAAAGATATTCTATATTGTGATGCGAAGACTTCACCCGCACGCTTGGCCGTTCAGACCGTCTTGTTTGAAAGTGTTCATGTGTTGACTCGCGTGTTGGCACCGGTATTGGCGCATACGGCTGAAGAAATCTGGGATCATTTTAAAGCGGATCCATCTTCCGTTCATCTTCAAGATTTTTCGATCGATGATTTTAGAATAACGGATGCGGATATCTGGGCTGAACTTTTACAATTAAGATCTGAAATCTTTAAACAATTGGAATTGGCCAGAGCCGATAAAGTCATTGGCAAGTCACTGGAAGCCAAGGTCACGTTGACCATAACGGATGACTTGGCGAATAAACTAAACGTTCGAGTGCCTCAACTTGCCCAATGGTTGATTGTTTCGCAAGTCGAACTCAGTGTTGGCGCCACACAAAGTATTGTGGTTACACCTGCTGAAGGCATGAGCTGCCCACGGTGTTGGAACATTACGCATACCCATGCCGAGGATGGTTTATGTCCGCGTTGTCTAAGCGTTGTTAAAGCGCTTTAAAAAGGAGGATAGGGATGCTGATCGATTCACTTTCAAATACTCAAGTTAAATTTTGGACATCACTGAGGCAAGCTAAAAATCGCCAAATGTATGAGCAGTTTTTAGTCGAAGGCGATCATTTGGTTCAAGAGGCAGCTTCAGTAGGTGCCATTGATTTGATTCTTTTGAGTCTGGATCGGGTCAATCCATATCCTGAACTCAAAACAATCATACTAAGTGATAAAGTATTTAGTAAAGTTTCTAACCTTGAGTCACAAGGTTCCATCATGGCGCTTTGTCACCTACCAAAGCCTAAGAGTGAACTTAGCCACAGAATCATTTTATGTGATCGAATTCAAGACCCAGGTAACTTAGGTACCATCATCCGGAGTGCGACCGCTTTTGGGTTTGATCGAATTGTGTGTTCAAAAGACTGTGTTGATTTTACCAATGAAAAGGTTATTCGCTCTACACAAGGTGCGATTTTTCACATCGACCTATTGTCTGCTGATTTGATTGAAACGATTAAACAATTTCAAGCAGCCCATATTAAAGTAATTGGAACGACCTTGGATGAAGCCGTGGCTTTATCCTCTGTAGTCCCATCTACTCCAGTTGCTTTAGTCTTAGGTAATGAAGGTTCTGGGGTCAACAAAGAAATCTTAGCTCTGTGTGATCTTAAGGTTGTGATTGAGAGCACATCGTTTGAATCGCTCAATGTGGCCATTGCGGCAGGCATCCTTTGTCATCATTTCCGTAAATGATTTGAACTTTATCAAAGATTTGATATAATGGTTAAGAAATCGTAATGGGACATAGTAATGGTCAAATTAGAGAGATGCACATCAGCTGAAAGTGTGTCACGACTGTAAATTCACCTCATTAGAGGAGTTAATCACTCACGGATCCGCCGTTATCGGACTAAGCTGTGTCGTAAGACAAAGCAGGATGGTACCGCGATCATTTCGTTCCTGTAGGGACGATTTTTTTATTTTCGAAAGGAAAATATGGAAAATTTACTAAAAGAAGCATTAGCAGCCTTAAAACAGGCTCAAAACAAGATTGAACTCCAAGAAATTTACAATCTTTATCTTTCTAAGAAAGGTAAAGTATCTGGCTTAATGGCGAAGATGAAAGATCTCAGCGTTGAGGAAAAACCTAAATTTGGAGCGAAAGTCAATGTCTTAAAACAAGCGTTGGAAGAAGCCTACGGTTTTGCCCAAGTTCGTATTCAGCAACACGCCATTCTTGAGAATATGGAACACGACAAGATTGATTTAACGCTACCTTCAACAAAAATAAAAGTGGGAACCTTACATCCCTTAACCTTAGTTCAAAATGAAATCGAAGAACATTTTATTGCGATGGGTTATTTGGTTAAAGAAGGACCTGAAGTTGAACGCGATTACTATAATTTTGAACGTGCCAATATTCCACAAGATCATCCAGCCAGAGATATGCAAGATACCTTCTATATCAATTTAGATTGGCTATTAAGAACGCATACAACGGCGATTCAAACACGGACCTTAGAAGCCTATAATGGCCAAACGCCAGTCAAGGTGATTTGTCCAGGTAAAGTCTATCGTAAAGACGATGACGATGCGACACATTCTCATCAGTTTGTTCAAATCGAAGGCTTAGTTGTCGGTGAAAAGATTTCTTTGGCAGATCTAAAAGGAACCCTCGAACTCTTGGCTAAACGTATGTTTGGCGAAAGCAGGATTATTCGTTTCAGACCTTCCTATTTTCAATTCACAGAACCTTCAGTTGAAGTCGATGTCTCATGTCACATCTGTAATGGGAAAGGCTGTTCAACTTGTCATCAAACGGGCTGGATTGAAATCTTAGGGGCAGGTATGGTGCATCCTAATGTTTTAAAGATGGCTGGTTTTGATGCCGAAAAGGTCAGTGGATTTGCGTTTGGTTTAGGCGTTGAACGCGTTGCTTTACTTAAATACGGGATTGATGATATTCGACATTTTTACACCAATGATTTGCGTTTCTTATCAACGTTTAATCGGTTTGAATAGGAGAAAAAAAATGAAAACAAGTTATAAATGGCTCTCACAGTATGTTGATTTAAGTGGCATCAGTGCTGCAGAACTCGCCGATCGTTTAACCTTGGCTGGCCTTGAAGTCGAAGGAGTAACAGTTTTAGCCCAAGGGACGCAACTTATCATCGGGGAGGTTTTAAGTTGTAAACCACTCCCTGAATCCGATCATCTAAAAGTGACCACTGTCGATATCGGTCATGATGTTTTATCCATTATCTGTGGAGCACCCAATGTCGAGACAGGTCAAAAGGTTATCGTTGCCCAAATAGGTGCAGTTTTACCGCATCTTACCATCAAGAAAACCACCATCAAAGGATTTGAATCGAATGGGATGATCTGTTCTTTATCTGAATTAGGGGTTGATCCAAAAATTTTGAGTGACGTTCAAAAGGAAGGCATTGAGGTTTTAGCCAAGGAAGCTAAAATTGGCGATTCTCCTTTAACTTATCTGGGCTTAGATGATGTCATCTATGAAATTAAATTAACACCCAATCGTTCGGATTGTAATGCCTTATGGTCATTGGCGTATGAAGTTGGCGCTTTATTTAATCGAAAGGTGACCTTACCAGATTATCTAAAGTTTGAAAAGTCTGGATTACCGACGCAGTTAAAAGTCTTCTCAGAAACCGCTAAATGTCCATTATTCATCGGTAAGAAGGTGGGTCAATTAAAAGTCAAGGAATCACCTATTTGGATGAAGCGAGCCTTAAATGCGGTCGGTATAAAATCAATCAACACTGTTGTTGATGTCTCGAATTACGTGATGATTGAAACAGGTCAACCGTTACATTTTTATGATGTTGCTAAACTGAAAGCACAAGAAATTACGGTCAAAGATCAACTCACAGGGTTTGTTAAAACTTTAGATGATTCTGAGATTCAACTCTTGAAAGAAGACATCGTCATCACATCCCTTGGTAAAGCGATTGGTTTAGCTGGGATCATGGGGGGGGATGACAGTAAAATCGATGAACAAACCCAAGGCATCATCATTGAAGCCGCGCAGTTTGCACCATATCAAATTCGGCATACCTCAAGACGAGTTAATTTAATGACGGAAGCCTCTTTAAGATTTCAAAAAGGGCTCGATCTGAATGCGGCTCATAAAGCCGTTATGCGTTCAGTCCAACTGTTAATAGAACTTGCCGATGCTACAGAAATTGAAAGCACGGTGATTTTTGGAACGGCTGAAACAACTGAAAAAATTGTTAAAGTCTTGCCAAGTCATATCAATGAGCTTCTAGGAGATATTTATCCCATCGAAAAAGATCTTGAAATTTTCAAAGCATTACGTTTCTCGCCAATGATGGAAGGGGACTGGATCGTCTGTCATATTCCTACCACGCGATTGGACATTGAGTGTGCCCAAGATTTAATTGAAGAAGTGGGTCGTTTTGTAGGGTATAAAAATCTAAAAGGAACGTTGCCACAAATGCCAATGACGCTTGGCGGTTATGATCAACGGCAACAACTTAGAAACAAGATTCGGAGTCTATGTGTGGGTTTTGGGTTCAATGAGATTGTCACCTATACCTTAGTCAATCAATCCAAAACGCTCGAGGGGGTTTATCCTTTGGAAAATCCTTGTGCGTTGATTTCGCCTTTATCGGATGAACGTGAATATGTCAGAAACAATCTTTTAAATAGTGTTTTTGAGACCGTTATCTATAATCAAGCCCATAAAATCAAAGATTTTCAATTGTTTGAAGTTTCCACCTTAAGCCACATCGATCGTTGTGAAGAACGACTCGCTTTGATTCAAAGTGGCTCTATAACGCTCAATCGTTGGCAAAAAGAAACCCGTGAAGCTGATTTCTATAGTTTAAAGGGCATCGTTGAAAACTTACTGAGTGAAAATGGTTATGCCTTAAGTCGAATCCACTATGAAGCGGTGGCGGATCATCCGTTTTTCCATCCCTATCAAAGTGTTAAAGTCATCTTGGATAAATCCGTTTTAGGTCTGATGGGTAGGATTCATCCACTCTTAGCTCAAAAACTAGGGATTGATTCAATCTTAATGGCTGAATTAAATTTAGAACCTTTACTTAAAACCAAGACAGCGAAAATTAAATACAATCCAATCATCAAAGTGCCAGTCGTACAAAGAGATCTAGCCATGGTTGTCAATCAAGACATCAGTGCAGCACAAGTTGAAAATGTCATCATCAATACGGCCAAAACCATGGTTAAAAATGTTGAAGTTTTTGATGTATATATGGGCGAACACATTGAAAAAGGGAAGAAATCTCTTGCGTTAAGTATTTCTTTTCAAGCGGATCATACCTTGAACGATGAAGAAATTCAAACCCATTATGTCAAGATCTTAGATGCGCTTAAGAGCCAATTGGATGCTGATTTAAGGTCCTAAGCGATTGTAAATGATGGCAATTTTGTTTATAATAAGTGCGTTATAAAAATAAAAGAGGTAAGTTCCATGGGACGTGCATTTGAAGTTAGAAAAGCTGCGATGGCAAGAACCAATGCTGTTAAAACAAAAGTTTATTCTCGTTTTGGCAAAGAAATCTATATGGCGGCTAAGTCGGGTGTACCTGATCCAGAGATGAATCAAGGCTTGAAACAGATGATTGCGAAAGCCAAAGCCAATCAAGTGCCTGCTGAAGTCATTAAAAGAGCCATCGATAAAGCTAAGGGTGGTTCAGATGAATCCTACTCAATGGTTCGATACGAAGGTTTTGGCCCAAATAATTCCAACATCATCGTGGATTGTTTGACAGATAATGTTAATCGAACCGTCAGTGAAGTCAGAACTTGCTTTACCAAAAGTAAATCTAAGATGGGAGTCGGCGGATCCGTTGCCCATATGTTTGATAGTGTTGGGATCTTATCTTTCAAATCCTCTGATGAAGGGGCCATGTTGGACTGTTTGATTGAAAATGACGTTGATGTTCAAGACATTGAAGTCGAAGAAGACATTATGACCGTAACGGTCACCCCAACAGCTCTGTATGCCGCTAAATCCGCCATTGAATTACTGATTCCTGAAGTGGAATTCGATGTGTTGGAAAACACTATGGTGCCACAAACCATGGTTACCGTTGAAGGTGAGGATAAAGAAATGTTCGATCGCTTGATGGGTATGTTGGATGGCATCGATGATGTTCAAACCGTTTATCATAATGTGGAGGAATAAATGAAAAGAATTATCACCTATGGAACCTATGACTTATTACATTGGGGTCATATTCGTTTACTTAAAAGAGCTAAAGCATTAGGTGACTATTTGATTGTGGCTTTATCGACCGATGAGATCAATGAATTCAAAGGCAAGGCAGCCTATCATTCCTATGCAGAACGTAAAATGATGCTTGAAGCCATCCGATATGTGGACTTGGTTATCCCAGAATCAGATTGGGAACAAAAACGAAGTGACATTGTCAAATATCAAGTGGATATTTTCGCCATTGGGGATGATTGGGAAGGGAAATTTGATTATCTTAATACTTTGTGTGAGGTTGTTTATTTGCCTAGAACTGAAGGTGTATCTACGACTAAAATAAAAAACGATCTCGAAAAATCGTCAAAACATAAGGAATAAGTTTATGAAACCAGAATCATTTGATTGCTGGTTTTTTTATTGTTGAAAGTTCTTGAAGATTCCGATGTGAAGACTTTTAGAATCTATAAATTGAATGAGGTCGTTTGAATACAAAGAACGCGAGTTTAAGCGTCCATTATCGTACAATTGGTCCTTGAATTTCTCGCTGAATTAATTGATTTCTTTCATTGTTTTCCAAAACAGAGGCATAAACCAAAGTCGAACGATACTCTAATAAACGATAAGCCAATGGGATTTGATTGTAACGAGAAGCGATTTTTACCTCTTTTTTTTGTAAAGTTTTAAGATAAACTCTGCCTTTATCGTTAAACCCTAGAATCCTTAAGGTATTTAGTGGTGGTAGTTGTTTCAAGTCACTTTTAAGCGTATTGACCATTAAATGGGTTAGAGTTCTTTGAATGCGCGCTTTGGTATATCTTTTACTGATGGCATTGTTTAGAAAAGTCTCGAACTCATTATAAATTTTAGCCATTTTAACCAAATGATTTTCGATGCCTTCTTCCATCATGAAGAGGGCAGATAATTGTTCTTTTGGGGTCGTGAGTAGTTTTAAGCGAATGTAGGGATAAAAAAGTGCGAAATCGATCAAAGGTGAGTTTTTTAAGACTTCCGTCATTGGCGTTGTGTGGGAAACATCTTCATGTCTCAAGAGTGCTTTTCGAATGGCGGTCGCACTGGCAATCGCGTGATCGATGGTTTCTCCATGGTAGTCATTCGTGCGTTGAATACAAATCGCTGTCATCGCTGTATCTTTGAGAGCTTTAAGATAGGCTATGCCTAAAATATCGTTTGGGGCATAAGCACCTTGAATCATTCCAATTGATTTTGGGTAACCATAACCTAATTTAAGATTCTCTTTGATCGCATCCACATTGATCGGACAATCTGCCATGATTTGAAGGGTTTCTAAATCATTGGTTTCTGATCCGAAAACCAATGTAGTACATCCAGCTAAATTCAAACACGTCACTGCTGCTTTCGCAAACTGAGACGCGCTTTGAACAGAAAAAACAAAGGGAAGTTCAATCACTAAATCAACACCAGCCTCTAAAGCAGCTTTGGTTCGAGTCCATTTATCAACGATGGCTGGTTCACCCCGTTGGACGAAGTTACCCGACATGACTGCAATTAAGAGATCACACTGCGTGATTTCTTTGGTTTTCTGAAGATGATAGAGATGACCATTGTGAAAAGGGTTATATTCTACGATGATTCCAGTGATTTTATCCATGAATCTACTGTATCATATTATAAAAGAACCCGTCATTATAAAGTGAAATCGAGCTTAAAGAATTGAATGAACTAATGTTTGACTTTAACTCGCTTATTGCCTATAATATCAACGTTGACACTTTAGGTGAATCTGTGAAATGGTCGAGAAATGAGTTGTTCACTCTAAAAGAACATGAAATTGATTTCGAATCAGAAATCAGCTTTCCAGAAATCCCAGTTGTAATGGAAATCCGACGTTTAGAAAATGTCCATGTCCATGGGAAGCTCTTTTACGAGAAAGACAATAATCACATCTTAGTTTCACTGAACATCACTGGCACCATGTTTGTGCCCTGTGCCATCACGCTGGACGATGTCGATTATCAATTTGAGACGTCCGCTGATTTGATTTATGGATTCAATGAAGAAGATGACCCCGAAGTCTTGGTGATTCCGAAAAACGGGCTTGATCTAAGCGAAGAGGTTCTCAATGCCATCTGGATTGAAAGACCCTTTACACTTGTCAAACCTGGATTAAAGTCGTATCCTAAAGGGGAAGGTTGGGAAGTCATAACGGAAGAGGATTACTTAAAATCCAAATCATCCGAAATCGATTCCCGCTTAGCTATTTTTAAAGATTATAAACAACACGATGAGTAGGAGGTGTGAATCATGGCTGTTCAACAGAGACGAGTTTCCAAAACAAGAAAAGCAAAACGCAGAACGCATTATAAACTGGCGGTCCCAAGTTTGGTAA
>JBBQOY010000007.1:0-25032 GCA_038331365.1 Erysipelotrichales bacterium | reverse complement strand
AGTTAAAACGGCTTCCATGTTTTTCAAAACTTGATAAGCTTGTTCTTGGATATCGCCTTCAACGAGTTTACCTTCAACATCCAAAGGTAACTGACCGCTCAGATATACGAAGTCGCCTAATTTTACGGCTGGGGAATAAGGACCGATGGCCTTATAAACATTTTGGGATGCAAATGATTTTGTAAACATGGTGCTCCTTTTTACCACTCTTTGTAGTATTCGATTTCTTCTTGGATGATCTTCTTTTTACGATGTCGCATGACTAAGATAAAATTCATGTAGAATGCAAAGCCCAAACAGATAAGGATCAAGATGGCAGATACAATATCATTTAGATTTTCTATCATGGCTTTACCTCGTGGACTATTATACGCACTGTTGCGCTTTTTTTCAATCTGTATACTCGTGAAAACATAATCTTAGGCAATAGATAAACAATATAATCATCCAACTTAAAGACATTATCATTTCAAAAGTCGCAAAAGTTCTTACGTTATTTAAAATCTCTAAAGTATCACTTGATCCCAAAGCGTTAATAACGATGGCTGCTAAAATACCGTTCAAAACCACCTCAGACCCTATAAAGAATCTCACCAAGCTTGAGCCTTGATAGCCTTTAACCTTGAAGCTCAATAAGATCCCTAGAATTATGAAGACCCAGTCTTCTAAATGAATGGCTTTAAACATCATGACCCATTGAATCCCTTGATCAAGGTAAATCGCTGCCCATCGGGACAAAAGCGTTGCATCTTTGACCAAGGTGAGGTCAGTAAGATCCGTTATGGCACTTGCTTTAATTAAAGGTAAGGCAAATATGATTTGATTCTTTAAGATCCACCAAGCGCTGATTGTAAATACACCATAAAATAGAATCAATCGATGATGAGGTCGATCAAGCCATCTCAATATTTGATTCATTTGCGTAACCAATCTTCACCTTTGATGACTTCAACTTTGGATAAACCAGGAAAGTCAAGTTGTCTTAGCACCTCATAAATCACGATGGCGACACTGTTGGAGAGATTCAGACTTCTGGCTGTTTCAACCATCGGTAGCCTCAGACAACGCTCTAAATGGGCACTCAAGATTTCTTTCGGTATCCCACTACTTTCTTTCCCAAAAATTAAGTAAATATCCCCTTCCACGGCTTTATAATCCATCTCATAAGGTGTCTTTTGACCATACCGCGTGATATAAAAATAATCCGATGGATGACTTAGTGTAAATGTCTCAAAATCTTCATAGACAAAATAGTTCAAATCATCGATGTAGTCCATCCCACTCCTGCGCAGACGTTGTTCATCCAGTTTGAAACCCAAAGGTTGGATCAAATGTAAAGTGGCTCCAGCCGCCACACAAGTGCGCATGATGTTTCCCGTGTTTTGCGGAATTTCTGGTTCATATAAAACGATATGAATCATAGGTGATAATACAGATACGCCAAGATGGCGAAATGGATTGGGTAATAGGCATAATAGAAATACAATTGTGTTCTATAAATAATACTGGTTTTATTTTTAGGTGCCTTATAGACATATAATCCCAGTGGAATTAAAGCCAAAATCGCAAAGAGTTGTGGAAAATACTGAGTGAGACTATACATCCCTTGCCCAAAAATCCGGGGTAGATATTGTCCGTAATTGGCTTGGGTTAATAGATTGAATGCTAACCCTTGAAAGGAATAGGCAATCGTCAAAAGGCCAAAAGCCAAAAATTGTTTTGTTTTACTGTCATGAAAGATATAAAAGAAAACCAAAGTCAAAATCCCGTAAGCCCCATAATCAATCCCAATGAGTTCCGCGATCCATGCCAATAAGAGCACCGCGATTGAACTGGTTATCATCCCCATATCCTGATCGATGATCCGATACGCTCCCCACCCTAAAATAAAGAGGAAAAGAATATTGTAGAAAGTGGTATCCCCGGCTAAATAAATCAAGGCATGTCCAACTAAAGCAAACACCGTTAATCTGAGTAAAAGGGCATTTCGATTATGCGTATAGCGATAACTGATGGCGAATAAGTAAGTGAAAATTGGATACGCCATACGCCCTATGATACGCAGTTCTCGGATTTCTGGAAAAATGAAGTACCCCACATGATCGATGGTCATTGTAACCAATGCAATCACCTTTAACATGTTCTGATTGATGCCTTTGTCTTTAAGACCTTGTAGAAGCGTAAATAAGGTTAAGAGTGCTAAGCTAAAATGCGTAAAAATCATCATAATAAGATCGATGAAAAACCGTTCAGGCACAAGATTAACTAGGTTATCGGTATATGGATCCAAAAGCCATAAATCATTACTAAAGAAAACTTTATGAAAGGCCGTCCAGAATGTATCAAAGTCAAGGATCGCAAAAGTACCTAACACAAGCAGCACAGTCCCAAAGGCCACACTGACCCAAGTTAACCCGAATTGAAGTAAAGGGATGGTTTTCTTTTTATACATCAAAACCAAAGATAAAAGATTAATGAATCCAAAAATCAACAGAATATCTCGAATTTGAAGCACCGCCATATAGAGGACTCTGACATCGATCATATGGTCGACTTCGCGTTGATTATAGAAATTCTGCATGACCCCATTAACCGATACGACAACGTTAAGGTCTTCACGCTGCCCAGATGTGTAATCCAAAAGAACTTCCGTCACCAAAATCAGATCACTGTCTGAGACACCGATGCTTTCAGCTGTACCACGTGAATTGTATTGTTCCCGATAAAAATCAAGATTAAATGCGGTGAATTGTAAAACACTTAAAATCAAAACAATCCAAATGATAACGCCTAAAGCCAAGGCATTTATTCTTTCGACGACTCTCATTGCGTTTCTCCTTTGGTTAATACTTTCACCGCTTTCGCAAAGGCCTGACCTCTGTGAGAGACTTTATTTTTATCCAATAGTGACATTTCTGCATATGTTTCAATAAATCCATCTGGGCAAAAGATGGGATCATAACCAAAACCATTGGTCCCTTTTTGCGCAGAAGCAATATTCCCTTCCATGACGCCTCTACATAAAATTATATCAGTATTATCGCGTGCTGATTCAACATATTTTGGGGTGGCAATCGCAACGACACTGATAAAACGAGCCCGTCGATCGATACATCCCGTCAATTGATCTAAAATGATCGCATTCTTTTTAGCGTACGGAGTGTCTTTACCCAGATATCTGGCTGAGAGCACCCCTGGTGCTTTATCTAAGGCATCAATCTCTAATCCAGAATCATCTGCCATTGAAACCAAACCACTTCTTTGAGCTGCCCAAACTGCTTTAAGTTGCGCATTGCCCTCAAAACTCGATTCTGTTTCTTCCACTTCATCTTCAATCTGTAAATCATCTAAGGTTAAAACTTCAATCGAGGGATGATCCTTCAATAAGGCCATCAACTCAATTACTTTATCTTTGTTGTGGGTTGCCAGTAAGAGTTTCATTGATCATTTCCCTTTCAAATTGATCGTCATCACTTAATATCAAACATGCTTTGCTTTGTTTGCCAAACAACCACAGTTCATACCCTGCTTGCATATCGATGCGATCCATCAAAATCAGATGTTTGAAGGATGCATCGATATGCAGATCTTTACGTAGTTGATTGAGTCGAGTCTTGTTAAATTTGTACGCAAAGAGTGCCGTTGGGCAAAGCACACTGTTTTTATAATATGCATGTGTAACAATGATCTGTGCTTGATGGGCATCTATATGTGCTTTTAATCCCTCATAAACTGCTAAATAGAAATCTTTATTGGCATAGGGATGATTTAGGGCTTGAATCTGTTGCCCAATCGAAGTCATCACATCAAATGCATTCAATGCTTTGTTGCGAAATAAATCATCAAGTTCTTTTTTTAGTTTTTGTGAATTATAGGCTTTTTCTGTCGCTAAGGCAACAGCTTCTACCGTTTGAAGATCTGTATAAGACATCCACGTGCTTTGAATGATTTGATAAGGAGCTTTTTCTGAAGCAAGATAACCATATTCAGAAGCCTGTGCGCTTAATTGTGAGCCATGAAGTAACTTTAAGATTCCGACTTGGATCTCAAAAGGTTCAAATGTGATTAATGTTTGATAAGATTCTTTAAATGAAATTAAGTCTTCATAAGGTAACCCAGCAATAAGATCTGTGTGTTGTTTCAAATGATGAGATGAAAAGGTTTGGATGAGTGGGACCAACTTTTCAAAATTCGTCACTCTTCCAACTGCTTTTAAAGTTTTTGGATTAAAGGATTGAACCCCTATTTCCATCCTAAAACGTTGTTTCCCTTGATTAATAAAAAAGTTTGTTAAAGCGTCATCTAAAGTATCTCCCACCAATTCCACATGAAAAGACATTGTTTCAGGCATCGCTAAACATTGATTCGCCAATCTTAATGCGCGCTCTTTATGACTGTTGAAGGTTCGATCAAGAAATTTGATTTGTTGGGTTGGGCTTTGTTTCAAGGCCTCAAAAAATGCATCCATATACGTTTTTGAAAACAAACGGACTTGACGATCCAAAGCAGCCATACAGTAGGTACACCCATAAGGACACCCTCTTGACGTTTCCACATAGAGATACCGTTTACCCATTTCTAAAGCGTCTTCTAATAAGAAATAGGGAGAAGGATATGCCTCCAACGCCTTTAGATCCACTTTCAATACCACGGCTTCTGCCTTAGGGTATGCTTGATATCCCTGAACTACTGCGCCTTCCAATTGATCCCAGAAAGCCAATTCAGCTTCGCCTCGAAAAATGCCATCGATCCCTGAATCCCATAAAGGTTCCGGATGATACGTTGCTTCTGGACCACCAGCAACAACTTTTGCTTTAGGTAAAACTATTTTTAACGCTTGGATCAGTTGACGTGTTGCGTCGATATTAAAGACATAAACACTTAATGCAACCACATCTGGTTGATAAAGTATAATCTCATCTAAACATTTAAGCGGTGCCTTGCATAATCCTTCAAAAATCCGAGCCTCTTGATGACTGGGTTTGGTAACCATCAACCATCTTAAAGCTAAGTTTTTGTGGATATAACTGACATTCAAACTGACCAAGGCTGTTTTCATATGCCCCCATTCTATCAAAGGTGACCGCTTTATGCTATGATGAAACCCATAGAATCGAGAAAATTATATGCCTTTGAAAAAGAAAACAAAGCAATTAATCTTACTTTCAGTCATCTATCTCTCTTTTATCAGTTTGGGTCTTCCAGATGGTTCTTTAGGGGTTGCTTGGCCTTTGATGCGTGGTGAATTTCAAATGCCAATCCAAGCAGCAGCTTGGGTGATCTTGATTATGCTGCCTCTTTCTGCATTTTCAAGCGTTGTGAGCACACGTGTTGGACAACGGTTCGGCTATGGAAAAGTGACCACAGGATCAGCCCTATTAACTGCTTTTTCATTGATTGGCATCGCAATCTCAAGATCATATTTTGGTTTGATTTTCTTTAGTATTGGGTTGGGTCTTGGTCAAGGTGCAGTCGATGCACTTTTAAACACCTATGTGGCTCAACATTACAGTTCTCGCCATATGACATGGCTTCATGGGTTTTGGGGGGTTGGGGCAACTTTAGGACCCATCATTTTCACGATTTCTTTAGCGATGTCTCATCAGTGGACTCAAGGTTATCTGAATATTGGAATTTTGCAGGTGTTAATCGGAATCGTTTTATTATTAACCATTAATTTTTGGGATCAAAAAAGTGAAGATAACTCTGAAAATACACCCAAAGAAAAGGGCCGTTTCGAAAGTCGCATGATGTATGGTTTGGCTTTCTATTTTTTATATGTTGGCGTTGAACTTTGTGTCGGCTTGTGGACCAATACATATCTGATTGAATCGATGAAAATCGATCCAACGATTTCTGGTTTATTTGTGGCTGGGTATTATGGGGCCATTATGAGTGGGCGTTTTTTATCTGGACTCATTTCTAACAAACTGGGCAATCAAAATATGTTACGTTTAGGTTGCACAATCAGTTTGATTGGATTAGGCATCCTATTGATGCACCCTTCCTCAGAGATCGTTCGTTTGGCTTTGATGCTGACAGGTTTGGGCTATGCCCCACTCTACCCTTCAATGATGCACGAAACACCCAAACGCTTTAATTTAGCCAATGGGGCTTTGCTGATTGGTCTTCAAGTCGGGATTGCTTATATCGGTGGCACGATTATGTCCAATGCCATGGGTCAATGGTTCGCTTGGACTTCCATTGATTGGCTTTATCCCTTGGTGTTTGGATTTACCTTCTTGATGCTGCTTGTCAGTGAACTTTATGCTTATAACACGCACCAGCATTTTCGTAAGCCCCTAAATCCTGTGCTATGATACTGTTATGAGTGACCTTGATAAACTGATACAAACCTTTTTCAAAACAGAAATATATTTAATTCAACCGTTAGAAAAAGGCTTAACCAATAAAAATTACTTGATTACTGTTGATCAACAGAAATATGTTTTACGTGTTCCCAAAAGTGATGCACATCAGATCGTGAATTTTAAGCATGAAGCCAAAGCTTTACAGTTGGCAAAACAAGCAGATTTAGATGTAATCACCATGTTTTACAATCAAACAACAGGCATCAAAATTACACGTTATATCGATGATTTGGCGACTTTTGAAGAATATCATGGAGAAGACAAAATCCAACGAACAGCGCTCTTGATGAAGCGTCTACATGGCATAAATGAAACCATTGGATATGATTTTGATCCAATTGCTCGTTATCAACAATATCGATCTTACGTCAAAAATCCTTTGATTGATGACGCTCGTGCTGAAAAGACACTCTTAAGCCTCAAAACAATTAAGTTTATCCCAACCTTATGTCATAACGATTGGGTCAGTGGAAACATTTGTTTTAGTTCAACGCAAGATTATTTGATTGATTATGAATATGCCGGCGACAATGACCCATTCTTTGATGTCATGAGCTTCATCACTGAAAATGAGATCAGTGCACAGGAACGCCAAGTCTTCTATAACGCTTACTTTGATCATCCCTTATCAAAAGACGAACGAATGCGTTTAAACGCGTATGAAGCCTTCCACAACCTCCTATGGTGTACTTGGGCTCAAATGATGTTTGAAAGTCGCGAAGAAGCAATCTATCTTAAGATTGCCCAAGCTAAATTGGAAGCTTATCTAACTTAAGCATAAAAAAAGATCCTTGCGGATCTATTTTTATGCTTCGGTTTTGGCTGCAGCTTTCTTGGCTTTTTCAACCACAGTGCTGAATCCCTTAGGATCATGAATGGCCATTTCAGACAACATCTTACGGTTGATCTGAATGTTGGCAAGTTTCAAGCCATTAATCAATCTGGAATAAGTGATGTCATTCATTCTGGCTGCTGCGTTGATACGGGCAATCCAGAGTTTTCTCATTTCACGTTTCAGTTGACGACGATCTCTGAAGGCATACTTTAATGAATGCATGACCTGTTCATGAGCCGTCTTATAAATTGTATGCTTACTTCCAAAATAACCCTTGGCTAATTTTAGAATGCCTTTACGGCGTCTTCTGGTGACATAACCACCTTTTACTCTTGGCATGTTACTCCTTTTACCTTTGAAGCAACAACTTGATACGCTTGAAATCTGATTTGCTTACCAGTGTTGACTTTCTGAGATGTCTTTTCTGCTTGTGTGTTTTGTTGGCTGCGAAGTGAGATACATACGCATGGGAACGTTTTAGTTTTCCAGAGCCGGTGACTTTGACGCGTTTGGCCAAAGCACTTTTTGTCTTCATTTTTGGCATAGTCTGCTCCTCTATTTTGTTTTCTTCGGACTGAGAACCAAAATCATGGTACGGTTGTCCATTACCGCCGGTTTTTCAATGACCGCAACTTCACTCATTTGTCTCGCAAATTCATCCATGACTTTCTTTCCCACTTCAATGTGGGTAATGAGACGGCCTCTAAAACGCATGTCGATTCTGACTTTTAAGCCTTCAGCAATCCAAGTTTTCGCGTGATTGAGTTTTGTTTCAAAATCATGGGTGTCAATGACCGGTGATAAGCGTAAAGGTTTAACTTCAGTCACTTGCTGGTTTTTCTTTGCTTCTTTGTTTTTCTTTTGTAGCTCGAAACGATATTTTCCATAGTCCATAATCTTACAGACTGGGGGAGTGGCGTTGGGGGCAACACAGAAGAGATCCAAACCATAATCATACGCTTTTTCAAGAGCTTCACGGCGCATCAGATGACCCAATTGTTCTCCATTGGGGCCGATGACCAACACTTCTTTAAAGCGAATGTTTTCATTCACCAATTCATCATTTACAGGTCGTTTTGTGATATACTAGTCCTCCATTTCAAATAAAAAGCGGGTTTGAGTTTCCCGCTTAAAAGTACCAAAAGTGTTTTGTAGCACGTACCCATGACTTGAGCCATCGGGTGAGAAGCAGGAACTTCTTCTTTCCACAGTTATTTGCAGAGTTAGTTTATCATGATTAAAACCAGGTGTCAAACAAAAGTGTGACGTGCTATAATCTTATAAGGTTCAGCGAGGTTTCATATGAAATTAAAAAGCAGCTACTTCTTCACTTTAAGAGAAAATGTTAAAGATGAAGACTCCGTTTCAGGCAATTTATTAACCCGAAGCGGTATGATTAAGAAAAATTCTTCTGGTGTCTACATGTATCTTCCTTTGGGGTTCAAAGTCCTAAAGAAAATTGAACAGATCATCCGTGAAGAAATGAATAAAACAGGTGCTCAGGAAGTCCTAATGCCTTCATTGATTCCAGAAGAAGTTTATGAACAATCTGGAAGAAGAGCTTTGATTGGTGCTTCTATGTTTGCTTTGAAAGATCGATTTGGGAAACCATTTGTCTTAGGACCAACCCATGAAGAATTATTTTTAATGGCCGCCAATCATCATGTCAAGTCGTATAAAGACTTACCTTTTAATCTTTATCAATTCCAAACAAAATTCAGAGATGAACCCAGACCTCGGTTTGGTTTAATTCGCGTTCGTGAATTCATCATGAAAGATGCCTATTCTTTTGATAAGGATCTGGATGGATTAAGTGTCTCCTATCAAAAAATGTTTGATGCGTATAAAGCAGCTTTTGATCGTATGGGCATCCGCTATAAAATCGTTACCGCAGACACTGGTGTTATGGGTGGCTTACTTTCAGAAGAATTTCAAGCTGTCACCGACATTGGCGAAGATCGCCTCGTGCTTTGTGATGCCTGTGATTTTGCCTCCAACATTGAAGTTTCCCCTTGTGTGACAGATGACTTAACCTTAGAACCCTTTGAAGCAATAAGCGAATTATATACACCCAATGTAGGCAAAATCAAAGATCTTGTCGAACAATATAAAATATCGGAAGACAAGATGACCAAATCCATGATCTATATGATCGATAAAGAAGCCGTGCTTGTTATGGTCCGCGCTGATGATGAGATCAATGAAATCAAACTTCAAAAACTGTTTAGTGCAACTGTGGTTGAATTGGCCAACAGTGAAATCGTTGAAAAAGTGAGTCATGCTAAGGTCGGCTACGCTGGTCCAATCGGCATCAAACTCAAAGTCGTCGCCGATTACCGCATTAAAACCATGAGTAATTTCTTAGTTGGGGCAAACAAGACTGACCATCACTTCCAAAATGTTAATGTGGGACGCGATTTCGAGGTCGATCAATTTGCAGACATTAGAAACATCAAAGAAAATGATGCTTGTCCAAAATGTGGTGGTAAGATCTACTTCAACAATGGCATAGAAATTGGCAACACCTTTAAATTGGGCGATAAATATTCCAAAGCTTTAGGGTTGGAATACCTCGATGCTGAAAACACACTACATCCTGTCATCATGGGATCTTATGGGATTGGACCAGGTCGATGTTTAGCGGCTTTGGTTGAACAAAATCATGATGATTATGGGATTATTTGGCCAAAAAATTTAGCCCCTTATTTTGTCGCAATCGTCGTCATCAACTCCAAGATTGAACTACAGAGTACAACTGGAGAGAACCTTTATCAAACGCTCATAAAAGCTGGCATCGAAGTCATATTGGATGATCGAGATGAACGGGCTGGGGTGAAATTCAATGATATGGATCTTATTGGTGTCCCATTAAGGATCACCGTTGGTAAAACCATTGATCAAGGTAAAGTTGAAGTAAAATTCAGAAATGAAAAGGAGATTCAACTGTTGGATCTTGATCAAGTCTTACCCTTCGTATTAGATTTCCTCAAATAAAAACAAGCCGATTCTTCTGAATCGGCTTTATTTTCGTTTCTTTTCTTCCAATATCTCTCGAATATTAGTAGGAATGACTAAAAAAATCATAAACAGATAATCTATTAAATAAATTAGACCAATCGATACAGTAACTAAGATTAATCGGGTTGCAAGGTCTGGTTTCATCGGTAAAGTTAAAAGAATAATCGAAATAGGTAAGGCATATACCGCAATCATATGAAATAAATGCATTTGGTGCAAATGCCTACTTGCTTTTGAATTTAGTTTACTGAAGTCCACAATATAAGTCTTTTCAGCTTCATCCATTAAATATAAGTTTCCTTTTGGATTAACCACATGTTTCCATGCGATCCTCTGTTTCATATTCATGCTCTTACCTCGATTTTCTTTCTTCTAAGAGTTGGGTTAACCGTTGTATAAAAAATGGGTTGGTATTGATTGAAGGATAGATTTTTTGATTAAGCATTGCATTCGGTCCCACCCCACATAAACCCATACAACCCATCCAATCAAAACTGATCCATCCATCACTGCTTGTCGAGCCAATGGGGGTATCGATCAGTTTACTTACCTGTTCAACAAGCATTGGGTCTCCCTTTTGACAAGAACGACACATCAACAGTGTGTGTAAGCCTTCTTGTTTTCCAGATTGAATTGGGTGACCTGTTTTGATTTGTAGAAGTTTCGCTGTTGAGACACCATAAATTTCTTGAATTAATGCCATGGTTTCAAAAGACAATTCAATCTTCTGAAGTTTGAGGGTAAACAAGGTTCTTTGAAGTGAATAGTCTTGATCCTTAAAAGATTGAATGAGTTGAGCCTTATCCATTATAAATCCTGCTTAAACTGACCAATGATCTTTTCGGCAAAGACAACTGTGATGATCATCCAAGCTGTGTAAGCAAACAAAGCCGTGGTATTGAGGTCGAGTTTCGCAAGATAGAGTTGGTAACCAAGTCCTGGTTGAACTTGACCCAGCAATTCAGCCATGACCCCGACTTTAAAACCCAAAGAGATGGCCGTTTGAATGCTTTCAATCAAATGAACTTTAATTAAAGGTAAGATTACTTTAAATAAACGATGAAAATAGTTTTCCGGAAAGAGCTCGTGAAGATCACTGTACTCAGGCATGATGGTTTCAATGGCGGTGCTTAAATGACTATAAAGAACTGGAAACAGTATCAAAAGCGTAATGATACTGACGGTCATTTCACGTGAGAACCAAATTAAGATGATCAATATATAGGTAATGTTGGGAATGGTTTTACTGATTAAAATTAAAGGTCGAAACCACATTTTAAGTTTAGGAAAGGATTCCGCCAATAAACTTAATGTTAAGGCGAATAGTAAAGCAATCATTGTCCCAATAAAAACACGGATTAAACTCGTACCCAAACTGATATAAAGCACTGTGCTTTGTATCTGTTGAAACATTAACGAAACCACAGACGTCAAAGAAGGCAATAAGATTGCCTTATCGACAACCAACGCTGCCCCTTCCCATAAAAAACCATAAAACAACCAAATACCAACTTTTTTCATTAGATGTATTATAACGCATAAGGCATGCGTATGAAAAATGCTTCTTGTAAAAACAAGCCAAATAAAAATTTTTTAGACGATTTCATTTTGAAGATCAATCTTACGATTTCTAAAATAAAAACCCATATCTATACTGACCATGATGAAATTAAGGATATAGAAACCAATGACATAGTTAATTTTCCCACCCAATAATTTAGAAGCAATCCCACAAGCATATCCAAATAGAATCATGCCTAGGAAAAAGAGACTCTTGCCTTTAGCGGTTTTAGCTTTGATTGACTTAAGAATCGACATTGGCCACGATATTCCAAAACTGACTATCATAAATACTTCAAATAGTTCTGTCATATATCCCCTTTCGAAATGAATGAATCCTATTTTTTGAGTTTAACAAAAATATAATATCACAACAACGCCTCAATGATTTCAATCTACGATTTGTTTAGGAACTAAAAAAGACAACTCTATTGAATTGACTTGAGTATTTAAAATGGATTACTTTGAGACCACATTTTTCGAATCCAAGGTCAAATTGAATAAGGCTAAGAAGGTAGCGATCTCATTTTTAACATCAGTGGCATATTGAACATCAATGTTTAATCGATTCCAAGTGGCTTTGACGATGGCAGCAGACGGAACTCCGATCCGTTCAGCCGTCAAATTCGTGATGTCTGTCTCCACAAGATTCGGATCTGCTTTTACTAAAGTGACATACGTCACCATTGACTCGACGCTTTCTTTAATTTGAGCGATCTGGGCAGTAGTTAAATCTTTTCTTACGAATAGTGCAGCTTGAGGATAATTCTCAACACCTGTTTTTGTTTTCCAGAGGGCTTGTAGATCCGCCACAATGCTTAAGGTAATGCCTTGGGCTTTGGCAGCAGCGATTGTTGCTGTTGCGATTGGTTCAGCCAATAGGCCCATTGCATAGGTTTTGGTGACCAATTGACTTTTGACATCAACGACTGAATTAAAAGGGACCTTCGTAAATGTAAACGGCAATTGATCTGCGACTTGATTCAAAATCAATTCAGGAACAGCTTTTGTACCAAACATTGCCAATTCCATGTTATTTGAAAAGGCAACCGCATCATCTTTAACAACATAAAGATTTCCCCACGTCACTATGGAGAGTAGTTGATATGCTGCATCGCCAGATTGAATGAGTTTTGCGCCCAAATTAAGAGGTGCGATGATGACATCCTTTTCGCCTTGAATCAAGGCTGCTGAGATGACATCTGTCCCATCCACCAATTCGATCGCATCAACCGCTTCATTGATTAAAGGGATCAGAGCCACCGAAGGTGCACCTTTCGGTGCTAACCAAGTAAATGTATATTTTTTAGCGGGTGTACAAGCCACTAAACTTAAGACAACAATAAGAACAATCAGGGATTTCTTCATGCTTTTAGATCCAGTTCATTTTGAATACTACCAATGAAATCATCGACGTTCATAGAAACAGAATCGTTTTTACCATATCGACGCACATTAACCGAACCATCAGCGATTTCTCCATCACCTAAGACTATTTGAATGGGAATCTTCTTCATTTGCGCATCACGCATACGATACCCTAACTTTTCATTTCGATTATCAACTTTTACTCTAAATTTAAGTGCTTCAAGTTTTGCTTTTAAAGTTTCACTGGCTTCATGATGAAGTTCTGAATTAACCCCTAAGATGGCAATTTGAACTGGCGCCAACCACAAAGGGAAAGCACCTGCATAATGTTCAATTAAGATGCCGATGAAACGTTCAACGGAGCCAAAAATAACCCGATGTAACATGACCGGACGCCGTTTTTCTCCATCAGAATCAATATAAGTCATATCGAAACGTTCTGGTAAATTCATGTCCAATTGAATGGTACCACATTGCCATTCACGACCTAAAGAATCGTTGATGTGAAAATCAAGTTTAGGTCCATAGAAAGCTCCATCTCCTGGATTGACTTTAAATGTTTTTCCAGCAGCTTCACATGCTTGTTTTAAAGCCAGTTCAGAGGCATCCCATACTTCGATTGACCCGATATATTTGCTTTCAGGTCGCGTTGAAAGTTCAATCGAATACGTTAAGTTAAACAGTTTATAGAAACGATCAAAGAAGTTAATGAGTCGAACGACTTCACTTTCGATTTGATCTTCGCGCATATAGATATGGGCATCGTCTTGGGTAAAGGCTCTGACTCTAAATAACCCATTCAATGCGCCAGAAGCTTCATGCCGATGAACCAAACCAAGTTCACCACTTCTGATTGGTAGATCTTTATAGGAATGCAAACTATTCTTATAAACAAGAATACCACCAGGGCAGTTCATCGGTTTGATGGCAAATTTGTTGTCATCGATTTCCGAAGTATACATATTTTCACGATAGTTAAACCAATGTCCTGAAGTTTCCCAAAGTTCTTGATTGAGCATCATTGGTGTTTTGATGAATTCATAGCCTTCCTTGGTATGTTCTTCATACCAAAAGTTCTCTAGAATATTTCTTAAAATCATGCCATTCGGTAACCAAAATGGAAAACCTGGCCCAAATTCACTCATCATGAAAAGATTGAGCTCTTTGCCTAATTTTTTATGATCACGTTTTTTAGCTTCTTCTAAGAGATAAAGATGTTCATTCAAGGCTTCTTGAGTATCGAAGCAGATCCCATAGACACGCTGAAGCATCTTGTTTTTTGAATCGCCTTTCCAATAAGCACCAGAGACTTTTAAAAGTTTAAAAAATTTCAGTTCTTTAGTGGTCGAGGCATGCGGTCCACGACAAAGATCGACAAATTCATCCTGGCGATACGTCGAGATCACTGCATCTTCATCCATATTGTTAATGAGATCTAACTTATAGGGATCATCCTTAAACTTTGCTAAAGCTGCTTCTTTAGTAAGTTCTTCACGTATGATCCGTTTTCCATCTTTTGCAATTTTCTTCATTTCCGCTTCAATTTTAACCAAGGCTTCTTCATTGATGATGGCATCCCCTAGATCCATGTCATAGTAAAAGCCTTCCGTGATGACGGGTCCTACCCAAAACATAGCCTGTGGATACAAGCGTTTGATGGCTTGAGCCATCATATGCGCTGCCGAATGATTCAATACACTGAGTTTTTCATCTTCTTTGATGTTGATCATAGATCCTCCTTGAAAATAAAAGACACCCGTCATAAGGACGAGTGTCTCGTGGTACCACCTTGATTTCGCATTTGAATGCGCTCAACTCATTAACGCAGAGTCACGTAACTTTTCGAAGTTCCCTCACAGGTGGTAAGTCAAGATTCTAATGAAAGCTTTCACCAAATTGCTTTCTCTCTACATTGAATCATCACTTTTGTTCTGTGTTGTTGGTTTATGGATTAAGTTTAATGCTTAACTTAAATCTTGTCAATTAGAAGACAAAATTTCCGTTTTTAAAGACGACGACTTCATTGCCTTCTTGCGTGATCCCAACGACACTTAAGTCAGCCGAACCAAACATGAAGTCATTGTGGGTCATCGAATTATTGGCACCTGCAGCATCCAATTGTTCCTGAGCCATTGCATTCCCACCTTTAACATTCATCGGATAAGCTCTACCTAAAGCCAAGTGACATGAGGCATTCTCATCAAACAAGGTGTTATAGAATAAGATATTTGAATTGGAGATGGGTGAATCATGCGAAATTAAAGCCACTTCACCAAGATAACATGAACCTTCATCATAATTAACCAAGGAAGCCAAGGCTTCTTTAGAAACACGAGCATCGAAATCCACAACTTTTCCGTCTTTAAAGACCAACCAGAAATCTTCGATTAAAGATCCATTATAATTAAGCGGTTTGGTCGCAACGACTTTACCATTAACACCCTTCTTTTCAGGCATTGTGAAACTTTCTTCAGTCGGCATGTTTGGATTGAAGACGATTCCTTTGGTTGATTTCTCGTTTCCACCGGCCCAGACATGATTTTTCACTAAACCGACTGTTAAATCTGTGCCTTTATTGTTATTAAACTTCAAAGCTTTGAAGTTATAGTTATTAAGCATTTCATTGTGCTTATGAAGAATCTCATTGTGAGCTTTCCATTCTTTAACGGGATCGTTATCTTTGGTAACTCTCACAGCGGCTAAGATAGCATCCCACAATTTATCAACGGCTTTTGAAGTCCGTTCATTGGGGAATACTTTCTTGGCCCAACCTTCTGTCGGTACAGAAACAACACACCACTGCGTCCGGTTGCCCATCATGTGTTCACTGAAGAATTTAAGAACTTTACCAGTTGCCATGCCTACTTTTTGTAATTTGAGTGGATCAATATCGGCCATAACGCCTGGTGTTTCGGCAGAGATACTGATTGTCGCATACCCTTTATCAATATAGAATTTCAATTGTTGAACGATATACTCAGGCACATCACTTAAAACATCAACAGTCGCATATTTATATGAACTGTGGGCTGTCATCTGATCCAACCAACGAACAGAAACCATTGGAGCTCCTGCTTTATAGCCTTCTTCAACACATAAACGAACAAAATCTTTGGTTTCAACGGAAGCTGAAATCAAAAGTGGCTGACCTTTTCTAACGTTCGCACCGACACAAACTGCTAATTTAGCATATTTTCTAAGCATTCTTTGACTGGGCATATGTTCTCCTTTAGTTGCCTTGGGATATCGGCAGCATTGCTGCACCTAAGATCCCGGGTTCATCGAGTTCTGCAGGGACAAACTGAACCCCTCGCATACCTTCGTGAACCAATTGATCATAATACTTTTTGACAAGTGGGAAATACTGTTCATGTGATTGAACAACACCACCACCCACCACAAACACAGCTGGATCAACCACATGACCAATGGCAGAACATGCTGAAGCAAAGTCAAAAGCCATCTTATCAATAATATCTAAGGCAACTTTATTGCCTTCTTTCGCTAATTTAAAAATTTCATAAGCTGAATTAATCTCAGGGTCAATTCTGGCTTTGGCCGTCTTAATGAGGGCGGCACCTGAAGCGAGATTTTCAACAGCGCCGACATTCAGGTGATTTTCTTTTTCACCTTCGCGAGTCACTATGATATTTCCAATTTCACCAGCATAACCATTCTTACCTGAAACGACTTGTCCAGAAACCACCAAAGCACCACCAACCCCAGTCCCATGGATGATAAAATAAACAATCTTTTGTCCACGGCCTGCACCCAAGAGGGCTTCAGCCAACCCTGCGACATTGGCATCATTGTCCATATACGTAGGAAGTCCAAAAGCCGCTTCAATGCGTTCGCAAATTGGGAAAAAAGCCAAACCTGGAAGATTGGTCGACATCTTCAATTCTTTTGTGATCGTATCCACAGGTCCAGCAACTCCGATTCCAATTCCCGAGCAAGATTTGATATCATCAATCTTACTAAGAAGTTCAATGATGTTGGAAGTTACTTTTTCTGGTCCTTCTTGAGCATAACATGGGCTTTTAAATTCTTGAAGGATTTTGCCATCCTCAGTGACTTTCGCAACTCTAACATTGGTGCCACCTAAATCAATTCCAATGACTGTTTTCACTTTACTTAACCTCAACAATTGTCATCATATTGGCAGTGCCTTCACCTGTTGGATAGCCTGCTGTAATGATCACAAAGTCTCCAGCTTTTAAGCCACGATCTTTAGCGATAATACTGGCCAATTCATCATCATTGGTCATACTGTTTTGAATGTCTGAGAAAACAGGGATTACACCCCAATATAGATTTAGTTTAAGTTGAACAGATTTGGTAAAGGTTACGGCAAAGATGGGTACCGAAGGTCTAAACTTAGAGATACGTTTTGCGGTTGAGCCACCTTGAGTAAAGGCAATGATTGCTTTTACAGCATCCAATTGTAAGGCAGAATCAGCAACAGAAATCCCAATGGCATCTTGAATGGTTTTACCTGATGATTTGATGGCCAAGTCTAGTCGTTCACGATATGGCAAGATTTCTTCGATCGCAGTAGAGATGATATCCATGGTCGTCACAGCTTCCAATGGGTATTCACCAGCGGCTGTTTCGCCTGAGAGCATAATCGCATCAGAACCATCTAAAACGGCGTTGGCGACATCTGATGCTTCCGCTCTTGTTGGACGTGGATTTGCCATCATCGATTCAAGCATATGGGTCGCTGTGATGACAGGTTTTCCCATCTCATTGGCTTTTTTGATGATTTTCTTTTGATAGATTGGAACCAATTGCGTCGATACTTCAACGCCTAAATCACCTCTGGCAACCATTACACCATCTGCAACTTCCAAAATGGATTCAAGATTATCATAACCTTCTTGATTTTCAATTTTCGCAATGATTTGGATTTTAGGTTTGCCTTCATCGAGTAGGATCTTTCGAATGGCCAAAACGTCTTGGGCACGTCTGACAAAACTGGCTGCGATAAAATCAACATCTTGACGACAGCCAAATCTTAAATCAGCATCATCTTTTTCTGAAATGAAAGGCATGGATAATTTAACATTAGGGACATTAACACCTTTTTTGGTCTTAATGATCCCATGATTTTCGATACGGCAAGTCAAGACACCCGGTTTGACATCAATGACGGTTAGTTTCATTTTGCCATCATCGATCAATAAATAATTACCGACTTTGATGTCATCATAAAGTTCAATACAATCGACGTAGAAGCGCTGATTATTGCCTAAAACAGGTTCACTCACGACTTGAACGATGTCCCCTTTTTGAAAGTTTAATACTCCGTTTTCCATTTCTCCACAACGAATCTCTGGACCTTTAGTATCCAACATAATGGCTAAGTTATAACCGGATACAGAATTAATTTCATTGATGAGTTTAATTTTGTCGCCATGGGCTTTATGGTCTCCATGCGAGAAATTCAACCGAACGATGTTCATCCCAGCTTCCGCTAGTTTTACAATCATTTCTTTGGAATCACTGGAAGGACCCAGTGTACATATAATCTTAGTTTTTCGGATGGTAATCATGTGACCTCCTTAGATCAGCCTTTCATGTAAGGCAAGTAAATCTTCTCTTGTTCTTCTCGGCAAAGCCAAAGCTTCTACAATCGGCATTGAAACAATTTCATTTTTAAGCATGCCAACACAATGACCACCCACCCCTTGAATTAATAGTTCCACGGCTTTATCCCCCATTCGAGTCGCCAATACACGATCAAATGCGGTTGGGGAACCGCCTCGTTGTATGTGACCCAAGACAGTAGCTCGCCCTGAAAAATTTGTCAGCTCACTAATTTTAGCTGCTAGGAATTGTACATCAGTGATTTTTTCACTGATAACGACAATCGCGTGGCGTTTCTTACGTACCTCATCAAAATACATTAATTTCTTTAAGACTGCATCTTCATTATACCCTCTTTCAGGTGTAATGATCAGTTCTGCCCCACAACTGATGCCGGCGAAAACCGCGAGATCACCACAGTGATTTCCCATGACTTCAACGACCGAACAACGGTGATGAGAAGACGAAGTATCTCTTAATTTATCGATGTTTTGAATGACCGTATTTAAGGCTGTATCAAAACCAATGGTATAATCGGTAGAAGCGATATCGTTATCAATGGTGCCAGGTAATCCAATACAATTAATGCCCATTTTTGTTAAGGCCAAGGCGCCTCGATAAGTGCCATCCCCTCCAATCACAACCACAGCTTCGACCCCATTTTCTTGAAGATTATGGACAGCCGTTGCACGGACTGAGCGATCTAAAAATTCAGGTAATCGAGCAGTCCCTAAAATGGTTCCACCTTTGAGAATGATGTCACTAACACTTCGACTGTTCATTTGCCACATCCGACCTTCAACCATGCCCTTGTAACCATCTTCAATGGCAACAACTTCAATGCCTTGAGCTAAGGCTGAACGAACGATGGCTCTAATTGCCGCATTCATACCTGGGGCATCACCACCAGAAGTTAATATTCCAATGCGTTTGATCATTTTAGTACCTTTTTATCCTTATTAATTTTATCATTATGCACTCTGATTGTATATTTTTTTAAGTGTTTCGACGGTTTTTTCCAATGACGACCAGGGGACTGGATAAGCTTTCGATCCGTTCCATCAAGCGATTGGCTTTGAGGGCTTCATCGTCCCCTTTTAGATTGTATCTGAAGTGTGCTTTTAAACCATCCAATTTTAGATTACTGGTAAACCAAGTCGATTTTTCATGCTCCATTCGATAATTCAACAAGGGTAAAAGAATTTCATCTCTAAACCAACCCGACAAAGATTCAGCCCCGATGTCATCAAAGACAACAACACGAGCTTTTTTGATCATCGCTATCGTATAGTCAATCACATCTGGTGTATCAAAGCTTTGCTTAATTTTGATGGCCAATGAAGGCACGTGGACTAAAGCAACATGGATGCCCTTTTTCGCATAAGTGTTTAAAACGGCAGCCGCCAAATAAGTCTTGCCGACGCCACTTGCCCCATAGAGATAAAAGCCTTTCTCGGATGGTGTTTCAATCCAGGCAGCAACTTTATCGATGCTTTCCGCATAAGTGGGTTCAAAATCAGCATTCAACAAAGACGAAAAATCAGCCAATAATACTTCTCTTCCCCCATCCTTAATCAGATAGTTTTTCTCATGGGCAGTTAAGATATTTCGTGCGTTTTGATAAGCACAGGGTTTAAAAACTGTTTCTAATAAGCCTTCATACTCGATGTCTAAAAAATGTCCCGTTTCATTTTGGCGACAGGCATGAAGACCAGGGCAATGATCACATCGTCCAATTTCAATCGACCAATCGGCAAAACGTTGGGCATGACGAGCAACGAAAGTTTCATCAAGTTGATATGTTTTCATAAATGTGATGACTTTTGAATCTTTAAGCACATTTTGAACTAATAGTGCACGCGCCACTTTTTGCTTTTCATTGAGTTCAAAACTGATGTTAATCTTTTCCATGCTTTTCTCCTAGTTTCTTGAGTCTAGCTTTCAATTCAGTTAACTCGTTTTCACTCATTGGTTCAGAGGCGGTTTTATACTCTGGTATGGCTTCTTTACGTGCTTTCGTTGTTTTTTTGCCTAAGCCAGCGATATGGGACAAAGCTTGATCTTTGGTCGTTATTTTTAAACGACTCCATGAAGCCGCAATGGTTTCTACATAATTCTTCTTTAACGATTGATTACTTGATTCCAAGGCATGTTTAACTAAGACATTAACAACCTCAGGATTGAGACGTTGTTCTCTAACCAATGCGCTCAATAAACGTTTTTCTGTATCTGTAGGTTCTTTATCTTCTTGAAGCCATCGCAAAAACTGAACGGGTTCACTCATGTAAGGATCAGCAGGCATCAAGGATGGTTCTTTGACTTTTCTCAATAAACGTTCAAGTTTTTCGTGATCAAAAGACAAGGTACTGATATTGATACAATCGCCCGTACTTTGGATCATCTTAGATACACTGACCCCATAAACTGAACCCAATTCTTCTATTAGTTTTAAGTTTTCAGGTGTTCTGAGCGATTGAGGAAAAATGAGTTCTGAACAACGTTGTTTAAATTCTAGGATGTTGAAACTTAAACCACTGAGTTCTATGACTTGTGGTTCAAAAGTGCTTTCCCGTTTAAGGTCAAAATCTTTTAATCGATTGGATTCAAAAGGACTACTAATGTGTTCAAAACCATCTTTGATTGGTTTAGTTGGATTAAAACGTTTTTTTAGTGTATTGAAGTGATTCTGTCCAACGGCTTGTAAATATGCTCTGCCCAAAACAGGATGATTCAATGCTTCGATGACTTTCAAAGGTGCCTTTAACACATAGAGATACGAATCTTGAATGGGGTGATGATAACTCTCAATTAACCCAACTTGTTCCAAAGCATTAAAATCTGTGCTGAGTTGTTGGTCACTTGTACCTAAGAGTTGAGTTAATTGAGCGTGCGTAAACGCATCAGGAATACTCAAGTAGACCATAAGTCCATATAATCCAATGGCACTGGTTCCACAAAGCTTCTGATACACTGTAAAAAGACTGGCAGAATCCAGGGCATTGGAAAAAGATTCAATATGAATGATGGCGTTCTTATTTCTTTCCATACTTACTTCTTATTTTATCACTGTATAGGGTAACTTGTCTTCGTAAACTGACTTCATCGTCATTGTTTTCGATAAGATCATCTGCTAAAGCCATTTTAATTTTAGGGTTAAGCTGAAGTTTTCTTCGTCTACGAATCTCTTTGAGGTCCAAACCACGCTGTTCCATCAATCGTTTGTCCGCGATGTCTTCATCACTAACAATCAACAAAACACGATCGAAGTCTATTTCACCATGAGATTCATAAAGCAAAGGTACTTCGCTAAAGACGATGGGCTCGCCTGAATCCAAACCCATTTGATTTAAGTCAGCTAAAACCAAAGGATGAATCAATGCTTCCACAAATTGACGTGCCTCTGTTTGATTTTTTTGAAAAATTAGAGCGGATAAACGGGCAGGATCAATTTTCCCATTAGGATAAAGATCCTCTTGAAAGTAAGTATTTAGCAGCTGTTTTACTTCATATTTTTCATATTGGGCTTTGGCCACTTTATCCGCATCAAAAACAGGATATCCCAATGACTTTAAAATACGGCTTACGCTGGATTTTCCACTTCCAATACTGCCTGTGATCGCAATGTGCATATTAGCCTTTCTGACAAGTGGGACAATACACTGATGTCCTTTGTCCTATTTTAACGCTTTTCAAGCTTGACCCGCAAGTCAAACACGCTTGATTTCCTCGTCCATAAACCCGAAGTTTACTTTGAAATCGGCCACTGATGCCTAAAGATGCCGTATAACTTCGCACAGTCGATCCCCCGGCTAAAATCGCTTCCCTTAACACAATACGCGTGATATCAATGACTTCCTGCCATTGTCTCAAGGTTAAAGTATTAACTTTTTTTAAAGGAGAGCGTTGGGCTTGAAAACAAATTTCATCTGCATAAATATTCCCAATCCCTGCGATCACTGATTGATCCAGCAAGAAAGTCTTTAAAGCTATGGTTCTTTTTTTTGCGAGTTGACGCAAGTAGCGGGGTGTTAACGCCCCATCAAAAGGTTCATACCCCAAATGATTCAATAAAGTTTCAGGGTTTTCAAGGGAATATTTAATCCTACCGAATTTACGCGTGTCGTTGAATTCTAATTTCCGATCGCTTAAGTAAAACAAGACATGTGTATGCTTCTTAGGTTCATCTTCAAGTGGGGTCAAAAAGAATCGACCTTCCATTCTTAAATGAACACTCATATAACCTTGTTCTAATGTAAAGATAAGATATTTCCCTCTTCGGGTGATGTTTAAAATCCGTTGATTGGTTACATCACTGATAAATGAACACGATTCATACACCGTTTTAGGCCAAAATAACTCTACCTTATTAATCTTTTCACCTACAATTTGATTTCTTAAGGTTGTAACAACTGTTTCTACTTCGGGAAGTTCAGGCATTATTTTGCCTCAAACCAAGAACTTCCATACGCTTCAGATACTTCCATAGGGACCTTAAGATCAACAGCTTCGATCATCGCTTTCTTGATTTCGTTTTTGACGATTTCCAACTCTTCTTTTGGCACATCAAAGACCAATTCATCATGAACCTGAACGATCATTTTGGTTTTAAGTTTCAAGTGCTTGAGCATTACATCCACTTTAATCATAGCCAATTTAATTATGTCTGCGGCGGTCCCTTGAATTGGTGCATTCATCGCAGCTCTTTTACCAAATTCGCGTACTTGATATGATTTATCAAAGAGTTCTGGAATCTCACGACGACGTTGAAACAAAGTCTCGACATAGCCTTGTCGTAGTGCTGAGAAAACCGTTTCATCCATATACCTTTGGATATTGGGATAAGAACTTAAATAGACGTTGATAAACTTTTGGGCTGATTTACGATCGATTCCCAATTGAGCTGCCAAACCAAAATCACTGATTCCATAAATAATTCCAAAATTAACCGCTTTGGCTTGTCGTCTCATCGACGCTGTTACATCCTCTGCAGTAACTTTGAAGACATCCATGGCTGTTTTTGTATGAATATCCAATTTTGTTCTAAACGCTTCAATCATGGCACTTTCATCAGCCATATGGGCAAGCACTCTCAACTCAATCTGAGAATAATCACAAGCATACAATAGGTTTCCAGGACTTGGAATAAAAGCTTTGCGAATCTCACGGGCTTCCTCGTCACGAACAGAGATGTTTTGTAAATTTGGATCATAGGAGGAGAGTCTTCCCGTTTGGGCTGTGGTTTGGCTATACACAGTATGGATCTTATGATCAGATTGGATATATTTCTTTAAACCTTGGGCATAAGTTGAATATAATTTTTGATATTTTCGATAATCGATTAATTTTATAATGATGGGATGTTCATCGATCAATGTTTCTAAAACATCGATTGCGGTGGATTGTTTTCGATTAGACGGTAAATTCAATTCAGTAAATAAGACCTCTCCAAGTTGTTTAGGTGAATTCACATTGAATTCATGACCAACCAAATGATAGATTTGGGAAGATAATTCATTAAGTTTACTCAAAGTTTCTTCAGAAATCGTATTTAGGATTGATTCATCTACTAAAATGCCTTCTTTTTCCATCCGATAAAGTATTCTAATCAAAGGTTCTTCAATCGTTTTATAAAGAGGCATCATGGTTTTAGTTTCAATCTTCTCAATGAAAACCTGTGTATCTTGTGCCATCTTTTGGGCAATCATTCTCGATAAAGTGATTGTATCCTCATTTAAAACAGCTTTTGGATAATCTGGCCAATTGAATTTGGTCTGAATTTTCTCGTAGGTATTGATCGATGAATCATCAAGATAAGCCAGGATCATGGGATCGATAAAAGTCCCATTCACACTTATTTTAGCGGCATCACAGGCATGCAGAAAAGATTTCGCATCATACACTTGTTTTGGATTATTTGTGTTTAAATAGGCAATGATATTGGGTTCTTTTAAAAGATCTTCAATCTTGACAAAACAACTTTTTAAACCATCCGAGAAAGCCAATCCAAAAACAGGATGAGGCCAATCTGTATCGAGTCGATAATGTGGGAAGATGGTAATCATTTCAGGAACCAAATCTTCAAATCGATCCCCACTTTCAAGATGGGTAACTTTGACTTTTTCAACTTTGATTAAAGACTTCATTTCATAACGTTCAAAGAAAGCATTGGCATCACTAAGATCTGGTTGATAAACCATGGATTCCAAAGTCAAATCAATCAAAGCATCAGTTTTGATCGTCGCGAGCCATTTTGAAAAGATCGCCTGTTGGGCATATGTTTCCACATTTTCT
>JBBQOY010000006.1:0-26037 GCA_038331365.1 Erysipelotrichales bacterium | reverse complement strand
CTTAGATTCTGGTGTACGTTTCCCTGAGGAAAGCCTTTTAGGGGTTGACTATGTCATCCCTGATTATAGTTATCTTCAACGCAATCAACACAAGATCAAAGCTTTGATCATCACCCATGGTCATGAAGATCACATCGGAGGAATCCCCTTCTTGATGCAGAGTGTTAAGCTGCCTAAAATCTATGCCCCTCAATTTGCAGCGGCCTTGATTCAAAAGAAACTCGAAGAAAGACGTCACTATAAAATCGAGATTGAAATCATCAACGATGATTCACGTGTAGAAACTGAACATTTTAAAATCGGTTTTTTCAAAACGACCCATTCAATCCCAGATTCATTGGGTGTCTTAATCAATAGCCCCAATGGTCGTATCGTTGAGACTGGTGACTTTAAGTTTGATTTGACCCCAGTTGGGGCGAATGCAGACTATCAAAAAATGGCTTATATTGGTCAAATTGGCGTTACACTTTTGATGAGCGATTCAACCAACTCTTCCGTAAATGGTTTCTCAATCTCTGAAAAAGAAGTTGCGACTTCACTTTTAGACATCACACGTAAGGCTCAAGGTCGACTCATCGTAGCGACTTTTGCCTCAAATGTCTATCGCGTTCGACAAATCATTGAAGCAGCCGTCGCTTGTGGCCGAAAAATTGTGGTCTTTGGACGTTCCATGGAGAACGTTGTCGCCATCGGTAAGAAATATGGACACATCAAAGTAGAAGATGGTCACTTTATCGAACCCGAACGCATTAATTCTATCCCCCCCAATAAAATCTGTATCTTAGTGACTGGAAGTCAAGGTGAACCCTTGGCTGCCCTATCCAGAATGGCCAATGGGACCCATCGTCATCTTAGAATCATTCCAGGAGATACTGTTGTTTTCTCAAGTTCACCCATCCCAGGCAATGCCCTTTCAGTCAATGCGGTCGTCAATCAGTTGACTCGTTCAGGGGCCAATGTCTTAACCAACTCACTGTTAAACTCAATCCACACCACTGGCCATGCCTCTCGTGAGGAACAAAAACTGATGTTGCAGTTGATCAAGCCGAAATTCTTCATGCCGATGCACGGTGAATATAAGATGTTGAAGACCCATGCTAAAACAGCCATTGAAACAGGCGTCGATAAAGATAAAGTCTTTATTCTAGCCAATGGAGATGCTTTAGTATTACGAGAGGGTGAGGTTTTTCAATCAGATACTCGTATCCCAACCGATGATATTTATGTCGATGGTAACGATGCCTCTGGTTTATCCACATCCGTCCTAAAAGATCGTAAGATTCTAGGCGACAATGGGATGGTTGCTGTGATTGTTTCCATTGATTCTCGTTTTAATAAGATCTTGGTTCGACCCAACATCGTTTCAAGAGGTTTCGTCCATCTAAAAGAGAATCAAACCTTACTGAAAGAAGCCGAACTGATTGTTTATGATGCATTGAAGAAAACAATGATGAACAAAGTAACCTTCAATGATTTAAAAAATGCGGTAAGAACCTCTCTCGAACCTTACCTTTATCAAAAAACCCGTCGAAACCCCATCGTTATTCCGGTCATTCTGAATCAAAAAGCAGCGATGACCATCAAGCAGAAAAACCAAGGATAAAAAAAAGCGCTGTTATACTGTCCACTTTTAGGAAGTCAGTATAACAGCGCTTTTTACTTTTATCTAATTTCAACGGCACCCATAACCGCGATATATTCAACGGTGATGGTGAAAGGCGCATTGGGGTCGCCTGGATTTGTATTCTCGTAACCACCCATGATTGGGGTCCCAGTGACTTGGATGCGGACATTTCGAGGCAGTGTCAATTCAACAGCCCCCATAACCGCAGTACACTCAACAGTAACGTCTTTGTTTATTCTGACCTCAGACAAATCGAGTTCAGCCCGACCCATAACTGCAGTGATACTGCACCCTTTAAAATCATCAGAGATTATTTTTTCATCTAATCCACCCATAAAAGCAGAAAACTCTTTATCATTACGACGTGAAGTTCTATTCAACCCATGCGTGTGTCTATTGATTCCTGACCAACCACTAAAAAACAAAAGTTGGATGCCTATTAACACAAGGAACACAGCAAAAAGATGAAGTTCTTTACCCACAAACCAGTCAACCCCTAAATTACGGGCAAGATAAAAACTCCCGACAATCACTAAAAAGACACTAAAGATTCTAAATGAGCCTTTACGAATCATCGAGGATACACCCAACAAAATCAAAACACTTGGCCAAACAATGCCCCATAGTGCGATATCAGGACCAAAGACCTGTAATGTATCCGCTAAAACTAAAACTCCGAAAACTACCAAAATAAGCCCAATGAGTTTTCTCATAAGTTCTCCTTTTCATCTATTATACGGCATTGACCCACTTTTCAATAGGGTCTGTGATAAAATGATTTATATGAAATTTAAAGCTTTGTTCATTTCACTCTTTGCACTTGTGATTGCATTGACCATCATCGTCTATGATGCGACGCATGGTGCTTTAACCCGTTTAACCATTAAACGCATTACCTTAAGTTCAGAAAAAATCCCAGCGGGTTTTAATGAATTAAACCTCGTTTATTTTTCGGATTTGCAAAGTTTTACGCTCATTGAAACATATTATACCCACGTGGTAGAAACAATCCAAGACCTTAATCCTGATTTTGTGGTCTTTGGGGGCGATCTCATCGACGAAGAAAGTTATGCTACTTACTCGGAAACAGAAAGAACATTTTTGATTGATTTATTGAAAACAATTCAAGCACCTTATGGAAAATATGCGATCTTATCTCAAACCGATCAAGCCCATCAGAGTGAACTTCAAAGCATTTATCTAGAAGCAGGCTTTGAGATTTTGAATTCTAAATTGATCCCGATTCATGTTTTAGGTGAAGCATCAATCAACTTTATGGGTTGGGATGAGACCAGTGATCCAATCTTATTGACTTCAATTCTTTCCACTGAGTATACCTTAGCTTTTGCCCATGATCCTGCTTTAGCCATTCAGCTCAACATTCCAAGCATTGATGTCTTACTTTCAGGCAAAACGCATGGGGGGCAAATTACTATACCCTTCATTGGTCCCCTCACAATGAAAAATGAAATCCATCAAAACGGAAAATATGAGCTTTCTGATTTAACCCTTTATGTCTCGTCAGGGATTGGTGTTTCTGACCTAAAGGCGCGTTGGATGACAGATCCTTCGCTTATTTTTATCACATTCAAATCCAATTAGGACTTCTTACGAAGTCTTTTTAGTTGGGCAAACACCTTGTAAGTCGCATCGCATTATTCAATAATATGGGTAAGAACGAGCATTCTTCAGATGAATAAAGGAGCTTATATGAGAAATAACACACAACTTTTTATCAAACTCAAAAGATCCGCTTTTGCGGCTTTCTTTCTATTGGTTTTAATTTATGGTTTAGGGATTTATACCACCTTGTTTATCGAGATCCCTGAAGGTGAAGGATGGAACTTTGTCATGAGTTCAATGGTTCTATTGGCGCATGCAAGTTTAGGCACATTATTGATTTTTCATACCGCCTATATTGTTGTATTGGCAGCGAAAGTAAAAGATCTGAAATGGTTGCTTTTATCACTTATTGGGCTACTGGGTGTCTTGACTTCAGTTGGGACAGGTGCTTCATTTATCGGTGCTGACAATGATGTAATGTCCCTCTTAATGGCGATTGGGTTCGCAATTTCTATTTCGGCTTATGTTTATGGAATCTACAGTACAAGAGAATAATTAATTTCCCATTACAAAAGGTGACCTTCAATTGAAGGTCACCTTTTGTATGGTTAACGAACGACAAAATTAATGAGTTTATTTTTAACGTAAATCGTTTTTATGATGGTTACATCGGTTAAGTGCATCTGGACACTTACCATTTCTTTAACCAAAGCTTCGACAAAGGCTTGTTCTACATTCATGACTACTGTGAGTTTGCCTCGTACTTTTCCATTTACTTGTATGACGATTTCAACTTCATCTTCAATTAGAATTCTTGGATCAAACGTCGGCCAAGGTTCAAACGAAATCCCTGTTTTATTGCTCAAGTGTTCAAAAAGTTCTTCGCCATAATGTGGTGCAAAACAAGCAAACATTTTGATAAAACCAATGGCATAGTCTTTATAAATTGTCTCTACCTTAAAGCACTCATTGATAAAAATCATCATTTGAGATACCGCGGTATTGAAATTCAGGGTTTCAATGTCTGAAGTCACTTTTTTAACCGTCGCATGATACAACTTATCCAACGATCCATCATTGGTCGCTGAGAGTTTGCCTTGTTCAAGAAAAGCACGTTCGACTCGATCCAACCATTTTTTGGTCCCATCCAGTCCGGAATTCGACCAAGGTAAGGCCGCTTCTAAAGGTCCCATAAACATTTCGTAGACCCGTAAAGCATCTGCCCCATGGGTTTCAATGATGTCATCTGGATTGATAACGTTGCCTCTCGATTTACTCATCTTTTCACCATTTTCACCCAAGATCATGCCTTGGTGGAACAGTTTAGCGAAAGGTTCTTTGGTTGGTACAGCCCCAATATCATACAGTACCTTATGCCAAAAACGAGCATAGAGTAAATGTAAAACAGCGTGTTCTGCCCCACCGACATACAGATCTACCGGTAACCAATGCTTCAATAATTCAGGATTGGCAATGGCTTGATCATTTTTCGGATCGAGATAGCGTAGATAATACCAACAGCTTCCAGCCCATTGAGGCATCGTGTTGGTTTCTCGTTTCCCGTGCATCCCATCGATTTCGACATCCAACCAATTGACCGCATGGGAAAGTGGAGACTCGCCTTTTGATGAAGGCTTATAATTTTGAACTTCTGGAAGTTCTAAAGGCAAGTCTTCAATTTCAACGGTTCGTTTAGAACCATCTTCCATTAAAATGATTGGAATGGGTTCACCCCAATACCGTTGTCTTGAAAACAACCAATCTCTGAGTTTATACGTAATTTTGGCTTCTCCAACATGGTGTTCTTTGAGCCAATCATTCATCTTCGTTAATGCTTCCTCTTTATCCAATCCATTTAAAAAATCACTGTTGATGTGCTTTCCATCTTGGACATAAGCCTCTTTTGAAATGTCTCCGCCTTCTAAAACCTCAATGATGTCTAAACCGAACAACTTGGCGAATTCATAGTCACGTCCATCATGGGCAGGCACAGCCATGATTGCCCCTGTCCCATAAGCAGCCAAGACATAGTCCGCAATCCAAATTGGGACGAGTTTTTGATTGACTGGATTGATCGCATAAGCCCCAGTAAAGACCCCAGTCTTTTCTTTATTGAGTTCGGTGCGTTGAAGATCACTCTTGCTTACGCATGCTTCGATGTAGGCATCGATTTCGGCTTTATGTTCATCCGTAGAAATTTCTTTAACGAAAGGATGCTCTGGTGCCAATACACAATAGGTAGCCCCAAATAGGGTATCCGAACGCGTTGTAAACACTGTAAATTCTTTATTGGTGCCCGCAATCTTGAATACCACATTGGCACCAACCGATTTGCCAATCCAATTGATTTGCATTTCTTTGGTTGAGACTGGCCAATCCACTAAGTCTAGATCTTCTAGTAATCTTTCTGCGTACTTGGTGATTCTTAAGACCCATTGCCGCATCGGTACACGATAAACTGGAAAATCTCCTCGTTCAGACAAGCCGTTGATGACTTCTTCATTGGCTAAGACAGTGCCCAATTCAGGACACCAATTGACGGGGATTTCATCGACATAAGCGAGCCCTTGATTATAGAGTTGGATGAAGATCCATTGGGTCCATTTATAATACGCTGGATCCGTCGTTGATATTTCCTTAGACCAATCATAAGAAAGCCCTAAGGCTTTGATTTGTTGCTTAAAGGTTTCAATGTTGTGTTTGGTGAAAGCAACTGGATGATGACCTGTGTTGAGCGCATATTGCTCAGCTGGCAATCCAAACGCATCCCAGCCCATTGGATGTAGGACATTATAACCTTGCATTCTTTTCATTCGACTTAATACATCGGTTGCGGTATACCCTTCTGGATGTCCCACATGAAGGCCATTGCCTGATGGATACGGAAACATGTCTAAAATATACGCTTTTGGTTTTTTAAAATCCCAGACATCGCATTTAAAGACTTCGTGTTGATCCCAATACGTTTGCCACTTCTTTTCGATGGTTTTGTGATCCATATTTCCTCCCAATAAAAAAGGTACCCAAAGGACGGATAAACCGTGGTACCACCTTAATTGCTTCTCAAACCGATAACGGGGCGAACCGTAAACGTTTTAACCGTTTATGCCACAAACTGAGTTTCTGTTTTCTCTCTCCTAAATTACACCAAAACTTAGGTCTCTATTTAGAAAGTAGACATACTGAGGTTTGTCGTTGCTATAGGATAAGCATACGCTACCTACACTCTAAAAGTCAAGATGCCTGTGCTACAATAAGGCTATGAATTCTTTTCCCTACGCTCACGACAACAAACTTTACCATACTTTCAATTATAAACTCAGAACTACTTATCACAGTAAAATCTATCGAGTGCCTTTAAACACGAATCTTTCTTGTCCCAATCGAGATGGAACTTGTGGCTTTGAAGGGTGTACTTTTTGTAGTGCCTTAGGCAGTGGTGAATTCGCTGGTCATGCTCAAGATGATTTAATGACTCAATACCATAAAGGTAAAGCCATGATGGAACTTAAATGGCCAAAAGCTAAACCGATGGCTTACTTTCAAGCCTATACCAACACCTATGCCCCTTTAGAGACGCTTAAGCGCATCTTTAACCCCTTTGTCGAGATGGATGAGATCGTCGCATTAGCCATTGCAACACGCGCAGATTGCCTCTCTGATGAGACCATTGATTATCTGGACCAGTTATGTTTAAGAAAAGACATTTATCTTGAACTCGGTCTTCAAAGCATTCATGATGAAACCGCTTTAACGATGAATCGCGGTCATAACTATGATACCTTTTTAAATACCTATCAAAAGCTCCAGAAAACAAAACTCAAAGTCGTGATTCATTTGATGAATGGGTATCCTAGTGAATCCAAAGCGATGATGGTTCAAACTGCCAGGGTTATCGGTCAACTCCATCCCTTTGGGCTTAAGATTCATATGCTGAATGTCTTAGATCATACTGCCTTAGGTCAAACGTTTAAAAACAATCCTTTTGAGTTGATGGATCAAGACGCTTATGAAAATCTTATCATTCATCAACTTCAACTTATCCCTGCTGATGTCGTCATCATGAGACTGACTGGGGATGGACAAACCAATGAAATCTTAGCGCCGATTTGGGTTAAAAACAAAAAATCTATTTTAAATGGCATCGATAAAAAAATGACCCGACGAAAGATCATGCAAGGTGACTTGTTATAAATGTGACACCTGAAAATAATTCGGTATCGTGTCAAAATTCATCAGAAATATAAGCTTTTCATTTTAAATGATTGATTCCTTATGATCTAATTCCGCCATAAGTGCTGAGAACGCACAATATTCTCTGCGATGGATGATTGCATCGACATCACTGTCTGCTTTTATGAGTTGAACCAAGACATCTTGGGGATTAAGCCAAACAACATCCGCAATCAAGATCTTTTCTTCTTCTGTTCGTTGGGTGATTTGACTTAGACTTTTCAATTGGGCACTAAAATAAACACTAAAGGTCATGCGATGGATGATGTTGTATCGATCAACCACAACGCCCAGTGGTTTGAAATGGGTCGCAGTTGCCCCAAGTTCCTCCTGGATTTCACGAATTGCCGCTTCTTTGAAACTTTCATTCGCTTCAACACCACCACCTGGACTTTCTAAATGATTTCTTACGCCAAAACCATCCTCGCCTTGTATTTTTAAAAAACCGATTCGATTATGATCATCAAAAACATAAACGCGTGCTGTAAAACGTATTTCTTCAATTGGAAAAGCTTCAAAGCGTTCATCTTGAAAGTAACCCAGTATTTTCATACACTTTAGTATAATTTCAGCAGACAATGAAGTCAAACGAAGTGGGTTGAGTCGACCATAAAAAAAAAGATGAGGGGAGCATCTTTTTTCTTTTAACTAAAAGGAAGGTTCTGTTCTTAAAAGGAGAATTATAGAAAGGGAAATTGAACAGGCAAGGTTTATCTTGCACTACCATCATATGAAATCAATATGTCAGTTCTGTGGACTATTTGTGTGAAAATATGTAAAATTTCTTTCTGATCACGATACGACAAAAAAAGAAAAAAGATGGGGGGAGCATCTTTTTTCTTTGTTTACTAAAAAGGGGAAAGGGTACTGTTCGATAAAAGGGTTATTGTATATGAGAAGAAATCGAACAGGCAAGATTTATCTTGCACCATCATCATAGTAAATCAATATGTAAGTTCTGTGGATTGTTCGTGTGAAAGTGTGTGAACATCAAACTTCTGTAAGAATTTCATCACATTTAACGTCAAATTCCGTCTCCATTAAGTTTTCATCTCGATTCATTGAAAAACAAACACCCAGTTTATGCCCTTTAAATAAGGCTAAATAATGATCATAATAACCTTTTCCATACCCCAATCGATAAGCGCGTTGATTATAGGCCAGCATTGGGATGACTTGGGCATCAATTTCATCGAGATAAGCGCGATTCGAAATGGGTTCTAGGACACCAAATGAATTGCGTTCACATTCCGTATAGGCTTTGAATTGTATAAAAATCATTTTCCCTTTTACGATTTTGGGAACACACACAATCTTATCGGCCAAAAGAAGTTGCTCAATCAATGCTTGCGTCTGGACTTCATGATCCATTGCGAGATAGATGCCAATACTTTTATACTTGTTCAAAATTTCCCAACTTTTTTCTTGGATACGTAAAGAAGCCGCTTGGAGAAAAATCGGATCTGCGTTTAAACGAAGATCTTTATGTTTTTGTCTTAAAGCAGCTTTGTTCATTAACCGACAGAGCCTTCCATTTCCATCTTCATCAACTGATTGAGTTCCACAGCATATTCCATCGGTAGTTCTCGTGTGAATGGTTCAAGAAAACCCATAACGATTGTTTCCAGCGCTTGGTTTCTTGAAAGACCTCGACTCATCAAATAAAACAATTGTTCTTCCGAGACTTTTGAAACCGTGGCTTCATGTTCAATGGTCGAGGTAGGATGGGATGAAATATTGGTGGGAAGTGTGTCTGAACGGGAAATTCCATCTAAAATCAAGGTATCACATTCAATCTTACTTCGAGAGTATAAGGCATTGGGTGCATGTTTAACCATGCCTCGATAATTGACGGTGCCCCCATTACGGGCCACCGATTTGGAGATGATGTTACTGGACGTATGTGGTGCCATATGGATCATCTTAGCCCCAGCATCTTGAATCTGATTAATCGATGACGCCACAGCAATCGATATGGTCATGCCTTTTGCATAGGGTCCCATCAACCAACAGGCAGGATACTTCATGGTGATATGAGAACCAATGTTGCCATCAATCCATTCCATAACCGCATAATCCCAAACTTTAGCTCTTTTGGTAACCAAATTCAAGACATTGGTGGACCAATTTTGAATCGTCGAATATCTGCATTTTCCATTTTTATGGACAATGATTTCTACCACGGCAGCATGCAAAGAGTCTTTTGAATAGGTTGGTGCTGTACACCCTTCCACATAGTGTACATCGGCCCCTTCATCCACGATGATCAGCGTTCTTTCAAATTGACCCATCTGTTCAGAATTGATTCTAAAATACGACTGCAATGGCTTTTCAAGCTTAACCCCAGGTGGAACATAGATAAATGATCCCCCACTCCAAACGGCACTGTTTAACGCAGCAAACTTATTGTCGGTATAAGGCACAACACTCCCGAAGAATTTCTTAAAAAGTTCAGGGTGTTCACGTAAACCAGAATCGGTATCGGTAAAGATAACCCCTTTGTCTTCAACTTCTTTAAGCATGTTGTGATAAACCATTTCTGATTCATATTGCGTAGCAACCCCAGACAAAAATTTTCTTTCGGCTTCAGGGATACCCAATCGGCTAAATGTATTTTTGATTTCTTCTGGAACATCTTCCCATTTATTTTCCATTCGAGCCGATGGTTTGATGTAGTAGGTATAATCTTCAAATTTGATGCTGGCAAGACTGGGTCCCCAGTTTGGCATCGGTTTAGACTCAAAAACTTCGAAAGCTTTCAATCTAAATTCAGTCATCCAAGCGGGCTCATTCTTAATGTGTGAGATCTCGGCGACGATTTCTTTGGTGATGCCTTTTTTGGTTCTATAGACACTGACATCTTCATCATGAAAACCATATTGGTATTCTGCTGAAGGCAGGTTATTTTTGGTCATGTGTTTCTTCCTCCTTGATCATTTGTTCAAGCGCTTTAACACCAATGGTGGCACACTTGATTCGATTGGCTTGTTTACCGACATTTTGGAAAGCAACAGCTTCTTGAAGACTTTCCTCGTCGATGTTTTTTAAATCGATCATTTCATAGTATTGCTTAATGATGACTTTGGCTTCTTCGATTGTCTTACCGATGATCAAATCGGTTAAGATCGATGTGGAAGCCGTTGAAATGGTACATCCGACGCCGTCGAAACAAACATCAGTAATGATGTCTTTTTCGAATTTCATCATGACTGTTAGGTCATCGATGCAGGATTCGGAAGCCATATGAGCTTTACGATATTGCGCATCATCACTGAGGTGATGATGACGAGGATGTTGATAATGATCCATAATGATTTCTCGATGGATCTGAGGATCTTTAAGATAATCGGACATAACGCCTCCTTACATAATGGATAAATCAATGCATTGTTCTAAGGTGATGCTTTTCAAAGCTTCTACCAAGGCATCAATTTCTGCTTTGGTGTTATAAAAGGCAACCGATGCTCTTACAGTTTCAGACGTTTTGATGACTTCAACTAGGATTTTGGCACAATGATTGCCAGCTCTAACCATAATACCTTTAGAATTGAGGTAGACTGCCGTATCTTGGGCAAAAATCCCTTCGACATTAAAAGTAATGATGCCTGTTCCGGCATGAGGATTATAAAGGATAACTTGTTTGAGTGTGCTTAGTTTTGAAATCGCATACGTCTTAAGTTCATGTTCATAGGCTTCAATGTTGTCCATCCCAACTTTTTCAAGATATTCTACCGCGGCTTTAAATCCTAAGACTGCTTCAATGGCCGGTGTTCCAGCTTCAAACTTATACGGTGGGTTTTTGAGTTGGATGTTGCCACAGATGTCAAAACGAGCATTGTTGCCGCCACCTAACATAAAGGCATCCATCTTTTCTAGAAGTTCATATTTACCAAAAAGTACACCTACTCCTGTCGGACCCAACATTTTATGAGCTGAGAAGGATAAAAAGTCAATGTCCCAAGCTTTGACGTCTGTTTTGATGTGTGGCACAGATTGTGCCCCATCGACCGAGATGATGGCCCCATAGTCATGGGCAATTTTTGCCAAAGCTTTGATTGGATGAATAAAGCCTAAGACATTGGAAATGTGAGCGATTGAAACCAGTTTTACTTTATCGTGCATGGCCCCCATAAATGCTTCAATGGTAAGTTCCCCCTCTTGAGTCAAAGGAATATATTCAATGATGGCGCCTGTAATTTCAGCGGCTTTCATTAAAGGAAGAATGTTTGAGGCATGTTCAGCTTCTGAAGATAAGATCACATCGCCTTTCTTCAAGTATTTCTGAGCCCAACCATACGCAAAAAGATTTAATGAGGCACTGGCACCTGAGGTAAAGATGACTTCTCGATCATCACAATTGAGAAAACGAGCCAACGTTTTACGACTTTGTTCATATTCTTCAGAGACTTGATAAGAAAGATCATAATCTCCACGATGAATATTGACCGAAGCATCAGTATAATATCGGGTCACTGCTTCAATGACAGCATATGGTTTATAGGTTGTTGCGGCATTGTCTAAATATATCTTGCCGAGACCAGCATCCTGTTTTACACACATCGGGAAATCTTTTCTTAATTCATGGACATTTAGCATATTTCTTCTACCTTTTGATCGATTTGTTCCAAGATCAACGCTTTTAAGGCACCGTCAGTAATGTTTTCAGTGACTGAACTCAAATAACCTTTTACCATCAGTCGAATGGCTTGCGACTCACTAAGTCCACGTGATTGAAGATAATACAAATGATCATCATCCATTTGACCAGTACTTTCCGCATGACTGGCTTGAACTTCATTGTTGTCAATAATAAGGTATGGATAAACCGCGGCTTTTTTTGATCCTTCAAGATTTAGGACACGGGTACTTTGATGGGTCTCACTAAAAGCACCCGTTGTTTCAATGTGACCAATGGCGCTTAGACTTAAACTTCCATTCTTTCCCATCACGGCATAGTTTTTCATGTCACCTTTGGTGGCTTGGGCTTTATGGCTAAATTGATAACTCAATTCTGTATCTGACGTGATCAAAGTTGCACTGTTCAACTGAACTTGAGCACCTCTGCCTTCAAGATTGACTTGGACTTTTCGTTGCGTCATACCTTGCGTCAAATCACCATAGGATAAATTTAAAGTGGCATCTTGATCGAGTGTATACGTTTCATCCATGGTTAATTTTTGCGCCGTATTAAAACAAAACAGATCCAAGGACGCACCTTTTTGAATCGTTACTTTCAGCGAACTCTCAAGGACTTCTTGAAAATCCAAAACCAAAGAAACTTGCGTCTCTGGTAAAATAACCAACTCGGTGGCTTGATTCAGGGCAAACCGATGGGCACCCTGTTTCAAATTGATCTGCATTATTCCATGCCTCTTTCCTTAACCGCACAGGAACCGATTGAAGTCGCTGTGACTGGTCGAGTTTTGATTTCTTTGACAATCTGGACTCCAAACGCTTGAGCAACCCAATCATACCCTTCAGTATCGATGCGTGTGACTAAGTCTTGGTTCCCGCTCAAAACGATCTTACCATCCAAGATAATATGAACGTGTGTTGGCTGAATGAGTTGATAAAAACGTTCATAATGTGAAACAATTAAAAGACCCATTTGTGTTTTATTAAATTGATCAAGGACAGCACTTGCGACAATCTTCATGGCATCAACATCCAAACCGGAATCGATTTCATCCAACATGGCTAATTTCGGTTCTAACAAGATCATCTGTAAAATCTCATTCCGTTTTTTCTCGCCACCCGAGAAGCCTTCATTGACATAACGATGTGCTAAATCATGTTTCATATCTAAACTATCCACGGCTTTTTCTAATGTTTTAATGAAACTAAACAAAGGAATAGGGCTGCTTCGTCTTGAATTCAACGCTGCTTTTAAAAAATCTGAATTGGTGACACCCGCAACTTCCATTGGGTATTGCATCCCTAAAAAGAGGCCCAGTTTACTGCGTTCATTGACTGGTAAGACTAAAATATCTTGACCATCAAAATGGATTGAGCCCTGTGTTACTGTGTATTTTGGATGGCCCATAATTGCAGCCAATAAAGTCGATTTACCATTTCCATTCGGCCCCATCAAAGCATGTATTTCGCCACTATTGATGATTAAATCGAGCCCTTTTAGAATCTCTTTACCTTCTATTTCAACGTGTAAATCCTTTATATTTAATGTACTCATGTATCATTCTCCAGTCTTTCTTTACCTTAATCTTAAAGCATAAATAATTATAACATAACGATTGTGGACAATTGTGGCAGACACACTTTTATTTCTTGCATTATACCTTGATTAAACATATAATAGATAAAGTTCTATAGGAGGATTTGAAATGTCAGTTGAATATCAAATATTGTTAGGGTTTGCTGCACTTTTCGCTGCCGTTTACCTGGTGGTATTGTCAGTATTGAAATTTAGTAAAGCCAAGAAAAAACCAAAGATCGCTAAGACTTTAGCAAATCATTGGTTCTTTGTTTTGATAACGACGGCTTTTGTAGCCATCGTTACGATGTTTGGCTATAGCCAAACCAAAGATTTGTTTGCCAGTTTATTGCCTTCAAAACAAGTCGATGGCAAAGATGTCGTTTTTGAAATTGGTGGAACAAATGTTACTACGGATGAATTCTATGATGAGCTCTATAAATATTATGGAGACTATTCCGTCTACATTAACTTGAAACGGGCCATCATCGATCAAACCATTGAAACAACCAGTGAGATTAAAGATTTAATCAAAACTCAAAAAGCAGATACGATTGCTTATTGGCAACAATTAGCAACATCCTATGCCTCTTATGGTTATACATATGAAACCATTGCCAAGTATTACCTCAACCAAAGTGATTACTATTCACTGGATGAACTCGATGCTTATATCGCCGAAATTGTGAAAACAGATAAAATGAACTTCGCCTACATCGATGCCCACATCGATGAGTATTCGACGGCTTTCTTAGTCGACAAAAAACCACGTGTTGTTAGTCACATTCTGATCGCAATGGATGATCCGAAAAAACCGACTGCGGATGAAACAGCACGTCTACAAGTCGTTAAAGATGCTTTGGCTGGTGGAATGACTTTTGAAGCTGCGGTTGCCAAATACTCTGAAGACACCCAAACCAATCAGAAGGCTGGACTGTTGGGTTATATGGATAAAGACACTTCCTTTCAACCTGAATTCTTAGCCGCTGCTTTAACCCTTAATGTGGGTGAAACCAGTGCTTGGATCACCACAAGTTTTGGGTATCATTTGATTAAAATGAATGCTTCAAGCTTAACTGATCTAAAGACATATGATGAATTCTATTACGCAATTCTTAATTCAAATACAAAACTCGCTTCTAAGATCTTATGGGCGAATGCTCAGACACTCAATATTGATTTTAAAGGCAATACTGAACTCGAAGCAGCTGTAAAAAAATTCTTAGGCTTGGAGGACTAACCCATGAAAAAACTACTTGTTCTTGTATTGGTTTCGTTTATGTTGGTTGGTTGTTATGATAAAACCACCACGATCTCCGATAAAAATACCGTATTGATTTCCATAGACGGAAAAGACATTACCAAAGCAGATGTCTACAATGTTATGGGTAAAGTAGAACCTTATCCTGCCGTCGTTGTATTAACCTTAACCAAGAAAATGATCTTAGCCGAAAAAATTGGTGTAACAGCTGACATAACTGCAGTCGCTGATGCTGCATTGGTAACTTTCCTTGACACCAATAAAGCGGATGTTCAAAAGGCGATTGAAGATGCAGGGTATAAGACCAAAGAAGAATTGTATAGTGAAAAATTACTCGTTGAAGCTCAATCCGATGCCTTGGTCGCTCAGTATCTCAACACGACTTATGCAACCATCATTTCAACCTACAAACCAATTAAAGCCAGAGTCATGGAAATCGAAAAGAAAACCGATGCTGATGCGGCTTTGCTTGAAATTAAAGCTGGATCTGCTTTTACTGCTGTCGCAAGTAAATATGGAAATGATCAATACAAGAGTGATCTTGTGATCTACCATAGTGCTTCTGATTTACCTGAATTGGTCTTAAGTTTCTTGAAGACGGCAACCTTGCCTACCCTATCAGACGTCATTGAAGACAAGGATAACTCCTTGTACTATATCGTGCAAATCAGCGTTGCTGATGGAAATGCAATGAAAGACGAAGTTATCTCAACCTTTAAAAGAGATCCCATCTTCATCGAAAAAGCCATCATGGGTTATTATGAATCTGAAAAGTTCAAAATCTATGATCGCACGATTTATGATATGATCAAAACAAATTATCCAGGCTATATCGTACAATAGACCGCGAGAAATCGCGGTTTTTTTATGCTATGATTGTTTTAGAGGTGACCCCTATGTGTTTATTTTGTAAGATCGCTGCGCATGAAATCCCAGCTTCAATCGTTTATGAAGACACGCTTGTCGTGGCTTTTTTAGACATCAATCCTGTTACTCAAGGCCATACCTTAATCTTGCCTAAGAAGCACTATGCTGACTTTACCCAATGTCCCAGTGCTGTGGTTGCCAGAATTCATGGAATCGCAAAATTGTTGAGTCGACACTATGATTCCACCCTTCATCCAAATGGTTATAATCTGCTTTCCAATGCTCATGAAGCAGCAGGCCAAAGCATTGCCCATGTTCATTTCCATTTAATTCCTCGCTATGATGAAAAAGATGGTTTGGTGTTAACCTTCAATGGTCAGGATAAAGATAAACTCAATTCAATAAAACAAGCTGAGCTTAAGATAAAGTGATTAAGCAAGACTGGAAGAAAGACGAGAAAGAACTCTATATTGCAAGAAAAGAGCCCCAATTGATCGATGTTGGGTCTTTTAAGTACCTAACCATCAAAGGATATGGTGCACCAAGCGCACCAGCCTTTCAGAAAGCCGTTGAGTGCTTGTTTTCGTTTTCTTATGGGTTGAAGTTCGCCCCAAGAAAAGGGCTCGTGATCGAAGGCTATATCGACTATAAGGTTTATCCTTTAGAAGGTCTATGGGGCATCAATGAAACTGCAATCCAACGAGGAACCTGGGATAAATCAGATTTGGTGTATACTTTAATGATTCGTCAACCTGATTTTATTCTCGAAAGCCATTTTCAAACCATTAAGGATAAACTTTCTCAGAAAGACTCAACTTTAGATCAAGTAAACTTTGAAACCATTGAAGATGGTCACTGCTTACAAATTCTACATATCGGGTCCTTTGATGATGAACCCGCAAGTTTTACGAAAATGGACACTTATTTAAAAGACCATGGTTATACAAGGGTAACGAAAGTCCATAAAGAAATCTATCTTTCTGACTTTCGCAAAACAAAACCTGAGGCTTTAAAAACCACTTTAAGAATCTTTATAGAAAAGTGCTGATCCTTCAGCACTTTATTTTACTTTGATATAGATTCGAACCATATCCATCCAACAATGGATTTCTAAGCGTCCAGTTTTTGTTGGGGTAAACACATATGGTTCAGGATTCGTTCGAACATCTATGCTTACATTATCCCATGTCAGAATCAAAGGATTTGCACAGCCCATCGAACGCTCATAACCATCAAAAATGATTTTAACCGATTGATTGATTTTGACAGTATCTGCATCCAATTGATATTGACCATCCACAATTTTTAAATGAATAACTTGAGCCCCATCGATGACAGGAGCCCATTTAGCTTGAGCAAACGAGTTAATGACACTAATAACTGGGGTATAAACAATCGGTGATTGAAGAATGATTTGAAAGCCCATTAACGCAACGATCAAAGCAGAGACCATTTTCATCGTCTTGCCTTTAACCGTAGACAACTTTGTGGCAAACCATTGCATCATCACCAAAGAAGGTGCGGTAACTAAGCCAAATACCAACATGACAGCACCACCCAACCAAAGATTGGTGGTAGACAAGGCAATAATTTGCATCGTTTGAAGGGCTGCACAAGGCATCAAGGCATTCATTAAGCCTAAAGCAAAAGCACCATAAGACTTATTTTTAGGTTTTATGGTCAGGGATGGTAATTTTATTTTTAGTATCCCTGCCATTTGTAAAGCCAAAATCAACATCCATATGCCTGCACCCAAAAGTAAGATACTCTTAAATCCAATTGAGATCGTGAAAACAGAACCCAACGCACCCAGAATCAAACCACTGAGTGTATACGAGATTAATCGACCGATTTGATAAGACCCTACAGCGTGCATGGGCTTGATGCCTTTATGATTAAGCACGGCACCCATTGAAATCGTACCACACATACCAATGCAATGAAGTGAACTGATTAAACCGTAGACAATCACCAAACCGAAACTAAAAGACTGCTGAGTTGGATCAAACAACAGTCTTCCGTAAAGTATGGACACACTAAAATATGCGATGAGACCAATACTCAACAAAGCGACAAATTTCCATGGGAAAGTTTGTTTAACGACATGATACCCCGAGGGAGCAATCACAGCATTAACTTGTGCCTCATTCGGTAGTGTTTCTCCTTTTAGAAAAACAAAACCAGTTTGATAACTCGCTGATACATGTTGGACACCTTGTAACCCTAAGCAAGCTTGTGATACTTTTAGTTCGCAAGAATGACAAGACATCCCTGATACCGATAATTTTAAATCTGCCATTATCTCGTGAGTCTCTTTACAGTGGTGATCAATTCATCCACGATGTCTTCTTTTCCAGCATGAATGTCTCTGATCACACAAGTTTTGATGTGTTGGGTAAAAAGTTGACTCGCAAAGGCATCTAAAGCCGACTTAACAGCAGCGACTTGGACCAAGACATCATCACAGTAGGCATCGGATTCAACCATGGCCTTGATGCCTCTTACTTGGCCTTCAAGGCGATTTAAACGATTGGTTAAGTCGACGATTTCAGGGTGTTCCCGATGGGTATGTTTATGCATTTCACATTTTTTTTCGATCATTTTAAGACACCTTGAAGAAACGCAAACGCAAGGCATTTGAGACAACACTGACCGAACTCATGGCCATCGCAGCCCCCGCGAAAACTGGATTCAGCAAGGGTCCCTTAAAGAAATAGAACACGCCAGCCGCAAATGGAATTCCAATAATATTGTAGAAGAAGGCCCAAAATAGATTTTGTTTGATGTTGGTCATGGTTGCTTTGGATAAAGCAATGGCTTTCACAACATCATTCAAATCTGATTTCATCAAAACGACATCGGCGGATTCAATGGCGACATCCGTCCCATTTCCAATGGCAATTCCAGTATCTGCTTTGGTCAAAGCCACCGCATCATTGATGCCATCACCAACCATAGCAACTTTATACCCTTCTTGTTTTAAACGATCAACTTCCGCGCCTTTATCTTGAGGCAAGACTTCAGATAGGACAATATCAATGCCAACTTGTTTGGCAATGGCGGCTGCTGTACGATGATTATCACCTGTAATCATAGCAACTTTAATCCCAAGACTTTTAAGCTTCTTGACTGCTTCTATGGATTCTGGCTTAAGTTGATCCGCTATGGCTAAATAAGCCACAAACTTACCATCAATGGCCGCCAATAAAACTGTTTTACCTTGATCTGATAACATCAACCGTGCTTGGTTCTCATCGAGCACCACTTTGTTTTCTTTCATCCACGTTTCGTTTCCAATCAAGACAATTTGATCTTTAACCTTCGCACTCAAACCTTTACCACTGACCGCCAAAAATTCTGTTGGATGTGTAAGCGTTAAATTTTTCGCTTTTGCGGCTTCTAGAATGGCTAACGCGAGTGGGTGTTCTGAAACCGATTCAGCAGAAGCCAAGATACTTAAAATTTGATCGTCATTCCCATTTAAACTTACATAGTCACTTAGACTTGGTTTACCTTGAGTCAAGGTCCCTGTTTTATCAAAGATGACTGCCGTTGTTTTATGGGCTTGTTCCAAAGCTTCTCCACCTTTAAACAAGATGCCCATTTGTGCGCCTCGACCTGTCCCAACCATAATGGCCGTTGGGGTGGCAAGTCCTAAAGCACAAGGACAAGCAATAACCAAAACGGTTACGAAAATATTTAAAACAAAATCAAACGATTTACCTTGAAACATCCAAAATAAACCGGCACTAAAGGCAATAATCATAACAATAGGAACAAAATAAGCAGAGATGACATCGGCTAATTTTGCAATCGGTGCCTTTTGACCTTGGGCATCTTCAACCATCTTAATGATTCTGGCCAGTGCAGTGTCCTGCCCAACAGCTGTGGCTTTCATTGAGATGGATCCATTCTTATTCAAAGACCCTCCGAAAACTCTATCCCCAATGGTTTTATCAATGGGTAAACTTTCACCCGTCAACATACTTTCATCGATGGCACTATTGCCTAAGACAATGATTCCATCCACCGGTAATCTTTCACCTGGTTTAACTAAAAGAAGATCTGCCAAGACAACTTCATCCAATGAAATCTCTTGAATCTCGTCATTAACGATTAAGTGCGCTGTTTTAGGTGCAAGTCCCATCAATTTTTTAATGGCTTGTGACGTCTTCCCTTTCGAGCGCGTTTCTAACCATTTACCCAATAAGATTAATGAAATAACGACACCTGCTGATTCAAAATACAAACTTTCTGTGAGTTCTGTAAAACCCTGAGCGATTTTGATGGTGTTATAGGTGCCATAAACAAAAGCAGCCCCTGTCCCAATCGCAACCAAAGAATCCATATTTGGTGATCCTTTTGACAGTGTTTTAAACCCAACACTAAAGAACTTACGACCAGAATATAAGATCGGTAAGGTCAAGAAGAGTTGAATCAAGGCAAAATTAAGTGGATTCATTTTATGATCAATAATTTCAGGTAACATAATATTTAATGAGGGAAACATATGCGCCATAGCAATATAGAGCAGTGGCAAAGCAAAAATAGCCGATGTGATCAATTTGATCGTCATGGCTTTCATTTCCTTGGTTTGTTTTAAAGTTTCAGCATCTGCTTGTTCTTTGGTTTCAATTTCAATCGCCTTATACCCTGCTTTATCGACAGCCGCTTTTAAAGCACTCATCTTAACCTGAGCTGGATCATAACTTAAAGTTGCTTTATTGGTTGTCAAATTGACATTGACAAAACTGACCCCCTTTTGTTTTTTAAGGGCTCGTTCGACAGCAACACTACAAGAAGCACAGGTCATGCCTTCAATGGCTAAAACAGTTTCTTTATCATGACGGATCTCAGACAAACTATAGCCTGCTTTATCGACTGCTTTTCTTAAGTCTTCAAAGGATAAATCCCGATCAGTTTGGATCAGGACTTTTTCTGTGGTCAAATTGACATCGGCTTTTTCAACCCCTTCAACCTTCTTTAGGGCTTTGGAAACCGTTGCTGCGCAACTTGCACAAGTCATGCCGCTAACGGCATATGTTTTTTCAATCATACGATCTACTTTTCGCTAAGCGTATATCCAGCCTCAGCCACAGCATGCTGAAGACTTGCGAAGTCTACCGCTTCGGCATTTACTAATGCCGTTTTTTCAGCTAAAGATACTTTAACATCTGTTACCCCTGGTACTTCTTTAAGTGCTTCAGTAACATGATGAACACAATGCATACACGTCATACCTTCTACGTTATAAGTTTTAATGGACATGGTTTTTTACCTCAAAACCATAATATACCCCCTACGGGTATATTGCAAGTGAAACACACTTAAAATAGAAACCGCCGAAGCGGTTCCTATTTAAGATATGTTTTTGGTTTATAGAAGATTCGATTCTCTAATGCATAAATCCGAGCTGTAAAATTTCCTTCTTCTATCCCACTCAAAGCCTTTGAGAACATATTCATTCTGGCATCAATGTTGTCGATGTAGTTAAGGATCTCAGCTTCCATAATCAAAGGCAAAACCGGTGATCCATATTCATATTCTCCATGATGCGATAGAATCATGTGGCGCATCAAAGTCACTTGTTCGCTGTCCGCCAAACCCAAGGTTTCAGCAACTTCATGAACCTTACTTTGCATAATTGAAATGTGGCCAACCAGTTTTCCTACTAAAGTGTATTCCGTTAGGATGGGACCAGAAAGTTCAATAACCTTACCTAAATCATGAAGCAATATCCCACTGATCAGGAGATCTCTGTTTAAAGCAGGATACAAAATACAAAACGAATTGGCTAAATCGATCATCGCAATCACGTGGGTTGCTAATCCCCCGACGAAATCATGATGATTACGAGCAGCTGCAGGATAGGTGTAGAAACGATCTTTATACTCATCCATGACTTTTTCACTGACTTGACGAATCACGGGATCTTGGATTGATTTCAGTGCTTCTTCAATACGTTGATGCATATACGCATCACTCAAAGTCGTGGAAGCAACATAATCCGCTGGGTTGGTTTCCGCAGGATTCACTAAACTTAGGTTATAAAGTCGCAGTTGAAGCACGCCTTTATACCGTAAGACTTCACCATTGATCAAAACAACTGAACCAGCTTTGACACCCTCCAACATCTCTTCTTTCGCATCCCATAGCTTTGCATCGATACTGCCGGTTTTATCTTGTAAGGTAAAAGAAACATAAGGTGCCCCATTGTTGGTGACCCCAGGGTTCAGCGTATTGACCAATAAAGTCGTCATGATTTTTTCTTGTTCAGTAAACGCACTAATATTAATTCTGCTCATTTGTCCATACCATTTCGCTAAAGACGGCATTGATGTCGTCGATTTCGAATCCTTTCTGAGTTAAATAATCAAAGACATGATTTCTTAAAGCATTCCCTTCATACTTTGAGGCATATTTCTTAACTGCTTTTGCCGTTGCCTTCGTACAGTTGTTCAACTGATTTCGTTCATCTTCACTGAAATTCAAACTTTTCATAACGACATCGATGACACTGTAATCAAAGCCTTGAGTCAGCAGTTTGATGGATAGTTTCTGTTGTTTCATTTTCAAAGAAACATCTTTGATACTTGGCATGACTTTTTCGGCATAACGTAAAGCATTTTTTATTTCAGTTTCTTCATCGTCGATTTGCAAAGCTGAGTTGATCAGATCTTGAGGTATCCCTTTTTGTTTCAATGTTTTAATGATGCGTTGTTTACCTTGAAGTAGTGAACTTAAATTTGATACGGCTGAATTGGCATATCGGACATCATCAATGTATTTACGGTCTTCCAAATGCTCAATCAAATCATTGATCTGTTTGATGTTTAATTCCGTCTTTTGGGTTAAGAAATCATACATCTCTTTACGTGTTCGATCTCGCATTGATATTTTTCGAATGCAAGACTGATACGCCAAGACGACTTTCTCTTCATCAAGCAATTCATCAAGGTTTTTTTGATCCACCATACTCAGTTGCCTTAACCCTTTCTTAACATAAGACTCCAAACTGACAGAAACTTTCAAGGGTCCGTCAGTTGTTTCAAATGTGCATACTGCAATATCCGTTTTAAGTTTAATTGCCTTTAAAAAGACACTGTGTTTATAGTTGTGAATCGTGATTTGATAGACATTTTCAACTGCTTGTCCAAATACTTGATCATCATAAACTTTGACTTGGTTTTTCGCATCTTGGCACATTTTATTACGTTGTGTTTGTGTTTTATCTAAATGATGCAAGATTTTTTCTGCAAATTCATGCGTACTTTTAAAATAATAGCCAGTTTTATCTTCGATGACCAAATCGAGTAAAACATCATCAGGTCTAGCAAACAGTGGGCATTCTGCCGCAAGTGCTTCGATGAAGGTCATACCTTGCGTCTCAGTCAATGAAGCAGAAACAAAGGCATTGGCTGAATGGTAGTAAAATGGGACATCATCAGTCGGGATCTTACCAGTAAAAATCACTTTGTCTTCAATATGCAAGCCTTTGACATGATGGGTTAAGCTATCCGCATCCGGACCACCCCCCACAATCATCAGTTTCACATCATGTTTCTTGAAATCCAATTCACTAAAGCCATCGATGACATATGCGATGCTTTTCTCTTTTGCCAAGCGTCCCACATAGAGAATCAAAAAGGTATTTTCCGAGATGTTATACCGCGCTCTGAGCGTTTTAATGGATGCCGTGGAACTTCTTTTTTTATCAAAACGACTGAGATTTAGACCAGTTGGAATAACATAGATCTCACGTGTGATTCCATAACCTAAGAGCATCTCTTTTGTTTTCTCACTTGGGGCAATCATGGCTTGACAACTACTGCCATACAGCTTACTCAGCTTAGAAACTGAAATACGCGCAAACTTCTCAACAGTTCGCATATGAAGCGGATTGATGTAATGGGTATAATCTTCATAGGTCGTATGATAGGTCGATACCAAAGGAATATCTAATCGTTTAGCCACAATACGTGAAAACAAACCAATTCCGAATTCAGTATGTGTATGAATTATATCAAGATGCATTGCCTCGATTTGTTTCAATGCTCTGATATGGAGTGGAGAACTCAAAGTATACCCATACATTGCCTTTAGTTCGATCCCAGGCAAGCGTAAAACATGGTCTTCATAAGAAGTATTAAATACTTTGGGTTGATTGGTCACCACAAAAACATCATGACCTAAGTTTTCTAAAGCACGTTGCAAAGTAACGATTGAAGAAACAACCCCATTAATATCAGGTGAGTAGGTATCTGTGAATAATCCGATGCGCATGATTTATTCCTTTCCGATTGGTAACGTCATTGCCTTTTCATAAACGGCTTTGAGTTGTTTTCCAATCTCAGGCAAATCACGTGCTTTAGCCGTTAAAAACCCAGCTTCGGTCGTATCGATCTGCTTATTAATAATTCGTCTGATCTGTGTTGAAAACCCTTCGACATCCACGGCCTTAAGACAGTTGACCTCATGGATCAGCCATGGATCAAAGGCACCAATATCTCGCACAAGTACTGGGCATTTAGAAGCCAACGCTTCCAAAACAACGATGCCTTCCGTTTCTTCCAACGATGGGAAGAAGAACGCATCTGCGACACTATACGCCCCTTCAATGATGGGACCTTTTACATAGCCAGGTAAAATTAAATTATCAGGAACATCTTCCATTGCTTGTCTGACCTTAGATTTAAGATAGATTGATGGTGTAAAGCCAAACCAAATAAACGTTACATCAGGATTCCTTCTGGCTGTTTCAATAAAATCGATGATCCCTTTTCGTTCAAAATAAAACCCAACCCCCATAACAATCTTTTGATCTTCTTTTAAACTAAAATAGCGTTTAAAAGACTTAATCTTTTCATCATCCTTTTGGTAACGGGCGATTTCGATCCCATTGGAGATGGCATGAATCGGTTTATTAATCCCGTAGCCCTCCAATAGACTTTGGGCGTAAGGTGTCGGTGTGATTAGCAATTCAGCCATAGAATAAAGCGTCACGATATGGATCTTGAAAAAAGGTGCAATTTGATTTGACAAGACAAAAGAATTTTTAAAGTCTTCTTCGGTTGAATGGGCATGATAGATTACAGGTTTACCTTCTAAATGCGCTTTGATGATCACAGGTGCTGAAGACATCCCTAAGGTATTGATATGCAGAATATCATAAGGTTCCGAAGGATCACTCGTATACGATATACCAACGCTTTCTAAGGCTTTCTTTTGATGGGATTGAGCACGCCCGATCCCTGAGGTTTGAATGAGTTTTTCTGATTCAAAATAGAGACAAACTTTCATAATGACTCCTATTCTAGGTGTGTTTATTATATCACAAGCAGCCATGCCGTTTCCTTTAGAAAAGCATAAGAAACAAAAGTGCCGAGGATTCGGCACTTTTATTGATTATTTAGACAATTTAACCAATCTTGCATAACGCTTTTCAGCATCCAGCATACTCTTATTCAAAAGTTCGACGGCATGATCCGGATTGATGTTTTCCAACATATTGAACCGTGTTTCATTCATGATGAAGTCATGGAATTTTGTGAAATCAGGTTCCTTTGAATCAATGGTTAATTCTTTACCTGGTTCAGCATTTGGATTGAAACGATACAAGACCACATAACCCGCTTCAACGGCTTTCTTCTGAGTTGACTGATGATTAGACAGACCGCCCTTGATGCCATGTTCGATACATGGGGCATAAGCAATGATCAATGAAGGCCCATTATAAGCTTCGGCTTCTTTCATGGCTTTAATCGTTTGAACACGATTTGCGCCCATCGAGATGGAGGCAACATACACATGTCCATAAGTCATTGCGATTTGACCGATATCCTTCTTAGCAATCTTCTTACCATCTGCTGTGAACTTCGCAATGGAAGCCGCTTGAGAAGATTTAGAAGATTGACCGCCTGTATTGGAGTAAACTTCCGTATCTAAGATCAAGACATTGACATTAAGATCATTGGCCAACACATGGTCGAGACCGCCGTATCCAATATCATACGCCCAACCATCGCCACCGATGATCCAGACAGAATTAGAAACCAAATCACGTTCGTAAGGGAGAACATCTTTCACTGCTTCAGTCTTACTGGCCTTAACTTCTTTGACCAGTTGTTTAACAATTATGCGTTCTTCTTCACGTTTGCCTTTAACAGCTAAGTATTTTTCAATGGTTTCTTTTAAGGCAGGTTCAACTTTGTCTTTCGCAGCACTGAGAATCTCAACGATACGATTGGCTTTGAAGTTTTGAGCTACTTTCATACCGAA
>JBBQOY010000005.1:0-27603 GCA_038331365.1 Erysipelotrichales bacterium | reverse complement strand
GTTGATCGAAATTTCAAAAATTCTCAAGGAGAATATGAAACGGATCAAATTCAATGTACCTTATGGAGAGGCATAGCTGAAAGTGCCATGGAACAATGTGCCATTGGTTCATTGGTTGGAATCAAAGGTCGTTTACAAGCCAATAACTTTGATACCAAAGAAAACAAACCATTTTATGCTTGTGAAGTTATTGCTGAAAAGGTCTCATTCTTAACGACCAAATAGAAACGTACGCGTTTCTTTTTATTTGATTTTTTGTTGTATAATGGTTGAGAGGTTATTATGCAAGCGTATCAAACACTTTTACAACATATTTTAGATCATGGTGAACAGCGGCAAGATCGGACTTCAACTGGAACGATTTCTGAGTTTGGGTATCAATTCAGAGTTGATTTACGAGAAGGGTTTCCACTTTTAACCACTAAAAAATTACATTTCAAATCTGTTGTTTATGAATTGTTGTGGTTTATTTCAGGCAACACCAACATCCGACCTTTGGTAATTAATGGGGTTCGCATTTGGAATGATTGGCCATATGCTAAATATCGTAAATCCAAGGCATATCAAGGTGAAACGATGGATGATTTTATTTTGAAAATCAAGCAAGATGAAACATTTGCGTTAAAATACGGAAATTTAGGTCCTGTTTATGGTAAACAATGGCGTAATTTTAATGGGGTTGATCAATTGTCTGTTTTGATTGAACAATTAAAAAATAATCCGTTTTCTCGCAGACACATCATCAGCGCATGGAACCCGGCAGAATTGACCGATATGGCTTTACCGCCTTGTCACATGTTGATGCAATTTTATGTTTCCGCAGATCGAAAATATCTCTCTTGTCAACTTTATCAAAGGAGTGCAGATGTTTTTTTAGGCGTACCTTTCAACATCGCATCTTATGCCTTGTTCACGCATATGATTGCTCAAGTCTGCGGGTATGAAGCTAAGGATTTTATACATACCATGGGGGATGTACATATCTATTTAGATCACCTCGAGCAAGTTCAGATACAACTTTCTAGGTCACCAAAAACTTTACCAACCTTAAAGCTCAATCCAAACATCAAAAACATTTTGGATTTTAAGTATGAAGACATTGAACTATTAAACTATGATCCAGATCCATTAATTCCAGCGAAGGTCAGTGTCTGATGCTAAAAATTATCGTTGCGATGGATGAACAATTCGGCATTGGCTATCAAAATAAGTTACCTTGGACGATTAAAGAAGATCTTAAAGAATTTAAAAGAATCACCCAAGGACACAGTGTATTCATGGGTCGTAAGACGTTAGATAGTATCGGAAAAGCTTTAAGTGGAAGAGTCAATTACGTATTGACGAATCAGCAAGGACTTCCATACGACAATATTATCTTAATTCATGATCCCCTTGAATTTCTTAAATCAAAACAAAATTCCGAAGACCTTGTTTTTGTGATAGGGGGAGCCAGTCTTTACCAACTTGCCCTTGATTACGTAGATGAATTAATTGTTTCTAAAGTTAAAGGGTCTTATCTTTGTGATACTTTCTTTCCAAGTTTTGAACACAAAAATTTTTATAAAAGTGCTGAAATAGAATTTGAGGATTTCATCCAAGTTAAATACGCGAGGCGATTACTTTGAAACGTTTCATTGTTTTCTTAAAACTTATCTTTGTGCTTCCAACAATGTTTTTTACGCGATTGCACTTAAGAAAGTCGAATTTAGAAGGTAAACTTCAAATTACAAAGATATGGGCAAACTACATCTTGCGGAGTGCATCCGTTCGTTTAGAAATAGAAAATACGAATCTGATCCCTTTAGAAGACGGCTATACATTCATTTCTAATCATCCGTCTAAGTATGATGGGCTCTTCATCCTAGCGGCTAATCCACTCACTTTCAGTTTTTTTATTCCAATCTTTGAAAAATTACCTTACATGACACCATTTCTAAAAATGATTGAGTCGATTCGATACACCGCTGTTTCGCAACAAGATGATTTGATCTTTATGAGCCAGGAACTTAGTAAACATAGAAATTTTCATTTATACGTTGATGATCTTATTGGAAATGAAGTTGATTCTTCAATATTGGATGCCGCTTTTTTGACTAAAACAGCCATCATTCCAGTCGCTATTTCAAATGCTAAATCCATGATGAAATTGGGGTTCCATAAAATAAAGATATCGTATTGTACACCATTACATTATGAGGAATATGGAAGTTTAGGAGCACGCACAACAATCGAAGAGATTAAAACTCGTATAAATAACGAAATCAAACAAGGAGACAAATGATGAGATTCTTAGAAATCATAGAATCAAAGAGAGAAGGGAATGAATTAACTCACGAAGAGATCAAGTTTTGGGTTGAGGGATTTGTAGATGGAACAGTTCCGGATTATCAAGTATCCGCACTTTTAATGGCAATTCTTTTTAAAGGTATGAGTGCTAAAGAAACTGCTGATCTTACATTGGCGATGATGCACAGTGGGGATGTTTTGGATCTTTCTAGCATCCAAGGCATCAAAGTCGATAAACACAGTACAGGTGGTGTTGGTGATAAGACCTCCCTGGTTTTAGGACCTCTTGTTGCTTCTTTAGGTGCGAAAGTTGCCAAAATGAGTGGTCGAGGATTAGGTCATACTGGGGGAACAATCGACAAATTGGAATCCATTCAAGGTTTCAATGTCGCCATTTCGACAAAAGACTTTATCAAACAAGTTGAAGAAGTCGGATTGGCCATTGTAGGACAAAGTGGCAATCTAGTCCCTGCGGACAAAAAACTTTATGCTTTAAGAGATGTGACAGGGACTGTACCTTCTATTGCCTTAATTGCATCATCGATCATGTCTAAAAAACTTGCCTCTGGGGCGGATACAATACTTTTAGATGTTAAATATGGCGATGGCGCTTTTATGAATACACCTGATCAGGCAAAAATTTTAGCCAAAGCAATGATCGATATTGGCACAATGATGAATCGAAATGTTAAGGCTTTAATTACAGACATGAATGTACCTTTAGGTAATGCAGTTGGTAATGCCTTGGAAGTTAAAGAAGCCATTGCGACTTTAAGTGGGCATGGACCTAAAGATCTCACTGAATTATGCATCAAAGCAGGTGCCGTGATGTTGCTTCAAGCCCAAATATTTACAGAGATCACGTTGGCTGAAGAAGCGCTTATGCGTCAGTTGCACAATGGAAAAGCGCTACAAAAATTGATTGATATGGTTAAAGCCCAAGGCGGAGACTCAAATCAAATCATCCATCCTGAAACCTTACCTGATGCAAAATTCAAGACTGATTTAGTTTCGGATCGTAAAGGTTTTGTCTCATCCATGCATACGACTCAATTGGGTCATTTAGCCATGATCTTAGGGGCAGGAAGAGCCACCAAAGAAGATAAAATTAATCCAGCAGTTGGTTTCATCTTAAATCGTAAAACAGGCGATTTGGTTCAAATTGGTGATATTTTAGCCACAATCTATCATGATTCTCCTTTAAGTGAAGGTTGGATCACAGATTTTAAAGCCGCTTTCATTTTAAGCGAACACTCGGTTGAAATACTACCTTTGATCTTTGATCAACTTTAAAGTGATCAAAGACATGGTGCGTTTTCAGGTTAATTTGGACCAATTTGAAGGTCCACTCGATTTGATGTTACATTTAATTAAGGAGAAGAAACTAGATCTTTTTAACTTAGAAGTCGATGTATTAATCGATCAATACATTCAATATATCCATGATCTTGAAGAAACACAACTTGAAATCGCAAGTGAATTTCTGGTAGAATTAGCCTCGTTGATCGAATACAAATCCAAGAAGTGCTTACCTGTTGATGATGCTGGTCTGGATGTTGCCGACTATGAAAAGGACACCAAAGATGAATTGGTCCGTCGTTTGATTGAATATCAGAAATTTAAAGACATTTCTCAGAACCTGCAAACACGCTACAGTGAACGACAACTTCAAATGGATAAACCAGCCGACAGTTTATATCTTAATGAATTTGAGGATAAATATCATTATTATGAATCCGATGTTTATGAACTCATCAAAGCCATGGAGAAATGTATCGCTCGTTTTCATTTGTCGCATCCTTCACAGGTTCAATTCACGAAAAGTGAAATATCGCTTGAAGATCGATTAAGCGCCTTGTTAATCATGATCACGAAAGATAAATTCATTTATGATTTTGAAGACTTTATTCAAGATGCCGAAACATTAAATTTATTTATCGTTAGTTTTCTGGCTGTTTTAGAACTCATCAGAAAAGGCATCTTAAGCATTGAATCGGTCACAGATCAACAAATCTTATTGAAATTGGGAGATAAGTATGGAAAATCCGAATAAATCTATTTTAGAAGGCATCATCTTTATTTTTGGCGAAGATGGGGTAACTTTAGAACAATTGTCTTTAGCCATCGATTATCCAAGTGATTTAACCAAGATCCTTTTGGATGAATTGATGAATCATTATCGTCATGATGATCGAGGAATGGAACTCGTTGTTTTCAGTGACAAATATAAATTCATCACAAAACCTTTTATTCGAGCTTATATCGAACGTATTCTTACGTTATCCAAGACCAGACAATTATCTCAGTCTGCTTTAGAAACACTTGCCATAATCGCCTATAAACAACCCATTACGCGAATAGAAATTGAAGAGATTCGTGGGGTAGGTTGTGAATTGATGCTTAAGAAACTTGCTGCCATGGATTTGATTGTCGAAAGTGGACGTTCTGCCAGTGTTGGGAAACCAATTTTATATGCCGTGACCGATTCATTTTTGGATCTTTTCAAATTGATGAGTTTGGATGAACTGCCAAATCTTCCCAATTATGAAGATAGTAGTGAAGAAAGCCAATTGTTCGAATAAATGGAAAGACTTCAAAAAATATTAGCCAAAGCAGGGATTTCATCTCGACGCAAAGCAGAAGAACTCATCAAAGCAGGTAAAGTTCAAGTTGACGGGACAACCATCACTGAAATGGGCTTTATCGTTAAAAAAGGAAATGTCGTCACTTACGAAGGAAAGACAGTCTCTGGCGAAAATAAAGTCTATTATTTACTCAATAAGCCACAAAAAGTTTTAAGTTCTGTCAGTGATGATCGCGGTAGAGTAACGGTAACAGACCTTATTGATGCCTCCGAACGGATATATCCTGTCGGTCGACTCGATTATGACAGTACTGGCGTTTTAATTTTAACCAATGATGGTGATTTCTCAAATGAACTGACGCATCCTCGATATCATTTAAAGAAACTCTATGAAGTTAAAGTTAATGGTATTTTATCCATCGCTCAAATTAAAGCTTTAGAAGAGGGAATTGAACTGGATGGGGTGATGACTTTACCTGCCAAAGTCATCATTAGTTATAAGAATCATGGGAAACATGAGACTGACTTTAAGATTACTTTAATCGAAGGAAAGAATAGACAAATCAAAAGAATGATTGAATCCTTTGGATTGACTGTTTTAAGGCTCCATAGAGCACGTTTTGGCTTCATAGAAGTCAATGACCTTAACCCTGGAGAATATCGCGTATTGAAGCCGTATGAGGTCAAACAACTTAAAATGTTGGCCAATGAAGGGAAGACAGAATAATGCACCAATTTTTTGTCGATGCTTCGCTTGAATTGAATACTAAAGTAGCATTTGATCAAGCGCTTGCACATCAGATTCATAAAGTTCTAAAACTTCATCACGGTGAAAGTATTTTATTGTCCAATACGCATGTTATGGCATTGGCTCATCTTGAGGGTGAAAATGGAACATTATTCGCAGTGATCGATCAACATCAAATCACGACAACACTTCAAAGAGAAGTAACTTTAATGGTCGCTTTAATTCGAAAAGAAAAGTTTGAATTGGTTTTACAAAAAGCAACTGAATTGGGTGTTCATCGGATTGTTCCTTTAATCATGGAGCGTAATGTCGTTAAATGGGATGATCATTCTAACAAACTACAACGATATCGTTTAATTTTAAAGGAAGCAGCTGAACAATGTCACCGTCTGAGCATTCCAGAACTCATAGAACCCATCCAACTTAAAGAAATCGATTCATATAAAAGCGAACTAAACTTTGTCGCCTATGAGGGTGAAAACCCAAGCCATCTCCTAAAAGCACAGTTAAAACAATGTCATTCTATTTCAATCGTCATTGGTCCTGAAGGTGGCATCTCGACGAAAGAAATGGATAATTTGGAAGCAATCGGATTTATGCGGGTCAGTTTAGGACCTCGAATCTATCGAGCGGAAACTGCGGCCATAGTGGCAATCAACACCATCGATTGTGTCTTAGGATTATGAAAAAAATTGAAAAGGTCATCAATCAAAGCGCCTTGAATGTCTTTAAATATAAACCGACGCAATTTCTTATTGGCTTTTATAAGAAATCAGCGAAAGATGCCCAAGACATTAAAATTAATATAAAAACTGAATTGGATTTTTTTAACGCGGCCATTATAATTGAATCTTTTAAAAATAAAAAATTGTTTGAGGAAACATATGAGCGTGAAAGGAAAGAATTAACAGACCTTTGGCCAGCTTTGAGTTATCAAGAAAAAAATAAACTGATTAACCTAAAACTGGATGAGACAAAAAACAGATGTCGGTCTTTTCAAAGTGAAAAAGGTAAAAAAATTTGGATCGCATTTTTTGATGAACTTTTAAATACGCTTTATGACAAAGAAATGAATATTTTTGATTTGGATCAATATTTTAATCTCTATAAAGATTTTAAAAAACGTATGATTCCAACAAGTACTTATGGAATATATCCTTATCGCTCTGAATTCATTGACATCAAAAGAATTGATTTTAGCGAGCATCAAGTTTTGTTTTATTACGATCCCCTTAAAACGATTTATCTAATCAAAGAAGTTCAGGGTGTTTTAGATCTAAAAAAGATTGCTTTGCGTCCTGATTATCTTTATCAAACGAGTGATCACAAAAAATTCATTCAATTAATGGATTTGTTAGTATCACGACAAAAAAATGACCTCATTGACGCTTTACTTGATTCCCAATTGATAACAGATAAAGTTCGAAAAGCTTTACTTAGAATGAATATTAAATCAAAATGAAGACTTTTTCTATCATAACCCTCGGTTGTAAAGTGAATGCCTACGAATCGGAGTTTTATCGCGAGATTTTGAATCAAAAAGGCTTTGAAGAAGTAGGAAACTTTGAGGACAGTGATCTTATTGTCATCAATACCTGTACTGTTACAAACCAAGCGAGTTTTAAGAGTCGGCAAAAGATTAATCAAGCCAAAAGACATAATCCTTCAGCTAAATTGGTTGTGATTGGATGTTATGTCCAAAGCAATCATGAAGAACTAAAATCTTTGTACGACATTGATCTTTTAATTGGCAGCAGTAATAAAGCTCAATTTGGCGAATTGATAGAAACGATAGATGAAAATATTGAGATCAACTATACTTTATCCAAAACTTATGAAAACATTCCAATCACAAATTTCAAAAATAAAACAAGAGCATTTTTAAAGATTCAAGATGGTTGTAATCAATTCTGTTCCTATTGTATCATTCCTTATACAAGAGGAAGAGAACGCTCGCTAGCTCCAGATGAAGTGATTGCCATCGTTCATCAACTTGAAAAAGAACATCGTGAAATCGTTTTGGCAGGGATTCATACTGGCAAATATGGAAGTGACATACAAAGTACTTTAACCGATCTTCTCATCCGTATTCTAAGCGAAACAAAGATCGAACGTGTTAGATTATCTTCAATAGACATCAATGAAATCGATGATCGACTCATCCAAGTCATCAAGGAATCAGATCGAATGACCAAGCATTTACATATTTCTTTACAATCGGGTGACGATGAAGTTTTAAAACAAATGAATCGACCTTATACAACCGCATTATTCAAAGCGCGGATAAAAAGCATTCGCGAAGCAATCCCTGTGATCAGCATCAGTACCGATATTATTGCTGGTTTCAGTAATGAAACCCAAACTATGTTTGATAATTCAATTCAATTCATCAAAGATCTTAACTTTTCATTCTTGCATGTTTTCCCATTTTCAGTTCGTCAATTTACTAAAGCTGAACATTATATTCAATTAAATAATGAGACCATTAAAAAAGAAAGAGTTCATCATTTGACAGAACTATCAAAAGAACTATATGCAAGTTACTTAAAAAAACGGATTGGAACAAAAGTTTCCGTTTTATTGGAAGGAAAAGATGAACGAGGTGTTTATGGATTCAGCGATGCCTATGATTTTGTATTGATTCAAGATGTCGATTTCTTTGAGCATGCTATAATAGAATGTGTTATCGTTGATGCTACTTACGATACCTTGATTGCGAAAATACGATGAAACTCAACAACTTGTTTAAAAATGCAAAACCAATTGAAATCGAAGGCTTGATGTCAGATTCGAGAATTCTTTTAAAAAACTCACTTTTTTTCTGCTTAAAAGGAATGAAGAATGATGGTCATCTCCATATCAATGAAGCCGTTAAAAACGGTGCTATTGCTGTTGTTTATAGTGATGATTTAACGCATTTTGTTCCTTTCATCGAATACATTAAGGTTGACGATGTGTATACTTCACTCAACAAAGCTGCTGTGATATTTTATGAATATCCCTCTGACAAACTTAAGCTCTTTGGGATAACTGGTACCAATGGGAAGACAACCATTGCCAAAGTAATCAAAGCAATTTATTCAAGTTACCTCAATTGTGGGTACATCGGAACCATTGGTTTAGAATATGGCAATGTTTCAGAAAAACCCGATTTTACAACGCCGGAAATCATTCAATTACATGAAGCATTAAGCAAAATGAATAAAGCTAAAATGAAGGCTGTCGCTGTTGAAATATCAAGCCAAGGTTTAGAACAACATCGGGTAGATGCCTTAAAACTTAAAACAGCAATTTTTACAAATCTTACGCACGATCATCTTGATTATCATGGCAACATGGAAAATTATTATCAAGCTAAAAAACAAATATTTTCATTACTTAGCAATGATGGATATGCTGTTTTAAATGTCGATGATTCTTATGGAATTCGTTTGAATAATGAATTAAACTGTAAGAAAAAAACATATGCTGTCTATGCTGAAGCAGATTATAAAGCATCTAATATCATTTTTAAACATGATGGTACTGTTTTTGATTTGATTGTACAAGATAAAATTTATCCAGTAGAGACAAATTTACTCGGTATATTTAATGTACATAACTTATTGGCGGCTGTTGCCACTTGTCACTTAAATGGGATGCGAATTACCAATATACTCGAATGTGCTAAAACGTTACCGCAAGTCCATGGTCGACTTCAACATGTGAGAATGAATCAAAATTTTAAATTAATTGTTGATTATGCGCATACGCCGGATGCATTTGAAAAAGTTTTTGATTATGCAACCATTATTACACCAAAGGATCATAAGATTATAGCGGTTATTGGTGCCATGGGTTTAAGAGATACAAAGAAAAGACCCATTTTAGGGGCGATTGCAGATCGATACTGCAGCAATATTATTATCACTGAGGAAGATCCTCGAACTGAAAATTCGCTTCAGATACTTGAACAGATTGCTGCTGGGATAAAAAATACGAGGCATATTATCATCCTCGATCGTTATTTAGCCATTCGTCAAGCCATTGAATTGGCGAATTCAGATGACACTGTCTTGCTCTTGGGCAAAGGCAATGAAGAGCACATTTATCGTGAGAATGGTAAAGTACCTTGGGTCAGCGATGTGATCGCTTCTGAACAGATAATAAAATCAATCCAAGAGGAAAAGGAGAATATTCATGATTAACACGTACATCGATCATACCTTATTAAAACAAAATGCAACAAAGGAACAAATCTTAAAACTTTGTGAGGAGGCGAAACAATATCAATTTGCTTCTGTTTGTGTCAATCCTTTTTGGGTTAAGACTTGTAAGGCAGCCCTAATCGGCAGTAAAGTCAAGGTTTGCGTTGTGATTGGATTTCCATTGGGCGCCACAAGTACTGAAACCAAAGCTTTTGAAGCACACTTGGCCATGTTTGAAGGTGCAGAGGAATTTGATATGGTCATCAATGTTGGTGCATTAAAAGATAAAGAGTATGACACTGTTGAAGAAGACATCGCAGCAGTGGTGAATGCCACAGGGGGTTTGACTGTGAAAGTCATCATTGAAACCTGCTTACTGAGCGATGAAGAAAAAATCATTGCTTGTCAATTGGCCGTTAAAGCCAAAGCTCATTTCGTCAAAACCTCAACAGGATTTTCTACTGCAGGGGCTACCATCCCTGATGTTATATTGATGAAAGAAGCTGTTAAAGGCAAAGCCTTGGTCAAAGCAGCTGGCGGTGTTCGCACCTTAGAAGATGTTAATGCAATGATTAAAGCTGGTGCGGATCGAATTGGTACTTCAGGCGGTGTCGCATTAATGACCCAAACAGAGATGAAAACTACTTATTAAACTTGATTTAATCAAATACATTGGTTATAATTGTAAACGTGCCGAAAGGAGGGATGTAAATGCCACGTATAGTCTTAAAAGATAATGAGAATCTTGATGATGCACTACGCCGCTTTAAAAGAAGTGTCTCTCGTAACGGTACCATCGCGGAAACACGCAAAAGAGAATATTATGTTAAACCGGGTGTAAAACGCAAACTCAAATCTTTAGCTGCTCGAAAAGCAAGCCGTAAAAAATAAGAAGCCACTGGCTTCTTTTTTATTTATAATAGAAGTATAAGATTGTTGAGGAAATCCGTTGATCCATAAAAATAGTCGACCTTTAAATCCGTATACGCTTGAAGAATTTCAAACCTTATGTGGTAAACAAGATGAGAATCTGAAACTGATCAAACAAGTTTTTAATGTTGAATTCGTTTTAAGAGAAAACACTTTAATCTTTGATACACAAGAGGAAACGCTTGTGTCAAATCTCGAAAGAACCTTAAATGGTTTAATTCAATGGATTAAAATGGGTAAGGTACCAGATGAACGAGATATTATTTATCTCTCTCATTGTGTCATTAACAATACTGAGGAGTCGTTCTTTAAATTAAACAGCCGGATCATCGGGAGAACAGTCTTTAATAAACCAATCTATATTAAAACCTTAGGTCAACAAAAATTGATGGATACCATGGCAACATTTGATATGGTCTTTGTTTCGGGTCCTGCAGGTACAGGTAAAACGTATTTATCGGTTGTTTATGCAATTGATTTACTAAAAAAAGGCGATATTAAAAAGATTGTTTTAACCCGACCAGTCGTAGAAGCGGGTGAGTCCTTGGGTTTTTTACCTGGTGATCTCAAAGAAAAAGTTGAGCCTTACTTAAGACCGCTCTATGATGGTTTAAATGACCTGTTGGGCACCGAAACAGTTCAAAAGTACATAGAGAAAGGCATCATTGAAATCGCGCCTATGGCGTATATGCGGGGTCGTACGTTTGAGGATGCTTTTGTGATTTTAGATGAAGCACAGAATACAACCAAAAACCAGATGTTGATGGTTTTAACCAGAATGGGCTTTAGAACTAAAATCATCATCAATGGAGACACAACTCAAATTGACCTTAAACAAGAATCTGGATTCATTCAAGCCTTAAAGTTATTGAAGGGTAAGAAAGACATTGGATTTATCGAACTTACACCTGTCGATATCGTTAGAAACCCTTTGGTTCAAGTCGTGATTGAAGCTTATTCAAAAAAGTAGATTCAATAAAGTTTATGTGCCTAATAAAATGAGTTAAAAAAACCTCTGAAACAACAGAGGTTTTTGGCATAACTAATCTTCTGCTTCTATCCTTTCAACAGATTTTACTTCATGTTCAGATCGAACAGATACAGCCGAATGTGCGATGTTTTGAGCATGATCAGCAATCCGTTCAAGCGTCCCTAAAATATCGACGAACACACTACTCCCCACTGCAGTTGTGCATGTTTCTTTACGCATCCGATTAAAGTGACGTTCTCTGGCTTTGAATTCTAATAAGTCGATATAACTTTCATCTTCTTCAACCGAGTTTGAAAGACTAAAGTCGTTTTCAGCATAGATTCGCATCGAACGATTTAACATATGTTCGATCGTGTCATACATTCCGTTGACATCTACTTTAGCATCTTCAGAGAAATTCTCCCGGGCATCAAAAACCAAATCGTAAAATTCGCCAAGATTCATCGCTAAGTCGCCAATTCTTTCTAAGTTTTTAACGATTTGAAGATTTATTGAATTCGCATCGATGTCTTTTTCACCTAGAGTTTCTTTGGATATCATCAAGAGGTAATCAGTAATTTTTGTATCAATGTTATTAATGACATCTTCTAGTTGTTTAATCGAATCCAAATTCACTTTTTGTTCCTTATTAAAATAGTGACGAGTCGTTATCATAATTTCTGATGCCAATTCACCCATCTTTAAAGTGGCTTTTTTAGAGATTGCTAATGCTCCAGAAGGGAAAGAGTGAGCCAATTTAACATCAAATTCGTTGGTATTGACTTCAATACGTTCTTTTTCATCACCTCGGATTACTTTTTTAATGATTAAAACCATATATTTAATAAAGGGGTAGAAAATCAAAGCACCCATAAGATTAAAGATGATATGAGCAACTGAAACTTGCATCATGGGTTCCAGATGTAAAGCATTGGTTATAAAATCTATTAAGTGAACATAGGGATTCAATAATAAGAGCCCGATAATAGAAACCATCACATTAAACATAGTGTGAATTCCAGCAGCCCGTCGCGAAGCGAGCGAGCCACCCATTGCAGCTAAGGCAGCGGTAACAGTCGTCCCAATATTAGCCCCGAAAATAAAAGGTAAAACCGCGGTGAAGCCAATGGCTTGTGCATCATACAGCTTTTGAATGATCCCAATGGAAGCACTCGAAGATTGAATGATACCCGTCATCAAGATGCCACCAAAAACAGATTCAAGTGGATTTGCAGCCAATTCAATGGCTAGATTATGGAAGTCATTGATATATTTTAAATCCTTTAGTGCATCCCCCATCAACATCAATCCATAAAACAGAATCCCAAAACCCAATGATATTTCTCCCCAATAGGTGAATTTACGCCGTTTTCCAAACAAGATGAATAGGGCGCCCACAAAGACGAAGAACAAGGCATAACGTTCTACTTTGATTCCAATTAAAAACGAGGTAACCGTGGTTCCAATATTGGCCCCAAAGATGATTCCAACAGTTTGTTCTAAACGCATTAAACCGGCTCTAACGAAACCGATGGTAATGGCAGTTGTTGCTGAACTGGATTGAATAATGACGGTAACAAAAGCACCAATAATGAGCCCCATCCACGCTTTTGAAGTATATTTATCGATTAAATCACGTAATTTTTCTCCTGCAAGCGATTTTAAACCATCGCCCAATAATTTTATACCATATAAGAAAAGACCAAGACCACCCAAAATAGCGAGATATTCAATATCTCCCCAAGTCAAAACTGGCGTAACCGAAAGTATATTTATCATTTCAACCCTCCGCTCAATAGTTTATCAAAATCGAAACAAAAAATCAGTGATATTTGTTAAAAAGGGAAAATGACTGTTGAGTGGACTATGGTATAATTAGACAGTGAAAACAACCATTGTTAATCAAACCAAAAACAAAAGCCATCAAACTTTGCGATCTAAAATTACTCAAATTAATCGTAAAGCAACCTTGCTACTCACCATACCAACACGATTCACATATTCAATTGTTTTAACGGACAGTACATCTATTCAACAGATTAATCGTGACTTTCGAAACATCGATCGACCCACAGACGTCATTAGTTTTGCCTATAACGATGATCATGACACTTTTAATGAATTTTCAGATGAGATTGGTGATATATTTATCAATTTAGATTATGTAGAAAAACAAGCCAAAGATTATGGACACAGTGTTGAGCGTGAATATCTATTTCTAATCACGCATGGTTTATTACATCTCCTGGGCTACGATCATCAAAACCCATCCGATGAAAAAGTAATGTTTGACTTACAAAAGGAGTTGCTCAATGACATCGCGCCCAGATAAACCTTTGATTCGGATTTATAAAAAATTCTATTATGCGTTTTCAGGTTTATTCGATGGAATTCTTCATGATTTCAGCATTCAATTGCAATTTGTTTTTGCAGCGATTGCCTTATCAGTTGCTTTAATCTTTCAATTCACAGTTATTGAGACCAGTATCTTGATGATTTGTATCGGTTTAGTTTTAAGTTTTGAATATTTGAACAGTGCTGTTGAATCGATGATTGATCATTTAGAACCCAAGTTTTCACCAGAAGCGAAGCTTGCGAAAGATTTAGGGGCTGCATCGGTTGGCCTCAGTGCACTTATTGCTTTAATCGTTGGGATTATGTTTTTATTTAATCACATCTAGGAGGATGCTATGAATCACGAAGAATTATTAAAATTGGCCTTTAAAGCCATGGATAATGCGTATGCGCCATATTCAAATTACCATGTTGGGGCTTGCGTTTTAACCAAAGATGGTCACCATTTTATCGGTGCCAACATTGAAAATGCTTCTTATGGGGCAACCAATTGCGGCGAAAGAAGTGCAATTTTTGCTGCCTATTCGCACGGTTATCGTAAAGCAGATATTGAAGCCATCGCCATTGTCACGGATGGTCATCGCATTGGTGCTCCATGCGGAATCTGCCGTCAAGTTTTATCGGAATTGATCAGTGAAGATACTCCAATCCTACTGTCCAACGGTAAAGAAACCTTAACTAAAACGATTGTGGACCTTTTACCAATGCGTTTTACGCAAGAAGATCTTTAATGAACGTTGGATTTGTCGCCTTAATCGGTCGACCCAATGCTGGTAAGAGTACCTTATTAAATCAAATTATGAAAGATAAGATCTCTATTGTTTCTGATAAGGCACAAACAACCCGCAACAGCATCAAAGCAATCTTGTCGACGGAAGCCACTCAAATCATTTTCATCGATACACCAGGTATTCATAAACCCTTACATGAATTGGGCAAACAACTCAATAAAACGGCCGTATCCGCAATGGATGGGGTTGATGTTGTCTACTTTTTGCTTGATGCGACCAAACCTTTTGGACAAGGCGATCAATTTGTTTTAGATTTGATTAAGCGTGAAAAGATTCCACTTTTCTTAATTTTTAATAAAATTGATCTATTAACAAAAGAACAGATGATCGTAACTTTAACCAAACTCAGCCAAACCAATCTCTTTGATGAAATCATTCCGGTCAGTGCCATCAATGATGATAATATTGACACGTTATTAAAAGTAACTGCCAGTTACTTACCTGAAGGTGAACCGCTTTATCCAATCGAAATGATCACAGAATATCCAGAACAATTTTTCATTACTGAAATTATTCGGGAGCAAATTCTCATCTCGACCAGTGAAGAAATACCTCATTCTGTAGCGATTCTGATTGATAATTTCAAAGAAGATAAACAAGCTATTTTGATTCAAGCCAGTATTTTAGTCGAAAGAGATTCTCAGAAATCAATTATTATTGGAAAACAAGGTCAAAAGATTAAGGCCATCGGCATAGGTGCACGTGAAATTCTCGAAAAAAGATTAAAGAAAAATATTTACTTAGATTTAATCGTAAAAGTAGAAAAGAACTGGCGTAATTCGACGCAAAAACTTAATGCGATCAATAAACAAAACACAGGATCCAATTATAATGAATGATACGTTGGAAGTGATTGTTCTTAATCAAAATGACTATAAAGAAAATGATGGATTAATCAAGACCTTTAGTTTGGAAAAAGGACTCGTCACTTTTATCGCAAAAGGAATTTTGAAAAGTGAAAGTAAGAATATGGCTGCATGTCTGCCTTTCTCTAAAAGCAGTCTGACCTATGATGAAAAAGAGGGCAGTGGTCTTCAAATTTTACATAGTGCCTCTTTGATTCAATCTCATCACGCACTTCGCGAAGACATCGATAAACAAACAATTATGAGCATTATAAGTGAACTTACTGAACAGGTATTAAAAGACAATTATGATCCTCATTTGGTTCAAGAAATCCATGAGATTTATCTTCAATGTTTATCGACAGTTGAAAAAAGTGATAAATATGCCCATGTTCTTGCCTATTTTTTGGTGTCAGCTTTGATTTGGTTGGGTGTTGAACCTCAAATTGATGAATGCACACTCTGTGGTGACAATCAGATCAATAGTATTTCAATTGATGAAGGTGGATTCATCTGTATTAAATGTCAAAAAGAGATTCAAAGTCAGATCTATTCATCTGAGTTTCTATATGCATTTAGAATCGTTAATAAAGTAAAACCTGATAATTTTATCCGCTATTTAAACTATCAAGCACCGGACAAACAATTGATTGATTATCTTTATGATTTCATGCGATATCATACTAACATTTCTCTAAAATCCTGGGTATTCTTAGAGAAATGGTCTATAATAAACTAGATATAAAGGAGAAAGCAATGTCAGTACCATTTGAAACCATTGTCAATCACGCAAAAACGTCGGGTTTTGTTTATTCAGGCTCGGAAATATATGGTGGCTTGGCCAATACTTGGGATTTTGGTCCTTTGGGCATCGAACTCAAAGACAACATTAAAAAAGCTTGGTGGTTGAAATTTATTCAAGCCAATAAATATAATGTGGGAATCCAATCTGCCATTTTAATGAATCCTAAAGTATGGGAAGCTTCTGGTCATCTGAAGACTTTTAGTGATCCTTTGATGGATTGTAAGCAATGCAAAACACGGCATCGTGCAGATAAACTGATCGATGCTTTTGCTCAAGGTTCAATCAATGCATCGACAATGAAAAAAGAAGAAATGGAAGCTTATATGAAGCAAAATCATATCGGTTGTCCAAATTGTGGAGCGCATGATTTTACCGAAATTCGTCAATTCAATCTTATGTTTAAAACCTTTCAAGGTGTTGTTGAAGATTCGAAAAGCGTCATTTATTTAAGACCAGAAACTGCCCAAGGCATGTTTGTAAATTTCAAAAATGTTCAAAGAACCATGCGCAAGAAAATTCCTTTTGGGATCGGTCAGATCGGTAAATCTTTCCGTAATGAAATCACACCAGGAAACTTTATCTTTCGTACTCGAGAATTTGAACAAATGGAACTTGAATTTTTCTGTAAACCAGGGGAGGATCTTCAATGGTATGCTTATTGGAAAGACACTTGTTTCAATTGGTTACTTAATTTAGGTGTTAAACCAGAAAATCTTAGAATTCGTGAACATGAAGCAGCCGAATTATCACATTATTCAACAGGTACCAGCGACATCGAATACAAGTTTCCATGGGGTTTTGATGAAATTTGGGGCATTGCAGATCGCACCAATTACGATTTGTCTCAACATGAACATTTTAGCGGCGTTTCGATGGAATATTTAGATCCAATCACCAATGAAAAATATATTCCTTATTGTGTTGAACCAGCAGTTGGTGTTGAACGTTTGTTTTTAACTTTCTTAAATGATGCATATGAGGAACAACAACTCGAAAATGATACCCGTGTTGTGTTGCATTTTCATCCCGCTTTGGCACCTTATAAGGCAGCGATATTACCGCTAAGTAAACAGTTATCTGAGCAAGCAGAGGCGATTAGAGCAGCTTTAGCCCCGTTTTTCATGGTCGATTATGATGAAGCGGGATCCATCGGTAAACGTTATCGCAGACAAGATGCGATCGGTACACCATTTTGCATCACAGTTGATTTTGATACAGCTGTAGATCTTATGGTAACAATTCGAGAACGTGATTCCATGAAACAAGAACGTATTTTGATTACTAGTTTGCAAGCCTATCTTTTGGATAAAGTAAGTTTTTAAAGGAGCACTGTGAGCCGAATCAGCCAGGAAGACATCGCAGAGATACGTAAGAAAGCTGACATTGCCGACATTATCCAACGTTACATACCTTTGGTTAAAAAAGGGAAAAACTTTGCGGCAGTTTGTCCTTTTCATGATGACCATGATCCTTCACTTTCGATCTCAGTCGATAAACAAATTTATAAATGTTTTGTTTGTGGAGAAGGGGGCAATGTCTTTAATTTTGTAATGGCCTATGAAAAAATAAGTTTTAGCGAAGCAATCATCAAAGTAGCCCACTATGCAAACTACACATTAAATGAATCTTTTAGTTCTGATTTGCCACAAATGAGTCAAGAACATCAACGTTACCACAAACTTTTAAATGAGATGATTCATTATACCCAGTATTTGTTGAATACAAACGATACAATTGATGCTAAATCTTATTTAACAAAGCGTGGTATTAAAGAAGATCAAATAAAGAAATTTGAAATTGGCATTAATTTAGATAAACAACAAACAACAATTTTTCTTCAAGCCAAAGGATTTACTTTACAAGAATGTATCAGTGCAAATGTATCGAGGTTAAATGATAATGGTCCTGCCGATGTTTTTTACAACCGGATCCTTTTTCCAATTCATGATGCCCAAGGTAATCCGGTGGGATTTAGTGCAAGAACGCTCAATCCCAATGAAGTCAGTAAATACATCAATTCCTCAGAAACACCTTTGTATACGAAGGGCAAATTATTGTATAATTACCATCGCGCCTTATCTGTTTGTAAGAAATCGAAACAAATCATCTTAGTTGAGGGGGTAACGGATGTCTTGGCATTTGATCGTGCAGATGTATTCAATGTCGTCGCCACCCTGGGTACTGCGTGTTCTTCAGATCAAATTAGACTGATTCAACAAGCCTCTACCAACGTCTTATTGTGTTATGATGGGGATGAGGCAGGGCTCAGTGCATCCTATAAGATTGGAAAACTTTTGAGTACTTTCCATCTCAATGTAGAAGTTGTTATCAACAATACAGGTTTAGATCCAGATGAGATTGCCCAAAAAAAATCACTGGATGCAGTTCGTATTTTACTTAAAAGTAAGGTGCCTTATGCTGATTTTGTGTTTTCTTATCTTTCAAAGAAATTTGATATGAACAATTATTCACAAAAAAAAGAATTTGCGAAGATCATGATGGCGGAGATTTCAACCATAAAAGATGATTTTGATCAAAGCAACACACTGCACAAACTCAGTGAAGTTACCGGTTTTGAGATTGATCAATTAAATCTCTTAAGTACAAAACCAAGCATAATACTGCCTAAAACTTCTATCGTTCAAAAACAAGCCTTGAATTCTAACAGTATAAAGCAGTGGGCAGATTTTGAAATCTTAGGAATGATGCTTAAAAGTGTCCGAGCGGCAGTCGAATTCAAGGATAAACTTGGCTTTCTACCGAATTCTCTATATAATACCTGTGCCTTGTTGATTTTAGATTATTATCGCAATAACGATGTAATCGTTATTGCTGACTTTATCAACAGTGTTGAAGATTCTGCTATGTTGAGACTATTAACCGATTTATCTGCGAATGAGATTTATTATAAAGACTACAATGAAGTGTCCCTTAACGATGCTATGATTCAGGTCAAGATCAGCCTGTTGGATGAAAAAATAAATCAAATAAAACATTTGATCAAAAACGAACTCGATTTAGACGAGCACCAAAGGTATCTTAGGACCATGGGTCAGCTGAGAGAAGAGCGCCAAGCTTTACGAAAAGAAATTAAAGGAGCCTAAAATGTCGCGAAAATTCACAAGTATTTCAGAGTTAAAGACACATTTATTACAAACTTATAAAACAAAAGGTATATTGACTAATGAAGAAGTCACCAATGACTTAGAAGATTTTAATCTTACTGATGAAGAAAGTTCTGTTTTTTTAGATGATCTATTGAAATCTGGCATTCATCTTACAGAAGATGCTGATATTGTTGAAGACAAAGAAATCGACAGTGCAATTCTCGAAGATGAAATTGATACTTTAGAAGAACATTTAGATGAAAGCGAAGAAATCGAAGAAACCATAAGTGATCTTAACTATAATGCTACAACTCAAAACAGGGTCAACGATCCTGTAAAACAATATCTAAAAGAAATTGGTCGCGTTGACTTATTGACCACACCTTTAGAAAACGTTTATGCCATACAAATTGCTGAAGGTGTTGTTGCTTTAGCTGCACTCAACGACATTTACCGTGAGGCGTTTACAACGATCCCTCGTGTAAATAAAAAAAATCAAAACGTCTTAAGTTTGTCTCAATCCGATATCTCTAATTTGGAGACTTATTTTGTTGAAAATCAAGAAAGTTATCTTACCCAAGTGATGACTCATTATAAAAAGAACTATGCGAAACTCACAGATGAACAACTAACGAATATCTTTGTTGATTTGAAGCAATTTGATACTTTCGAATCATTAAGCAACTATCTTGAAATCACAGAAATGGAAGATTTCGCAGTTCTTTTCAAAGAAGAAACTTATATCATCAAACAAACACTCAAATCTGATTTCAATCAAGCCTTACCAAATAATCTCTTAGCAAAATATTTCTTATATTCTGTCTTTATTAAATTACCTGAACGATTGATTGAGATTAAAGACATCAAGAAAATCCTATTGGTTGGCGATTATGCTAAAGATGAGCTTATTTCAGCCAATTTGCGATTGGTTGTTTCCATCGCCAAAAAATATGTTGGAAGAGGTATGCTTTTTCTTGATTTAATACAAGAAGGCAATATGGGTCTTGTTAAAGCAGTTGAAAAATTCGATCATACCAAAGGCTTTAAGTTTTCGACTTATGCAACTTGGTGGATTCGTCAAGCCATTACGCGTGCGATTGCTGATCAAGCAAGAACGATTCGAATTCCTGTTCATATGGTTGAAACCATCAATAAGATAACCCGCATTCAAAGAACTTTAGTACAAATGTATGATCGTGAACCTACAGATGAAGAAATCGCAGTGGCAGCCAACATTGGCATCGATAAGATCAAAGAATTCATGAAGAACGGATTTGACATTGAATCCAGTGAAATTATAGAAGAAAACAATAAAGTTGAAACTACGGCTCGTTTAACTTCTGATAAAGTAAGAGAAATCAAAAAAATCGCAATGGAACCGGTATCTTTAGAAACACCAATTGGTGAAGAAGATGATAGTCATTTAGGTGATTTCATTGAGGATAAAGATGCCATGTCTCCAGATGAATATGCAAACAATCAGTTGTTAAAGGATGAAATTAACTCTGTCCTTGAAGGATTAACTGAAAGAGAAGAGAAAGTTTTACGCTTACGATTTGGATTAATCGATGGCAGAACCCGAACTTTGGAAGAAGTGGGTAAATTATTTAATGTCACGCGTGAAAGAATTCGTCAGATCGAAGCAAAAGCTTTACGTAAACTTAAACATCCAAATCGTTCTAAACGCTTAAGAGACTTTATGGATAAGGTATAATGCTTTCTAAACGATTAACGATGATTCTCGACCTTATAGAACCCTGTAATGTCTTGGTCGATATTGGATCTGATCATGGTTACTTAGCACTTCAAGCTTTAATTAGCCACAAAGCCAAACAAGTCATCGCCAGTGATTTAGCAATCGGACCCTTAAAACAATCCCAAAAAACATTTGCTGAAGCAAATGTTTTTGAAAATGTAAGTACGATTTTAAGTGATGGATTAAAATCGGTCCATAGTCAGACGGACTGTGCTGTTCTTGCAGGCATGGGGGCAGAACTAATTGTTCAAATCGTTCAACAGGATCTTGATCGATTTAAGTTGATGCCTCAAATTATAACCCAAGCGAATACTAAAATAAACGTTTTGAGATCAACCTTTGATCATTTAGGGTTTAGTATGATCCGCGAAGAAATCATTTTGGATGGCTTTTTCTATATTGCCCAGTCTTATCGATTTACTGGATTATGCGATAAATTAAGTCAAACTGAAGCATACTTTGGACAATATTTAAATCTTAAAGATCCTGTATATCGACAATACTTAGAAAATGAGAAGGGCCGATTAAATCACATCTTAATTACCCATCCGCATTCGAAACAACACTTACATTTATTGAGTCTCATGGAAGAACTTCTAGATAAACGGTTTGATTAGAAAATCCTTTTTATTGACTGAAGGATCTTCGGCATAAGCTTTGACATAATTCACCACTTCATCAATGATGAATTTTGGGGTAGAAGCCCCAGCAGTGATGGCGATTTCGTTACAATGATCCAAGCATGTTTCATCCAGTTCAGATAATTTTTGAATTTGAAGGATGGTTTTAATTGATCGATTGGCAGCAATCTTGCTTAACATTTTAGTATTGTTTGAATTTTTATCCCCAATAATGATGATGCCATCAATTCGATCTGAACATTTTAAGATTGCTTCTTGTCTTAATCGTGTCGCGCTACAAGTTTCATCGCTGAAAACTGCATTTGGATAGATTGATTTGATCAAGTTTAACGTATTATGAATGTCAAAAATACTCATTGTTGTTTGATTCGTTACAAATATTTTGTCTGATTCTAAACTAGGGATTGGCTTATCTGTTTCAACCAATTGCACTCGGTCTGAATCCAGTTCTAGAATTGCTTCAGCCTCAGGATGTTTTTTTTGACCGATATAAAGGATATTATATCCTTGATGTAAATAACTTTTAATCAAATCTTGAGTGACTAAAACATCTTCACATGAAGCATTGATGATCTTTAATCCTTTAGCGTGTGCTTTAGCTTCGACCAAGGGACTGATTCCATGTGCAGAAAAAATAATGATGCCTTCATCGATTTCATCTAATAAATCAATTCTTTTCTTATCGTTTGTTTTTATGGTTACAATGTTCAGTGATTTTAAAACGGAAGAGACTTCACTGTTGTGCACGAGTTCACCCAGAATACTGATTTTTTCGTGGGGAAACGCTAATCTGGCTTCTTTAGCTAATTCTATGGCATTAAAAACGCCTTTACAGAAACCTCTAGGATACAGATCAATCACTTTAAATCGGTTTTTCATGAATAAACTATAACATATTTTGCATTTGAACCTAAAAATCATTATAATGGTGCGGGAGACTTATGAAATATACCTTAACTACACTTAATACCTTATTTGGATTTAATGAATCAACAGACGTTCAATCAAGCGTTTTTCCTTTGGCCATTGAAGGAAAAGATTTAATCGCCGTTTCAAAAACTGGAACAGGTAAAACACATGCCTATTTATTTCCATTATTTAATATCATCGATACTTCACTCAATGAAACGCAAGCTTTGATTTTGGTGCCAACCTTAGAATTGGCAAAACAAGTCTTTGCGATGATTCAGCCTTTCAAGACTTTAGATAGCAAACTCAGTGTCAAGATGATCACTAAAGGTTCTGATAAGATCAATCCTGATGCACTTAAGAGTCACATTGTTATCGGCACTTTGGGTCGCTTGAAAGCAATGTTTATTGAAGAGAATGTTTTGCAGATCCAACGACCAAAAGTCGTTATTATTGATGAAGCGGACATGATGCTTGAAAAGAGTACCATTGATGATCTTGATTCTTTGATGGATAAAATCAGAGCGCAACATCAAACGATGGTCTTTAGCGCAACAGTCCCGGATAATCTTAAATCATTCATTAAGAAATATCTTAGGAATCCTGAACAGATTTCAATTGATAATGATGTCAAGTTCGATCCACAAATCAAGCATATTTTAATTCCACTTAAACACCGTTCTGGCGATGTTTTATTTGAACTCTTTAAAGTTATTAATCCTTATATTGCGCTGATCTTCTTAAATAATTTAGATGAGTTGAATAAACTAAGTGATTCCTTTAATGAAAAGGGCATGAAACATATTGTTTTACATGGAAAATTGAGTGTTCGTGAACGAACCCAAAATCTAAATTTAATTCGAAATCAACAAGTTTCTTACGTATTAACGACAGATTTATCCGCCCGAGGGATCGATATTCCTGAAATCAGTGATGTTATTTCAATTGGCTTGCCTAAAGATCTTGATTTTTATGTGCATAGAGCTGGTAGAACCGGTAGAGCTGGACGTCACGGTCAAAGTTATGTTTTCTATACGCTCAAAGATGATCAAGCCATTCGTCTCTTAATGAGCCGGGGGATAAATTTCGAACATCGTAATCTTGCGGATGGCTCATTAAGAGAAATGAAACCTTATGGTTTTAAATTCACTTTCCGCAAAAAAGAAGCTGATAAAGCCATTGCACGAATCGTCAATCAAAAAAAGGTCGCGGTTAAACCAAACTATAAAAAGAAAAAAGAACAAGAAATTGAACGAATTAAACGTAAAGCACGTCGCGAAATGATTCGTAAATCAATTAAAGAGCAACAACATATCAAATCTAAAATTAATCAAATTGAAAAAGGGAATCAACCTAAGTGATTCCCTTTTTTTAAAGTTTATTTTCTATAATATATTTTTCAATTTCTTGCTTCAACTCCGTAACAATTGAAGTTTGTGGAATGGATCTTATGTAGACGCCTTTTTTAAAAAGTAAGGCTTCTTTATAACCTCCAGCAACCCCAATATCAGCCCTTGAGGCTTCTTGGGGGCCATTGACGGGACAGCCCATTACAGCCACAGTAATGTCTTTTTGAATGCTTTCTAGATAATTTTCAATTTCTTTGACAATTGGTAACATGTCATACTGGAGTCTACCACAGGTCGGACAAGCAACCAAATCGGCAACATTCGCATAAAGTCCAAATGCTCTTAAAAGTTGTTTGGCAACTTTAATTTCTTCAACAGGATCATCACTGATAGAAATTCGAATTGTATCGCCGATGCCTTGATGAAGTAAAACACCTAAAGCTGCCGACGATTTAATGGATGAGCCAAGAAGGGTACCTGCTTCGGTTAAGCCCAAATGAAGGGGATACGGAAAAAGTTTGGACGCTTGTTCATAAACATCGATGGTTAAACGAACATCGCTTGATTTAAATGAAAGGACAATATCATAAAATTCCAAATCTTCTAAAATCTTGACGTGATGTTGTGCAGATTCAATCATGGCTTGAGCACAAGGCACATTATCATATTTCTTTAGAATTGTCTTTTCAAGCGAACCTGCATTAATGCCTATTCTAATTGGAACATGTTTGGTCTTACACGCCATCACGACTTCTTCAATGTGAGTTTTAGATAGAATGTTACCAGGGTTTAATCTAATCTTATGGATTCCATTTTCAATTGCCATCAAAGCTAATTTGTAGTTGAAATGGATATCTGCAACCAAAGGTACACTCGTTGCTTGGACAATTGTTTTTAAGGCCAATGCATCTTCTTCATCTAAGATTGCAAGTCGAATCATTTCACATCCAAAACTCTCTAGAGCTTTGATTTGAGATATTGTAGCATCTATATCCTTTGTTCGGGTATTGGTCATAGATTGGATGATCACTTTATTTTGACCACCCATCTTAAGGTTCTTAATCGTTATGCCTCTGGTTTGAGTTCTGTTCATCTTCAACCTCTAAACAAGTATAACATACTATTATTTTAGTCATAAAATGATTATAATAGACCTGTGCTAAAAAAAAATCAACCCATGCCAACGGTTTCCGACAATAAGGAATTGGCTGACATTAATGCGCATAAAGAAAAAGAATTCAATTTAGATCATTCCTTGGATCGACGTTTTAAGATTATCATTGTGGCTGTTTTACTTTTGTTTAGTTTAGTTTGGGTTAATTTGTATACTTTGCAAATCGTTAAAAATGAAGAGTATCAACAAAAGTTAATTGATTTTACAAAGAGTACCATCGGCATTTCCGCGCAAAGAGGCATGATTTATGATCGCAATGGTGAAATCCTTGTGAGTAATCAAGAACGACTCTCAATTGTATATTATCCCCCTAAAAACATCAGTTTAGCCCAAGAATGGGATATGGCAGCTCATTTTTCTGAACATTTTAGCATCGATACGTCTACGTTATATCCACGTGATTTAAAAGATCTCTACATTTTGAAATTTCCTGATTTAGTAAGTGCCAAGATAACAAACGAAGAATGGGCTAAGTATCGTGCTGGTGGATTGAGTGATAACGCTATTTATCAGTTCAAACTTGATCGAATTACAGAAGTTGAATATCTTTCCTTTGACGAAATAACCAAAGCAACTTATATCGTTTATACGTTGATGAATGCTGCACCAGCCAATAGCATAAAAATTATCAAAGACAATTGTTCTATTGAAGAAATTGCTTTTTTATCTGAAAATAATAGTGACTTTTATGGATTTGATGCACAAATTTATTATGATCGTACCTATCCAAATAGTCAGTTACTGAATCGCTTGTTGGGCACAGTCACCACGAGCAAACAAGGCTTAAGTTCGAATTCGCTTCTTTATCATTTAGCTTTGGGTTATTCTAGAAATAGTGTGATTGGGAAAAGTGGTGTCGAACTTTATTATGAGCGTTTATTAAAAGGTCAAGAGAGTACCTATGAAGTGAGTTATGATGATTTGGGGTTAGCTCATTTTACTGAAATCAATCAAGGGATAAGTGGTCAAGATCTTTATCTGAGTTTTGATCTTTCTCTTCAAGAAAAAGTAAAGTCTATTGTAGCGCGTTTTGTTGAAGTTGCGTCTAAAGACAAAAACAGAAAATATTTAAGTAACATTAATGTTGTCGTTATGAACCCAAATAGTGGTGATGTCTTAAGCATTGTCTCAATGGGGTATGAAGATGGTATCATCGTCAATGACATCAATCGAGTCTTTACACAAGCCATGTCTATTGGATCGACCATCAAAGGTGCAACTGTTTATATGGGATTGTCTGAAGGGGTTATTCAACCCGGTGAGATCATCGACGATGCACCCATTAAAATAAAAGAAACGCCTTTTAAGAAATCTTGGAAGTATTTAGGAAAAGTTTCGGATATTCAAGCATTAGCACAGTCTAGTAATGTCTTCATGTTTCATGTCGCTATGCGTTTAGGTGGCGCAAAGTATAAATATGATGAGGCATTAAGTATTAACATTTCTGCATTTGAAACCATGCGTAATTATTACAGTCAGTTTGGTTTGGGTAGTTTAACTGGGGTTGATGTCCCTTATGAAGCGACGGGTTATAAAGGTTCAGCAAAACTCGGAGGTCATCTCCTGGATTTTGCAATCGGTCAATATGATACGTATACAATCATGCAACTTGCTCAGTATATCTCAACCATTGCCAATGGTGGAAAACGAATACAACCTCGAATACTGTTAAAGGCTACAGAAGCCAATTCAACAGTGATCACGTATCAAAACGATGTTACTGTGCTCAATGTTTTAGATAACCAAATGGCCTTGGAAAGAGTCCAAAAAGGCTTTAGGTTGTGTGTTACCAATGGGATTTGTCGAAATTACCAATCGCTGCCTGTCGAAGTAGCGGCTAAAACGGGCACAGCTGAAACTTTTGTGACAGATACAAAAGGTATATTAATCGATTCCTCTAATTCATTGCTTGTTGCTTATGCACCTTATTCAAAACCAGAAATCTCAATTGCTTGCGGTATACCAAATGCTTATAGCAGTTTATTTCTTTATGAGAACCTTTGTAATGCCATCGGAAAAGAAATTTTGTTATATTATTTTTCTGGTAGATAATTCAAAAAGCATATGTTATACTATTTAAGCGTTAAAAGGAGAACAATATGAGAGAGAACATTATGTTCAAATGTACTGTTTGCAACGAAGAAAACTACATTAACACCAGAAATA
>JBBQOY010000004.1:0-29035 GCA_038331365.1 Erysipelotrichales bacterium | reverse complement strand
ACGGTACCAGATAAAATGGTAATGGTTTTGGCTATGATATTCGGAGCCCATCTGTTGCCTTATGGATGGCTGTATAAATCGAAAACGTACATTGTTTTTTCTGTCTTGATTCCGTTTTCTGTTTTGTTGATTGGGGTCAATTACCCTCCGACTAGTGTTGCCGTGTTCATGGTTTTAATTGAGATCGTTTTTAGTTTATTGTTGGTGTTAGAAGTGAAAAAATTGCCTGTTTTGGAAAGTGAGAAAGAACCACGTAACTAAGGTTTTGGCACTTAAATAAAATCTTGACTTAAGTCGCTCGCGTATACATCAAAATAAATTCGATGTATATGTATGGATATTGTTACAAACACACTGCTTGATCTTAATGTAATTTATTGAATCTTTCAAGGATAAAACGCTAGTCATAAAATACAAAAACGAGATGAAGCACATCTCGTTTTTTAGTATGGGTCTCTTTTTCATGCGTTATAACCCTTTACGAAAGGCTAATTTGAGCGAAATAACTCTGGCTTAACCCCCGAAAATAAATCTACTTTGATATAAAAGTAACTGTTAAAATTTCGATTAAAAAAGGATCACCGCATGAGATGAATCCGATATACAATAGAACAGATTATTGTTAAGTTAAGAGAAGTTTAAAACCATGTGTCGCACGGAATAGCGAAAAGGGCAGTCTCTTTGTTTTACATACTATCGATATCACCTAATGCAATATATTTTCCCGTAATTATCCTGCAAGGATCGTCTCGGCATTTATACTCGAAGAGATAGAACGCTTTGTCACGCACTCACAATGGGTTCGTAGGACCTATAAAAACGAATTTATAGATTAGATAATAATGAAATATTAAAGAGTCGTCTCAAGCTTAGTTTCTTCAGTAATGATTAACGATTTCACTTTTTTATCAGATAGACAATAGACTATCAAAGGAATGGATTACGGCGTATAATAATAATTAACAGGTTAATTCATGAAACTGAAAGCTAAAGATTATCTCGATTTTGAAAAAATGAATAATTTACTTGATGATTTTAACCGGGTAACAGGTTTCGTAACTGCCGTTTTAGATTTAGAAGGCAATGTACTTTCAAAATCAGGATGGAGACAAATTTGTACTGATTTTCATCGCAGGAATCCAGAATCGGTTCACAACTGCTTAGTAAGTGATACACAATTAGCCATGAATATTCAAGATGAGAAGAAACTTCATTTTTATAAATGCATGAATGGATTGATTGATGTTGCGGTTCCCATTGTTGTTAAAGGTGAGCATATTGCCAATCTTTTTTCAGGGCAATTCTTTTTTGAAAATCCCGATATTGATTTCTTTAGAAAACAAGCTAAGAAATTTGGGTTTGAAGAGCAACCTTATCTTGAGGCGCTTGCAAAAGTGCCAGTTGTAGCATTAGAGGAAGTTGAAAGTTCATTAAAATTCTTGAAAGATTTGATGCAGATGGTTGTTGAGATATCGGCGGAAAAATTAGAACAAGTAGAATTAAATGAAACTATAAAACGAAGTGAAAACGCTCTATTAGAAAGTCAGATTAAGCATAATCGTAATATGAATGATTTATTAGAATCACAACGAATAGCTCATATTGGGACATGGAGTTTGGACATAGCGACCAATCAGGTTGTTTGGTCTGAAGAGCTTTATAAAATGTATGGCTTTGATCCAAGTTTTCCTCCGCCACCTTATTCGGAGCATATGAAACTCTTCACATCAAAAAGTTGGGACGAACTATCCAAATCACTTAGTATCACAAGGACGTCAGGTATTCCTTACGAATTGGAACTTGAAACTGTAACTTCCAACGGTTCAAATGGTTGGATGTGGGTACGTGGGCAAGCGACAAGAGATACGACAGGCAAAATTGTTTCATTATGGGGAGTAGCCCAGGATATAACCGAACGTAAGCTTATACAAGAAAATTTAACAAAGCAAAACAATCTTTTTACATCGTTGTTAGAAGTGCTCCCAGTTGGCGTATTTATGGTTGATGCTGTTGATGGTAAACCATTGATTGCAAATAAGAAAGGTACGGAATTATTGGGAAGAGGTATTCTTCACGATGCATCTGTGCATGATCTTTCTGAAGTTTACAAGGCGTATAAAAGTGAAAGCCTTGAAGTCTATCCTACTGCTGAAATGCCCATTACATTGGGAATGAAAGGCGTTAGCGCACATATTGATGACATGATCATTGAGCACCCAGATGGAACAAGGAAATTTTTAGAGGTTTTTGGCGCTCCAGTTAAAGACAATCTGGGAGTACCTTGGGCAAGCTTAGTAACCTATATGGATATTTCTGAACGCAAAGAGCATGAGGATAAACTGCATTATTTGGCTTATCATGACCAACTTACCGGAATGTATAATCGAAGATCATATGAAGAAAAATTAAAAGAGATAGACAATGAGGATAATCTGCCTTTGTCTATCATAATGTGCGATATAAATGGCTTGAAACTGGTCAATGATTCGTTTGGTCATGAAGCGGGCGATTTGTTGCTTAACAAAACAACGGAAATAATTGTTAAGGCTTCTAGAGAGCGTGATTATATTTTTAGAATTGGCGGTGATGAATTTGCTATTTTACTTCCTTTAACTTCAGCAGAAGAAACATTAAATATTGTGAACAGCATAGAAAAAATGGCAGCTAGCGAGCATATTTATAATATTGAGCTTTCAATCGCTTGTGGATTTGACACTAAAACTGACAAAAAGCAATCGTTTGCTGAAACGATAGCGAATGCTGACAATTATATGTATCGGCATAAACTGTATGCCCGTTCGAGTATAAAGAGCAAATCGATCGACATAATTATGAAGGCATTATTTGAAAAAAGTAGTCGTGAAGCAGAGCACTCAGTCAGAGTCAGTAATATTTGTCAAGCAATAGCATCAGCGCTGAAATTGGATTTCGATGCGATTAATAGAATAAAAGCAGCTGGGCTTGTTCACGACATTGGGAAAATAGGTATTGATGAGATGATCCTGAATAAATCCACATTGTTGGATGTTAAAGAGTGGAGCGAAGTAAAAAAACACCCAGAAATTGGATGGCGAATATTAAGTGCCTCTATAGATTTTTTTGAACTTGCAAATTTTGTTTTAAATCATCATGAGCGTTGGGATGGACTTGGCTATCCTAATGGAATAAGCGGTGAGAACATCCCGATAGAGGCAAGGATAATTGCGTTAGCGGACGCTTTCGATGCGATGACAAACAAACGAAGTTATCGAAATAAAGTTACTATTGAACAAGCAATTGAGGAGATTAAAAAATGCTCTGGTAAGCAATTTGATCCTAAAGTTGTTGACGCATTTGTGACCAAAGTGTTGAAAAGGTAGTGCATAAAGGCAAAATAAGTTGGACTGTGATGAAAATATAGCAGTTTCTTTGAAAAACAAAAGGGTGGTACAAACGGTGGAATCAGGGTTATAATACCTTTAAATCTTATAGTTCACTACAGTATAAGCCTGAACACTATTTTGTTTTGGAATAGTTTATGGGGCAAGGCTGGAAATAGGGAGGGTTAGGAATGAAGTGGAATATAGCGCCTGAATATATTTCTCTTGTTTTTATTCTAATTCTTCTTGCATCTTCTCGCGACAATAGTCAGAAAAAAACCCTCAAGAGTAACTTGTTTAATTTATTTCTTTGGTTTACTTTTTTTGAGATTCTAATCTCGATCTTATCCATCGTTGCGATAGAGAATTATTTGATCATCCCTCTAATCTTAAATCAGGTGATTCAAATATTGTATTTTTTATTTGCCCCTTTATTATCGGTTTTATTTACTCTTTACATCATTGCGGTTGGATGGGAAGGTGATGTACAAGCCAAACGTTATATGAGCATCGTAATCATTCCCTATGCCATCTATGTTCCTTTTGTTTTAACAAATCCATTTACCCGGCTCCTTTATGAAATAAGTACAATCAATGGATTCAGTAGTGGGAAATGGTTCATTTTGACCTACTTCATTCATATTGCGTATGTAATGGCGATGTTTGCTATTGTGCTGATTCGCAAAAGAAAGATGAAAGTTCATCTCATTCAAGTTCTACTTTCGTTTCCAATAATATCCTTGACAATAATTGGTATCCAAATAATATTCCCTAAGCTCATTCTTTCAGGAACTCTCGCAGCGATCGTTGCTTTAATCGTCTATCTCTATATTCAACATGAACAAAAAGATACTTTAAAAGAAAGTGAAGAAAGATTTAGAAATCTTTTCACACTTAAGGGAGATGCGCTTTTTGTCATCGACAAAACAACGAACGATATTTTAGAGGTCAATGAGTCTGCATGTAGTACCTATGGTTACTCGAGAGCTGAAATGCTGCTTTTGAAAAGTACAAATGTGTCTGCTGAACCGGAAGAAACCGACAGAGCAGCAAAGGAATTAACAGATAAATATATTAAAATTCCTCTCCGTTATCACAAAAAGAAAGATGGGACCGTATTTCCAGTAGAGCTCACGGTCACCGCATTTACTTGGGATAATAAAAGATCGTTGCTCGTGGGTTCGAAAGATATTACTGAGAGAAGAGTGTTCGAAGAAAAACTCATGTATTTGAGTTACCATGATCAATTAACAGGTTTATATAATCGGAGGTTTTTTGAAGAAGAACTCATCCGACTGGATACCAATAGAAACTTGCCAATCACAATTGCGATGGGTGATGTAAATGGACTGAAACTGATTAATGACTCTTTTGGACATCTAAAAGGGGACCAATTATTAAAGCGGGTTGCTTTTGCGATGTGTAAGGCTTGCCGAGAAGATGACATCGTTACTCGTTTGGGAGGCGATGAATTTGCTGTTATTCTTCCTAAAACATCAGAAAAAGATGCTGAAAAAATTGTCTCTAGAATTATAGATTTGACAGGGAATGAGAAGATAGAGGGGTTAAACATCTCCATTTCATTTGGTTTTCAAACGAAGAATACGGGCAATGAAGATATAAATATGCAAATGAAAGAAGCTGAAGAGAAGATGTATCGACATAAAATTAATGAAAGTTCTAGCATGAGAAATAAAACCATTGAGTTGATTATGAACACACTGTTTGAGAAAAACGAGAAAGAGATGGAACACTCCAAACGCGTAAGTGGAATTTGTGTCAAGATCGCAACCGAACTTGGCTTTGCCAAGGATGACATTAATCGACTACGTACTGCAGGACTTATGCATGATATTGGCAAGATAGGTATCGATGAGAAAATACTCAACAGTGATCATTCACTGGACAATGAAGAATGGGTTCAGATTAAAAAACACCCAGAAATCGGTTCACGTATCTTAAGCTCATCGACCGAATTTTTCGAAATATCCGTTGATGTGCTTCAACATCATGAGCGGTGGGATGGAAAAGGATATCCGAACGGTTTAAATGGGGAAGAGATTTCGGTAAAGGCTAGGATTATCGCACTTGCTGATACTTATGACGCAATGATGTCGGATCGTGCCTATCGTAAGACATTCACCAGAAAGCAAGCGATTGATGAAATAACACGATGCTCAGGGACGCAATTTGATCCCAAAATCGTGCAGGTGTTCTTGAAAATGATTCAGCATGAATCAACGGAAATTTAATTGATTTTTGGAGTTAATATTATATTTAATCTACTTATTGGAAATCGAGATAAAAATAATTCAACGAAAATGCGAAAGCCCGAGTAACTTACTAATTGATCTGCGATTTTTACAAACTGTTTCTTGTGTAGCGAATGTGAAATGATAACTACGAGTTCTATTGATTATTATCTTATTTATTAATAATAATCTAAATGGGAAGCATTATACCTGAAAAAAGAGGGGGTATAGTCTTCATAAGAGAATCGAATCCTTCGTGATAGTCGATTATACTCGAAGAGTTGGATTATCCTAAAAATAATAATTTAGAACTTTATAGGATGTTTTATCACTATTCAATTTTGAAAAAATTAATCGAAATGTTGGAAATTTTGAAATTTGGTCCTCATCTTTAAGCGCCTCCAATAGTAATAAATACTTAATTATTGTGTTATAGTACTGATGAAAACAAACAATACGTAAAGAGGTACTAAATGAAAGTCAACGATGAATTGAAAGACCAAAAATATGCTGAGGCCTATTCTGCAACCAAACTATTTGTTAAGATAATAAAATTTGCAAAAAAGGCTGGAATTCAAGTGATTTATCTTGCTTTGTTATTGTTTTACACGTTACAAAAATCAACAACGCCAATATTGGCTAAGTCGATGATCATCGGAGCTTTAGGCTATTTCATAATCCCAGTAGATCTCATACCTGACTTTTTACCTATTATTGGTTATTCGGACGATATGACAGCTTTAGTGTCGGTTCTTGTCGCAGTTGCCTTATATGTGGATGATGACATTAAGCAAAAAGCAAAAGCAAAATTACACGTTTGGTTTGGAACATATGAGGAAGTGGAATTAGAAAAAGTTGACAAAAACATCAATAAAGAGGTTGAATAAACCTATCGTGTTTTAAAACATAGGCGTCTTTTTATACAATATCTTAGAGGTTTAAATTATTAGTAGGATGTCTTCCAATGGGTGTTCACAGATAAACGATTCCATCGATTTAGTCGGTTATACTTGAGGCGCTAGAAATGAAGGATAAAACAATGAAGATTAAAAGTGATCGAATTCTAACTGAAACTGGATTTATAAATGGCTGGATTGAAGAGAAAGATGGGATTATAATCCATATTGGTCAAGGCACTTGTCCTAATCTCATTGATGTCGATGCGATCGATAAAATCGTTTGTCCTGGGCTCATCGATATTCATTTACATGGAACTAATGGCTGGTTATCACCAGTAAATGAGATCAAGCACGAAGACGTGATTGGATTTCTTCATGAGATGGCAAAACAAGGCGTCACCGCCTGTATGCCCAGTGTCGATCCAAAGTTCTATCCCGTCTTAGCGAAAGCCTATAAAGATCAAAGTGGCTCACGTTTACTTGGGATTTATCTAGAAGCCTACTTTAGTTCAAAAGAATATAGTGGGTTTCGAGGTGAGAGAGGCATCTTTCCACAGCCTTCAGTTGAGAATGCTAAGGAACTTATTGAATCATCTGAAGGCTTATTGAAATATGTGATGATTGCCCCAGAACTACCACATGCGGCCGAAACAATGCGTTATTTTAAGGAACGCGGTGTCAAGATCGCTGCTGGCCATACCTTAATGAAAAAAGATGAATTTCTTAAATTTACCCGGGAAGGTTTGATTGATTCATTGTGTCATACCGCAAACAACATGGGTATTATGCATCAACGCGATGTTGGGGTCATGGGTGTTGGTCTTTTGGATCCAAACATCACCTGTGAGTTAATCTGTGATTTTCTTCATGTGTCTCAAGAAATGATTGAAATCATACTGCGTGTCAAAGAACACGATAAAGTAGTTTTGATTTCGGACTCAACTTACTTATCGGGTCAACAACCTGGAATATATCCCATTGGGGATAAGGCATTGATTGTAACTGAACAATATCAGATCATCGATAAAGCAGGTAATATCCACGGCAGTTGTTTCCCACTGATTCATAATGTCGGTCAATTGGTCCGCAGAAATATCTTGTCTATCGAAGAAGCTGTAACTATGGCGACCCTTAATCCGGCCAAATTCATGGGAGTTGATGATCATTTGGGTTCTCTTAAAGAAGGCAAAGCTTTTGATTTAATCATCATTGATGATGACTTTAATTTGATTTCTACCTATGTCCAAGGTAAAAAATACGCTTAGTACCACAGATTAACCACCTGAGCATGAGGAAATGTAATACAGTGCATCTCAAATCTGGAAAGGTTTGAGATCCTAAAAATGCGTATCCTTTTATTCTGTATTAAAAGTATAATGTTGATAAAGCGTATTAGGAGGTTTGTAGAACATGCGAAAACTAATAATTTGGGTTAAGGGAAAATTATATGTTGTTCCAACACTCTTTGGCTTAGGTTTTGGAATCGTCTCGATTCTACTGTTGTATTTCGATGCGGTTGCCTATGATTGGCTAAATCAATTTATACCTAATTGGGTGTTTAATACAGGACCAGAAAGCATAACAATTGTTTCATTAGTAAGTGCAAGTTTGGTAACGATGGTAACCATTACTTTTTCGATCATGATGGTTGTTCTTACCATTTATGGCAGTCAACTGTCTCCGCGCTCGTTAAAAGATTTTTTAAACAAAAAAATCACCTTGAGGATACTTGGCTATTTTATAGGAGCTCTGATTTTTTCTTTGATTCAATTGGCTTTTGGAAATCATGAAACAGCATTTATGGGGATAGGGTCCACCATATGTATTTTAATATTAATTGTAGGTGTCATTGTCTTGATTTACTTTATTCATTTTATCGCAAAGTCCATCCAAATAAACCTATACATCGATGATGTTACCAAGGAAACGATGGCCTTATTAGAAGAAAGTAAACGGCTTGTTTATAGTCAGAATAATATCGAAGGTGGTGACATTGAAGAATATACCAAAAGTTTTGAAGGCAAGGCGTGGGCAATTTTATCTGATAAAGCGGGTTATCTACAGTATTATGATAGAAAAAAACTTGTAGAAGTTGCCAAAGAAGCAAATGTGAAAATCCTTTGTGAAATCCTAATTGGAGAATATATATTACCCAAAGAAATCCTTTTGAAAGTATTTAACCATGATGAAGTGGTGGATAAGTCAATGTTGGAAGAAACACTTAGATCAACCGTCTACATTGGTGATGAACCAGATTTATTTAAAGACATAAGCACAGGTTCTAAAAGACTAATTGATGTGGCGCTTAAAGCATTATCACCAGGGATTAATGATCCATCTACAGCGATCGTTTGTATTCAAAAAATTGGCTATTTGCTGCAAGAGATTGCGAAAGGACTTGAAGCAAATGTCTATCTGGATGATGATGAAGAAGTCCGTATCGTCATTCGCAGCATTTCATTTAATCGCCTCTTATTCAATCATTTTTATCAAATCAAGCATTATGGATGCAAGGATATGTTTGTATTGGAAGCATTACTTGTTTCACTGACTAAAATCGCCAAAGAAGGTAATTATGAAATTAAAAATCAAGTGTGGGAGTTTTCGAAATACTTGATTATTGATCTTGATTTGAAATCATATCATGAGATTGAACAACGTTTCTTAGCAGAAAGATTTCATCAATTGTCCCAAGCGGCAAATGCAAAATATGAATTTAATGGATGGAAGTCTTTCATAAGTTCACAAAAAATAATCGACCTTAACGATAAACAAGACTGAATTGTTTGAGACCTTTAATAATTATTATCGAAAATAGGAGCATTAAGTTCATGGAGACTTAAAACGAGTGAATACTCAACAAGGGGAAACCAAGTAAAGAATATCCGATGCATCTTGAATTGTATAAGAAGTGTAAAGAGATTAATGCGGTTGTTCATACGCACAGTATGTACAGTACAATTTTGTCGTGCTTGAAAGACACCGCCTCATACACAGAGAAATTGATGACTTTTACACCATATTTAAGAATGTTATCAAAAGATAAAATTGGAATTGTTGCATATCACCCACCTGGATCAACAATGCTGTTTGATGCTTTCTCAAAAGCTGTTGATGAGAATGTTAATATATACCTTTTGAATAATCACGGTATAGTGGTTTCATCTGATGATATGTTTAAAGCTTTTAACATTGTAGAAGAGTTTGAGGTAAGTGCACAATCAATGCTCATGGTAAGTCAGTTCAATGATTCGGAAGTAAATCACATTAGTTAATGCATTATTTTGATGTTTTTTTGAAAAAGTTATATCTGTCCACCTACTTGTTCTCGGTTAAAATAAACATATAGAAGGAGGCATTTATGAAACATATTGCTTGGATTGGGACTGGAGTTATGGGACACGCTATGGTCAGTCATCTATTAGATGCTGCATATCCTGTGACCATCTATACGCGTAGTAAAGAAAAGGCTATGGATCTTAAAAACAGAGCATCAGTTGTTGATTCCATCGAAGAGGCAGTGAAATCAGCAGATGTAATCATCACGATTGTTGGGTATCCCACTGACGTTAATGATGTATATCAACGTATTTTCAAAGCCGCTAAAAAGAATGCTTTGCTGATTGACATGACAACATCCTCTCCGAGTTTGGCCATTGATCTTTATCAACAAGCCAAAAGTTATGGTTTACGGATGATGGATGCCCCAGTTTCTGGGGGTGATATTGGTGCTAAAAACGCATCTTTGACCATCATGGTTGGAGGAGAGGAAACTGATTATCAAGAAGCCCTCGAGATCTTCAAGTTTTTAGGAAAAACCATTACGTATATTGGTTCCGCTGGTTTTGGGCAACACTGTAAAATGGCCAATCAGATCGCTATCGCTGGTGCCATAACTGGAGTCAGTGAGTCCATTCACTATATGGTGAGCATAGGTTTAGATCCACAAAAAGCACTCAGTGCGATTGGTGGGGGATCAGCCAGTTCTTGGCAACTACTCAACAATGGTCCTAAGATGATCACAGGTGATTTTGAACCTGGATTTTACATTCATCATTATGTTAAAGATTTACTACTTGCCGAAGAAGAAGCAGCCGGTGTTGGAATTGATTTACCGATTGTTCATCGTGTTTTGGAACTCTATCAAAGTCTTGTGGAAAACGGGGATCGTAATTTGGGAACTCAAGCCATCATAAAAGCCTATCTTAAATAAAAAAGCCTTGGCTTTTTTATTTTTTTTCATTTGGATCAAAATGTCACTAAGTAAAATTATTTGACTTCATTTTAACGAATGAAGTACTTTTTTATAAATCGGATGGTCGATGACTGCGTAAGAAAGCAGGAATACTTTCTGCGAAGAAGGCAATAAAGGTTTCTTTGAATGCTTCATCCCCAAAGTTCAATATTCCTAACGAATATTGGAGTGCAATTCCGTCTAATGCTGCCACTAAGATGGCTGCAAGTGGTTTTTGATAGGCTTGATTCTGAACCCCAAAGGCATAAAAATACATATCAGCTACTTTTTGAATGATTTCAATATAATCCTGTTTGTACTTTTCTTGGATCTTACCACCCTTAGACATGGCATAAGCTGCCAATAAGATCAATAAACGTTGTTCAACTTCTTTGGACATTCTATCACGGACATTGTCGCTGATTTCCTTAAACATTTCTTCATTTGATTTTAATTGTTGGTCTTCTTTAAGTTGTGAAAGCTTATGAACGAAATAAGCTGCTTCTTTTACTGCATCATAAAAAAGATCTTCTTTATTCTTATAGTGATGATAAATAGCCCCTGTCGTTAATCCGGCTTCAGCTGCAATCTCACGCATACTGGCATCATCAAAACCTTTGATTGCAAAGACGCGGATGGCGGATTCAAGAAGGTGTTGTTTTTTCTTATTTTGAGGATTGTTTGTCATTGTTTTCTCTTATCTCACAAAGTTTATCATAAACCGAAATCGGATGCATCTCTACATCCTTATTGTAACGCATTTTTCTTAAGAAAACATTGAAACATAACAATTGTTATGTTATATTGTTCACAAAGAGACTATTTTAACCCAAAGGAGAAACTCGTGTCTGAATTTAAAATTCTTAAGATTAAGCAAAGTGTCTTTGAAAACAACAATCATCAAGCGGATTTATTACGAGCCCAGTTAAAAAAAGAAGGGATATTTTTACTCAATCTAATGTCTTCTCCAGGTTCAGGGAAGACGACAACGCTTACAAAAACGATTCAAGCACTCCAACAGGAATTAAAGATTGGGGTAATGGAAGCAGACATCGATTCAGATGTTGATGCGGTTACCATCGCTAAGACGGGTGCTAAAGTCATTCAGTTGCATACCGGTGGTATGTGTCATCTGGATGCAAGCATGACTCAACAAGGTTTAGAAGGGTTAGGTACGACAGATTTAGATTTAATCATATTAGAAAATGTGGGTAATTTAGTTTGCCCAGCTGAATTTGATACTGGGTCTGTAAAAAACGCCATGATCCTCAGTGTCCCAGAAGGGGATGATAAACCCTTAAAATATCCCTTAATGTTTCAAATTTGTGATGTTTTATTGATTAATAAAATAGATGTGCTTTCAGTATTTGACTTTGATATGGAGGCTTGTAAAGCACGTGCTCTCAAACTCAATCCGAAACTAAAAATAATTCCGATCTCAGCCAGAACCGGAGAGGGCATCGATGTCTTCGCGGCCTGGTTAAAAGAAGAAGTCCAACAATGGAGAGGGAAAAACGTATGACGCAGCAAGCCGGTAAAATCAAAGTATTAGAATTTGCGAATAAAGTCAGTGGTAAAAAGATGGGGTCTAAAGGAGGTATAACCTTCGATGATCCTCGCTATAAAATCATGGCCCCTGTGGTCAGTGATGAAATGGCTGAAGTCGCTTTAGCGATGGATTTCAGAAAACCAAGAAGTGCTGAAGACTTGGCTAAGTTGTGTGATAAACCTGTAGAATTGGTTTCTAAGTTAGCTTGGGAATTATCTCTTGCAGGGGTTTGTTTCGTCAACAATAAAGATGGGGTGGATCAGTATTGGTATGATACTTGGGTACCAGGCATTATGGAAATGATGGTCAATAATCTGGATAATGTTCGAAAATATCCTGAAATTGGAATGGCTTTTGAAGAATATGGCCGTGTTGTTGGTCCCATGAGTGTCGGTAAATTCCCAGTTGGGGTTGGTGTTATGCGGGTTATTCCTGTTGAAAAAGCGATTCAAGGCGAAACCAGACGGGCTTCTTATGAAGAAATATCTAAGTATCTCAATGAATCCCATATTTTTTCAGTATCCAATTGTTCATGCCGTACGTCGCGTGAGGTGATGGGTGAAGGCTGTGGTCACTTAAAAGAAGACATGTGTATTCAATTGGATCATGCTGCAGAATACTACATTAGAACCAAACGGGGTCGTGAGATTACCCGTGGAGAAGCTTTTGAAATTATTAAAAGAGCTGAAGACAATGGTTTGATGCATCAAATTCCTAATTTCGATGGGACAGGCAAGACACATGCGATTTGTAATTGCTGTGGGTGTTCTTGTTTTGCCATGCGTATTGCTCAAATGTATTCCAACGCGGATATGGTGCGTTCTAATTATGTGGCTCATGTTGATCAAGAAAAATGTGTCGCTTGTGGTGAATGTGTTGAAAATTGCCCAACCAATGCTGTTCGTTTGGGAACCAAACTTACACAAATCAATCCCACCATAATGAAGACACCAGACAACCCAAGAGACACCAAATGGGGACCTGAGAAATTCAATACCGATTACAGAACCAATCGTACGGATGTTGTTGCGACAGGAACCAGTCCTTGTAAAACAGAATGTCCTGCACATATTGCAGTCCAAGGGTACATCAAACTGGCTTCCTTAGGTAAATACAAAGAAGCTTTGGAACTGATTAAGCATGAAAATCCGTTCCCAGCCATCTGTGGAAGAATCTGTCCTCATCGTTGTGAAACAGCGTGTACACGTTGTGGCGTCGACAATGCGGTAGCCATTGATGAGATAAAGAAATTCATCGCTGAACAAGACCTCAATAAAGAAGACCGCTATATCCCTCGTATTAAACACAATTACGGAAAAAAGATTGCGGTGATTGGGGCTGGTCCAGCGGGCTTGTCTTGTGCTTTCTATTTGGCCATTGATGGTTATAAAGTCACTGTGTTTGAGAAACAAGCTGTATTGGGCGGTATGTTAACTTTGGGTATTCCCAACTACAGACTTGAAAAAGAAGTTATCCATGCTGAAATCGAGATTCTTGAAGATTTGGGTGTGGAATTTAAAACCAATATTGAAGTCGGTAAAGATATAAGTTTAGACCAACTAAGAACTCAAGACTTCAAAGCCTTCTACATCGCCATTGGGGCTCAACAAGGACGAAACCTTAATATCCCTGGTGAAGATCATGCAGATGTCTTAACTGGCGTGGATTTTTTAAGAGAAGTTAATCTAAATAAAGCCAAGAAACTCAGTGGTCCTGCGCTAGTTATTGGGGGTGGCAATGTCGCCATCGATGTGGCACGTACAGCCGTTCGTATGGGTGCCAGTCACGTTGAAATGATCTGTTTAGAAAGTCGTGAAGAAATGCCGGCACTTGATGAAGAAATTGATGAAGCCATTGAAGAAAGTATTTCAGTCAATAATTCATGGGGACCCAAACGCATTGTCATTGAAGATGGTAAAGTCACAGGGGTTGAATTCAAACGTTGCTTACGTGTCTTTGATGAAAACAAGCGTTTCAGTCCAGTTTATGATGAAAATGATCTTAAGTTCATCCAAGCTGATACTGTCTTAGTGTCCGTAGGACAAGCCATGGATTGGGGCAAATTGCTCGAAGGAACTTCAGCCACCTTTAATCCAAACAAAACGCTAATCGCAGATGCCTTCACGTATCAAAGTGTTCAGAAAGATGTCTTTACTGGAGGAGATTGTTATACTGGACCTCGCTTTGCAATCGATGCAATTGCCGCAGGTAAACAAGGTGCTATTTCGATTCATCGTTATGTTCAACCAGGCCAAAGTTTAATCATCGGTAGAGATCGTCGTGATTATGTAGCCATTGATAAAGATAACCTTGACTTAAATTCCTATGACAGATTGCCTAGACAAAGCGCTCCTGCTGACTACAAAATCAAAGGACCTAAAGCTTTTGAAGATGGACGAACAACCTTTACCCCTGAGCAGATTAAAAAAGAAACTGCCCGGTGCTTGGGCTGTGGTGCAAGTGTTGTTGATGAATACAAATGTGTAGGTTGTGGACAATGTACCACCAAATGTAAATTCGATGCCATTACACTGGTTAGAACCTATAATTCTGGCGGAGCTTCTTTCGAAGATGTGAAGCCTTTAGTCGTTAAAACAGTCTTAAAACGTGAAGTAAAAATCGCAATAAAAAATATTAAGAATGCGCTATTTAAAGAGGAAGCCTAAGTCATCATGCATGAACTGGGCGTAATCATCGAAGTGGCCAAAGCAGTTGAAAAAGTCGCTTTAGACAATGGGGTCACCGAAGTCGATACCATTGTCTTAGAAATCGGAGAAATCTCTTCGATGATTCCACGATATATCGAAGAGTGCTATCTTGCAGCGGTTGATGGTACCATGCTTGAAAAAACCAAGTTAGAAATTGAAATCATCAAAGCAACTGCGCATTGTAATTTGTGTCTGAATTCCTTTGATCTGGTGCCTCACGAAGGCTATTGCCCAGATTGTCATACAAAAGAATGGACTTTATTGACAGGTAAAGAATTTATTATTAAAGAAATTGTAGTCAATTGATTTTGAAAGGGAAAAAATGAACGCATCGCTGATGTTGATTTCTACAGCTGTTTTTATTGGTGTGTCGCATACCTTGATTGGCATCGATCATTACGTGCCTTTTGTGGTCTTGTCTAAAGTTAATGCTTGGACGATGAAAAAAACGATGATAATTGTTGTGGTCTGTGGAATTGGACATGTATTCAGTTCCGTTATTTTGGGTTTAGTTGGGATTGGTTTGAGCCAAAGTCTTGCGTCTTTGGTCAACATTGAATCCGTGCGAGGAACAATGGCCACTTGGTTTATGATTGGATTTGGCTTGGTATATACCATCTGGGCACTGACACAAGTGTATAGAAACAGACCACATACCCATTGGGTCAACGGTGAGAAAGTAACGCATGATCATCACGCCGTAGAAAATGGAAGTGCACATGTTCAAGCCAATCCGAACGCGAAATCTAATGCGATTTGGGGACTCTTCATTCTGTTTGTTTTGGGTCCTTGTGAACCACTCATCCCACTTTTGATGTTTCCAGCAGCGACTGAAAATACCATGGCTTTTATCGGTGTTACTATGGCTTTCTCAGTATGTACCATTTTGACCATGACCTTAGCCACTTGGATTGGGGTTAAAGGCATTAAGCGTATCAACATCGCTGGTTTGGAAAAGTATTCCCACGCATTGGCTGGTTTAGCCATCACGGTATGTGGGGTCATGATTTTAACACTAGGAATTTAACCTAGAAAGGGGTATTATGTTTACATTTTCAAATGCGCAGGGATCATCATTTGCACTTGCGTTACTCATGCTTCTGGTTGTGTTTGCTGGTTTGTTTTTGTTTAATGAAGTGGCTCGTCGTTATAAATGGGTCGGCTTAATTAGTTTCACAGTTTTACCAATTGCTTTAACCTTGCTTTGGTTTACCACCATGAAAGACACCATTTATACGGATTGGTTTCATTTGGCAAAGGTGTATTCTGCCACTGCAGGATGTATTGGTTTTTGGGCCATTCGTCATATTGAGAAAAAAGATATGGCTACGGGTAAAATCAATTGGAAACTATCCAGTAGTAAAATTGCTTTGTGTTTTCCACCCTTAATCTTGGCCGTTAATATTCTTGAAGCTGTTGCACGCGATTTCGAAGTCGGTTCAAGTTATTGGATGGTTCACTCTGGCGCCATCGAAGGCGAAGTCATCGGTGTTTTTGGAGGTCCTTGGAATTATATGAATGCCATTGCAGGACTTCTTAACATCATTGCAATCACTGGTTGGTTTGGCATCGTGATTCGAAAAGTATCCAAAAAGGATACCAGTAAAGATATGCTTTGGCCTGATATGCTGTGGTTTTGGATTATCGGGTATGACATCTGGAATTTTGTCTACACGTATAATTGCATTCCAACCCATTCTTGGTATGCTGGCTTAGCCTTACTGATTGCCCCAACTTTGTGTGCTTTTACTTTAGGCAAAGGTGCTTGGCTTCAACATCGGGCTCAAACCTTAGCGATTTGGTGTATGTTTGCGCAAACTTTTCCAGCTTTTCAAGATCAAGGACAATTCATGGTTAATTCAACCTATAATCCAACCATTTATACGATTTTAGGTGCCCTCTCCTTGAGTATCAATCTATTTGTCTTTATCTATATGATTTATAAAATTGTGAAGACGAAACGTAATCCTTATAAAACAGAACTTTATACAGATCTTAAAGCCTATGAACAAATAAAAGTCTTGGCTGAATAAATCTGAAATTGCATAAATGAAACAAAAGATGGGATAAACCATCTTTTGTTTTGACTCAAAAAAGGAAATGTATAAAATTAGAATATAAGATAGAAACAAGAAGCATTTCTAGATCATAAATTTACTGCCAAGATAAACCATTGGTTTGAAGAAAGGACCTTCAAGATCTTTTTTGACTTCTTTCATACGGTCACTAATCATAATGCTTTGAGGACAATGAGGTTCACACGCATGACAACTTTGACATAAGGAAGCATAAGCTGGATGTTTGGTCAACGCTCCTGTATTTTGCATATAGGTAAAAGTGGCACCAAAGCCTTTGTTATTAAGATATTTATCATTATATGCTGAAAATACAGCCGGAATATCAACCCCATGTGGACATGGCATGCAATAGCCACAGGCAGTACAAGACACTTTGGTTTTTTCGCGAATGATGTCTCTTGCTTGTTCAAAAAGTGCAAGCTCTTGGGGTGAAAGGGAATTGGCTTCAGCGACTTCAGCAATCCGTATATTTTCATCGACTTGATTTTGGGCAGACATACCTGAAAGCAAAAGCAAAACTTGGGGTTGGTCCCATACCCAACGTAGTGCCCAATCGACGACAGTACGCTGTGGGGTCATCTTTTTCCAGATGGCATCGACTTCTTTAGGTAAACCAAAGACGATCTTACCGCCCCTTAGTGGTTCCATAACAATGACAGGGATACCTTTACTGGCTGCATGTAACAAACCGCTCTTACCGGCTTGGTTGAATTCATCGATAAAATTATACTGCATCTGACAGAAGTCCCAAGCATAGGCATCAATGATTTTAACGAATTCTTGCTTGGTACCATGAAAGGAAAAACCGAGGTTATGAATCTGTCCATTTGCTTTCTTTTGAGCAATCCATTCCAAAACACCTAAACCTTTCAAACGTTCCCAAGTCGCTTCATCCATCAACATATGGATCAAATAATAATCAATTCGATTGGTTTGTAGACGCTGAAGCTGAATATTAAATATCTTGTCAAAATCAGCGGGTTTGCGGACCATAAAGGGGGGTATCTTGGTTGCGATATTGACCCTGTCGCGATAACCTTTGGCCAATATCTTTCCTAAAACAATTTCACTTTTCCCATTTTGATAGACATACGCAGTATCAAAGTAGTTCACGCCTCTTTCGATTGCAGAAATGATCAGTTTTTCAGATTCTTCTTCATCGATCGCATTGCCCTTTTTTGGCAATCGCATGCAACCATAGCCTAGGATTGAGAGTGATTCATTGTTTTTGATGTTAATTCTTGTTTTCATAAAGTCCATTTCTTGATCAATAGGTGACTGTGTATTTTATAATTATAACGCTAATTATTAGCAATACATGTGCTTATTAAACATTTATTCTTGCTTTTCAATTGAGTCTGAAATTTCGTTTCTTCTAAGCATCTCAATAATCGGGATTAATACCGCAGCAACTAATCCTACAGAGAATCCGTTGTTGTATAAGTTAAATCCCCCATGTAGATATCCGACATTAAGCACGACGGAAGAATGAATGAAGCCAGCCACAACACCCCATTGCCGTCCATATTTTCCTAAGATCGGTGCTAAAGCAGTCCCAAATAAAGCAGCCAGTTGAATGGTAGGATCATTGATTGAAAATACTTTGAGTATGGCCCCAATGCCTACCCCAAGAAAAATAGGCAATATATTTCGAGTGTGTTTACCAAACGCACTAAAACCCGCAATTGTAAAAATACCGCCGATTGTAGGACCATTCAAATCTCCTTGTATGATAAGCATATAAAACATGGAGATGAGTCCAGTTATTCCCATATTGACCAGTGTAAGATTGAAACCTTCGAGTAGTATAAAGTCTGTACTCAATTTACCTGAGTGATTTAATAGACGCTTATAATGCTTAGAAGATTTAACATTCATCAAAAAACCAACTAAAAGTATCGTTAAAAACAAACCACTAAGATAGATACTTATGGTTAAATTGTTTCCACTTGACCATATGAATGGTGGGGTAGGGTTATAACCAAAGGATCGGATAATTGACATAAAAACCAAGCCGATCATACCTACAGTAAATCCAATATTATAGAGATTATACCCTTGATGAACATTGAAGAGTGAAGCAGCTAAAGGTGAAAGTAAAAAACCTAATAAAACCCCAGATACCAAAGCCAATGGTAAACTTATCGCCAGTGAGAGTGGACTTCCAAAAGCGACTTCAGACACAGCAGGGGCCATCGCTGTGCCAAATAATGCAGCAACGAGATATTTATTAAATCGCTCTTTCTTAAATCGAGAATACAGATAGACCCCCATTAGAATAGGCCAAACATTGAACAAGTTCTTTCCAAATAATGCAAACCCAGCAATCGTAAATAAAGCTGCGATTAAAGGACCAGTAAGACTTTGTTTAAGTTTATATAGCAAAAAAAGACATACCAGTGAAACCAATCCAGAATTGACAAAGGCTGCCCCCATATTACCTAATCCAATATAGTCACTGATCAGACTAGAAGGATGGGTGAGGATAACCTGTAAACCCATAATGATCTCATTAAAACTATTTTGAGAAAACCAAAACCAATTTGAACAAAAGAAAACACGATTACAAAAAATATTTTAGATCATACACTCTACTTTTAATCATGTTACCTCCATTGAAAATAATCATGCAAATTCTAAAGTAGGTTAAGCCATAAAGAATGGGAAGTGTAAAATATTTGGAATAACGTCCTATATAGAAAAGAACGAAGTTTCGATGAAGATTCCAAAAGGGTGGGTTATTGAAACAACAGGTGAGTATGAGACATTCGGATTTCATCTCTATGATCCAGATAACTCAACCCGAAGTATCTTCTATTATGGAAGTATGAAACCTCTTACGAAATCTTTGCATGGACGTCAAGCGTGGCAGACTTACCTTGATTGAGGTGGTTTAAGTACAGCTCAGGTTAATATCGATGTGCCATATCTTGAAACAGGTACAGTCATTGAATATTTTCAAAAATTCTACGACTTTAAAACAGTCGCCCACAATATGGGATTACTCATGTCTTTCCTCAGTTTACCAATCTTAAAGTTCTAGAAGAAACCTCTCGCAATTCCTAAATGAGTAGTGTGGCGATTGACGATGCCATGCTTAGAGTCTTGTTTGATCAGAATGGAGAAGCCTGTGAAGGGTTGTTTGCGGCTACAGTTATGGATGCGATGTGCGCATGGATGTATGGTGCTGATGCAGGTTACTACACTATGTATTTAATTGTGGGAATTTCAGCTAATGTGGAAGTATTTAACCAAATTGAATCAACATTTTCTGAATCACTAAGTAGTTTCTTGTTTTCAGACAGTTATGTCCAAGAAGGCATACAACTTAAAAAGTGGGAGACAGAAAGAACACTGGAGATCGCCCACATGCTCAGCGAAGCGGCGGATCATTATAATGAAGCTTGGTCGAATCGCCAACCTGCCGATGATGCTTTATATCAAAAACGCAGTGATTTTATGCTTGGTTTTGATCGCGTTTATGATATAGAAACAGGAATAACATATCGTGCAAAATTAGGCTGGTTTGATGAATATAGAGCCAATCGCGAAGATTTTGCGAATAAAAACATAGAATTGGTTCCCGAGAATGGCTATACACAATACTCGATGCCAATTTCGGGAGACATAATTATGAAATAATAAATTAAAGGAGCCATTGGTTATAAATCAAAAAAATCTTATAAAGCATCTATTCAATTAATTGCGATAGATTCAAAATAAGATTTTTTATATAAAAAATGGTACAGACATAAAAAACGACAGTGAAATTCTGATTTATAATTTCATTCAGTTGAAACAATGGTTTCCCAATTTTTATTATCATCTTTTTGTTCACATTATATATGAAACTATTGTTATCTAAAAGTAAATATATTTCAAAATCACACAGAAAACACATAATAAAACTGAAATACTTCCTTGTTTCGGTTTTATTCCGGTTTTGTGCCAACATAAGGTGTTAGACTTCGGGTAACTACTCCACGCTTAATAAAGGAAAAGTTAGGAGAATCATGCAAAACTTAAAAAGAGATTGGATTAAGACCATTGTCATAATCATTTTGTTGTCCAATGTGTCTTGTACCGTTGATCCGCCCATAGGGGCTTTGATTGATATCAGTGAAGTTGGGTCTGGCTATGCAGTGATCGAATGGAAAGCTGTTCCTGATGTTACAGGTTATGAAGTGTATACTTTAAACAGTCAATCCAATGAATATACACTACTAAATTCGACCGCAGAGCTTAAGTATATAGATGCGACGCTTATGCCCAAGTCTGTTGCTTATTATAGGATCAAGCCATATCAAGAAGTAGAAGGCAAAAAAATCTACCTAAACGATTCGAATACAGTAAGCACCGAAACTGGGGACTTAGGCGTTCCTGAATTATCAACCTTAGGTTTTATTTCAAATGAAGTGTATCTTACATGGACTAGCATTGTTGGGGCCACTGGATATCAAGTCTATTACTCAAAAACAGGCGATAAAACAAGAAGTCTCATCTGTACGACTGAAGTTTCATCATGTAGAATTCCTATTCTAGATTCAATAACCTATTATTTTAGTGCTAGAGCCATCATAAAGGGCTCATTAGAGACCTTTGTTAGTAGTTTTTCACCAATTTTAATCATCATTTCGAAACCGGTTCATAACCCAATTGTATCGCTTACCCCATATGAAACAAGTATTGAAGTCTATTGGAATTCGAAAGTTGATGTGGATGGTTACGAAGTTTTCATTGGAAATTCTGCTGTCTTTCTATTTGCGAAATTAGTCAAAGACATAAAAACAACACGTACGACCTTAAGTGATTTGACTTTAGGTTTGAAATATTTTGTATGGGTAAGATCCTATGCGATGTCAGGTACAGGGAAGGTCTATAGCGAATTTTCTCCTATTCCTCAAGCCGCGACAACTTATGTCGAAATTGTTTCTAACTAATCATCAATAAGATGTAAGCGGTCCAATAGATTGTGCGACCAAGCACTTGGCCACCGATCTAGCGATAGAAAAGCAAATATGAGTCATATTTGCTTTTCATTATATTGGGATGAATGATAGACTCTTTACTTTTGTCCATAATGGCGAAAGACTTCAATGGCTTCCTCGATTTGAACTTGATTTAGGATTGAGATGTGAGACGACATTGAGCGAGCAATCGTATATGTTTTCGCAGCTTCTTCCAAATAAATACAAGAATAAAGTGCTTCTTTGAGATCTTTTCCAACACAGACAACGCCATGGTTACGTAAGATAATCGACAGCTTATCCTTTAAAAACTTCACGGTTTGAATCCCCATGTCTAAACTGGCAGCAGAGGCATAATCAGCAACCAAGACTTCACCTTTCGCGGTGTTGGCTAAGGTGGTTAGGCAACAGGGTAAAGCGTCTACCACCAAGCCAACGGCGGTTGCATAGGGCTGATGGGTATGAATGATCGCATTGATGTCTGGACGATGTTTGAAGATATAGAGTAAAGCTTCCGTGTCGACAGAAACCTTTCTATTGCCTTCAATGATTTTGCCTTGTGGATCTAAAACGATGATGTCATCCTCGATTAAGTAATCATACATCATGCCTGAAGGGGTCACTAAAATCTTGTCTTCGATGCGAACGCTGACATTACCACCCGATAAGGCAATCAGCTGGTATCGATCCATTAAGCGACCGGTTTCGATCATCTCTCGTTTCAGGAATTCAAACATTTAAACAATCGCCAAAGGAACGACAGGTGTTCCTGTTGCACCTACAAATTGCATTGGGTAACAAAGCAAGGTGAATTCGTAGACCTTATCTTTTGCCAATTCATCCAGTTTCATATTTTCAATCATGGTTATACCATCGGTTACAAACAAATATATGTGGGCCCAATGGGTCGATCCTGTTTTTTCATCGAGTTCTTCAGGAATGTCCCAAGACAGTTGATCGGTACCAAATACAATTGGATTAAAGGTTCTAACCCAAGCACTTGCTTCACCACTAATACCTGCATATTTCAAGAACTCTTTGGTATCATTCCATAAGGTATCATAACCAGTGCGAACAATGATGGCATCGCCATCATTGAGTATTATGTTTTGTGCTTTCGCTGTTTCGATTAAATCTTGAGCTGTGATCGCATAGCGATTGGGCAAAACAGCGACTCCTTTATAGGCGGCTACATCTAACATAATGCCTCTTGCCATAATTGGCTCAAGGTCTTCTGCCCCACCACGTGTAAATCCTTTAGGTGTTTCAATAAGGTTCGTGACCTTAATATTTCCGTGTATTGTCAGATCCAAGGCCTGATGGCACAAAGCATCCATATGTGTCCCGGCATGATCATTCATGATAAAAAAACCATTCGCTGTAGATCTTGGACCTTTGGTCTCTGGAAAATAACCTTCGACATGTCCTCTTGAGATAAAATAGTCAAAATGAGGTCGATGGCGGGGGTAAACCGGCATACCTGTAAAACGAGGTTGCTCAAGGTTGTATATCTTTCTTTTTTTCAATTCATTTAGAAACAGTTCCATGTCTTTCTCCTTTTTGAGTTGTGGTTTTAAACAAAGCATTCATCTATTTGTTTATTAAAAGAATTAACGGCTACAATTGGATCACTGGCTTCATATAATGAACGCCCTACAATAAAAGAGTAAACTTCGAGACCACTGAATAAATTAATGGTTTCTGGCTTTAGATTACCCGTTACACTGACTTGAAAACCTAAGTCACTTAAAGCTTTGATTTTTTTAAGATCACTGTCATCCCAAGGTCGTGAGGCATCTCGGGAGTGATGATAAATAATGTGTTGTATCCCTGTTTGATGCCATTTTTCAGCCAAGTTCATGTCCCATTCTCCATAGAGTTCGATTTGAGCCTGTTGATTGGTGCGTTGAGCCAGAGTCCAGGCTTGTTTCATGGTGCTCAGATCAGCTGCTGCAATAATGGTGATCATGTTTGCACCTGCTTCATAAAACATTCCACCAATTGTCATAATGGCATCCGCAATCTTAAAATCAGCGACTAAAGTTTTATGAGGATAACGCTCATGCATTGCTTTAACCGCAGACTTGCCTTCACTGGCTAAAAGGACTGTGCCAGCTTCGATCAGGTCAACATGATCGACCAAATGATCCTTATCAAGAATAGAAAAAGCTTGATCTAAACTCGTTACATCCAAGGCAATCTGTAATAAAGGTTTCATAGGACCCTCCTTATGAGTTTGGTGAACTACACTAAATCCTCTACTCTGGACACTTATTTATTGAAACTCAGCGATTTTTATATTTATAATCTAATTTCTCATGTTGGAGACTGCGTGGCTTTGGTTTCATTATAACAAAGGTTTTTTATTCCATTCATTCTTGCGGATAGAAAAGAGAACTTATCATAAAGTTAAAAGAGTATTCATATCTTTAAAGGATAAACACTCTTTCACTATTCAAAAGCAAGGTTTATAATAAAGCACAATGGAGCACTTTATGTCACTCAAAGAAAAAATACTTAAAATCAATATTATTTATCTGTAGGGTCTTGCGATCCTCGATCTCATTCGAGACTTTTTGCATACTTTTAACCTCAATTGGGCCAATGCGACCTTTGCTCAAATGGGTTCAAATTCCGATGCTTTAATGATGTTGGGTGCATTTGGGATTTCAAACATCCTAACCGGTTTAGTTTATCTGTTGATCCTCAAAAAGGATAAGATACTGGCCCCGTATGTCCTCGCCATTATTCCTATTGCCTATATCTTCGGATCGATTGGCTTAAAACTTCAAGGAGTTCAAGGAGACTCATCATTTTATGGGGAATATATGATGTTTGTTTACCTTGGCTTCTGTATTGTTTTATCAGTGATGTACTTTGGGGTGTCCTTCAAAGCCAAAAAGACGCCTCATTAAAAATGTCCAATTGCAATCTTAAATACTTAAGTTTTACGTAGTATCGATGTCTTTTATGAAGAATAGTTTGGATTAAACCCAAAAGGAGCACAGTATGGATAAAACACAAATCGATCAACTCATCAAAAACGGTAGAGATTTCATGAAAATGCCGATAGAGAATCTTGAATATCAATCCGATCAAGACCTTAAAATAACCCAACCGCCACTTTTTAAAACCCCAATGCGCGCCCAAGCCATTGATCTTCCAATAGGCTTTGAAGAGTTGCTAATTGAGAATGATTTTTTGAAGATCATCAATACACGCAAATCTGATCGACTTTATACCGAAGAAACAATGTCTCAATTGACCTTATCTTATCTACTTTGGTGTAGCCAAGGCGTCAAAGAAATACGAGGTCAAAACTATGCAACAATTAGAACAGTTCCCTGTGGTGGAGCACGTCATCAATTTGAAACCTACATGGTAATTCAAAATGTTGAAAATCTACAAGATGGTCTTTATCATTATCTACCCCAGACGCATCAAATCGAATTGTTGACGCTTAAAAACGATTGTAAGCCATTTATTGGGCAAGCCTTGGGTGGTCAAGAGTGGGCAAATCGCGCAAATGTGAACTTCTTTATCAGTGTTATTGCCTATCGCTGTGAATGGCGTTATGGAATCTATGCCCATCGGGTCGCATTGATGGATGTGGGCCATATCTCTGAGAATCTGTATTTAGCTGTGACCTCCATCCATTATGGAGGATGTGGGGTAGGCTACATCAATGAAGCAGCACTGAATGAAGCCTTTGAATTGGATGGGATAGAAGAATACATGATTTATGCATTCCCAGTGGGAACAATCAAAACAGAGCCGTTAATCAAAAAAGATCCTTTTGCGTACATTAAACAGAAGAAATCTAAGTGAAAAAAACAATGTGAATGATATTGAAATCAGATCAATGGTGAAAACATGAATGAAATCATCTGCATTAACTTAGGCATCGTCAATTGTTATCTTCTAAAATCAAAAGAAGATTTTATCTTGGTTGATACGGGTTACCCTCATCAACAAGTCAAACTTTTAAACGCTTTGGACAAGGCAAAGGTTACAGTCGGTCATTTGAAACTGATCTTTTTGACCCATGGGGATACGGATCATACAGGAAATGCGGCATTTATACGCAATCATTATAAGACAAAGATCGCCATGCATATTGAGGATGCTTTAATGGCGGAAACAGGTGATATGAACATCACAAGGAAAGTCAAAGCAGATGAGCTCTCGCTTCTGTTCAAGATCGTTAGGGCTTTGCCTGAATCTAAAAAAAGCAATAATTTCAAGTCATTTAAACCAGATCTATACGTAGAAGACCACCAAGATTTATCTCAGTTTGGATTTGATGGGACCATCCTATCATTACCTGGACATACTAAAGGTTCAATCGGACTTTTGAGTAAAGCAGGTGATTTAATCTGTGGAGACTTATTTTACAATACCATTGGTTTTAAATTCATTGATGATCGACATACACACAGAGCCAGTGTTGAAAAACTGAAATGTTTTAAAATAAACATGGTTTATCCAGGTCATGGGAAACCTTTCTTATTCAGTAGCCGAATAAAAAATTAAGTGTATGCGATACTTTAATGACATCAATGGAGGTGTTCAATGATTCGAAATCTAAAAATCAGTGCTTCTGTATCCTGCATGGATCTGCTTAATCTACAAAAAGACCTCATTGAGATTGAACAAAACCAGATCGATTTTCTTCACTATGATGTTGTCGATGGCGTATTTAATCCTTGTTTTGGTTTAGGGGATTCATTATTACCTTTTCTAAAACAAGGTTCAACAAAACCCGTGGAGGTTCATTTAGCTGTGGTTGATGTGGATCTCTATATTGAACCTTTAATCAAAGCCGGAGCCGATTATATTGCTGTTCATTATGAAAGTATGGAAGATCCAATTAAAACATTTGAAAAAATCAAAGCGTTAGGGGCACAACCGATTTTAGCTTATCGATCTGAAACAGCACCTAATGATGATTTTCCTCGTTTAGCGAAAGAAGTAGAATGGGTCTTAAAACTTATGGTGAATCCTGGATTTTCAGGTCAAAAAATGCAGGAACAAGCCTTAGACCATCTTAAACAAATGCGTTTTATGATTGATCAATATGGATTATCAACTCATCTTCAAGCCGATGGCAACATCAATCCAAACACCATTGCTTTGGTTGTGAAAGCAGGGGCAGATATTGTTACCGGTGGGAGCTCAGGATTATTCCTCAAACCTGGACCTTTAAGCCTTAATATTCAAAAACTTAAAAAAGCTGCATTAGGCTAAAAATCATAATTCACATTGATCCATAAAACCTTCTGGTGGAACACCAAGGCCTTGAATCAAACGTGCCCAATAATTGACTTGGGCAACTGTGCTTGCGAGGATTACCAGTTCTCTTTGACTAAAGGATTGAGTGATCGGATCAGAGACTTCTTTTGGCATGACGATGGGACTTGCACAGAGGTGTTTAACATAATCTAAGACGATTTTTTCTTGAGATGAGAAAGTTTTTATGTCTTCTATTTTTTTTCGTCCAATCAAACCATCGAGCTCTTCATTTGAGATTCCGTCATCCTGATAGCCAAAGGTATTCATATCGATACAGAATGGACAAGCCACTGAAAGCGAGGTCTGAATTCTAACTAGTTTTAAAAGCCTTGGATTTAAATCTTTCTTTCCATGGGCAACCAGAAATTCTAAAATCCCTGAACTCAAAGCAACTTGAGGAACCCACGCCAGTAATTTCGGGACCAACAGGTCTTTACCGGTTACTTTGTGCGAGATGAGCATGCCCAGTTTTATGAAGAAGTTAATTTTATGGGGTGGGTTGATAAAAGCCTTCTTTGGGATATTTGATACCGGTGTATTACGCATATAAGTCCTCCTTGAGTATTGACTTATTTTCATTATAACTTAAACCCAAATAAGTTCTATGCGGAAGACCTTGGCTTTTAAAGGATTATAAGCGATAAAGTTAAGTCTACCTAAGTAGGTGTATAATTAAAGCATAAAGCAACTAAGTTAATCGTTATCATTCGTAATTAAGATTTTTTTGATATTAGCTAAACAAGTAAAGAAATCATCTGTGAGGGTATTTAAATTTATTTTGCCAAATAAGGCACTATATAAAACAAAGGAGGACTTTTAATGCAAGAAATTATGTTTCGTATGCCTTTGATTGGGGATCCGGCACCTGCTTTTACAGCGGTCACGACCCAAGGAAACATTACGTTCCCAGAAGATTTTAAAGGAAAATGGGTGATTCTATTTTCTCACCCAGCTGATTTTACCCCTGTTTGTACGACTGAATTCATGACTTTCGCAACCATGGCGGATGAATTCAAAGCATTGAATACGGAATTGGTTGGGTTATCTGTTGATTCTTTGTATGCCCATATTGCTTGGTTACGTAAGATTCAGGAATTAGAATGGAAAGACATGAAACGTGTCGAAGTAAAATTCCCACTCATCGAAGACATTAAAATGGATGTTGCGAATAAATATGGGATGATTCAGTCTCAATCGACAACTCAAGCCGTTCGAGCTGTTTTCATTATTGATCCCAAAGCCATCATTCGGACAATCTTGTACTATCCAGCATCTTGCGGACGTAACTTTGATGAGATTAAACGTATTATCTTAGCCCTGCAAAAAGCCGATAAAGATTCTTGCGCGACACCAGCGAATTGGCGGCCAGGGGATGATACCATTGCCCCACCTCCAGGATCATGTGGGGTCGCTAAAGAAAGAATGGAAAGTAAAGATGCCAATAAGTATTGTCTGGATTGGTTCTTATGCTTCAACCGAGAAAAGAAATAAACCAAAGCTTAAAATTACAAGCACATTATTTATGATGAAAAAAAGAACTCATTCAATTGAGTTCTTTTTCAGGCTGATGACAATTGCACCTTTTAAAAGAGGTGCTTTTCTTTTGGGGACTAAAAAACAGCGAATTCGCTGTTTAAGGGTAGAATAGTGAAGTTTTAGAGCGAATAATGAAGAAGAAAAAGCAGGTTGATGAATCA
>JBBQOY010000003.1:0-39447 GCA_038331365.1 Erysipelotrichales bacterium | reverse complement strand
GCTGAATGAATCATTAACCCAAAAGGATGCGAAAAGTAAAAACCTTCTTGCATCCTTTTATAAGTTGATTAATAAACCCTGATAAATAATATTCATAAAGTGTGATCATTTGAGGCTGAAAGAAGATCTAAGCTAACGAATGGATCGGCTACACTAAACTAGACAGATTTCTTAGGGGAGATTAAACTAAGAAAGAGAGAAAGTGAAAGTGATGGAAATGCGCAGAGAAAGAAGAAGTTACACGGAAGAGTTTAAAAGACAAATGGTCCAGTTGAGGCAGAGCGGGAAACCAAGAAAAGAAATCATCCAGGAATACGATCTGTGCCCAACGGCGTTTGATCGCTGGGTGATGCAGAGTGAACGCAGCGGATCTTTTAAAGAGAAAGATAACCGAACCCCAGAAGAGAATGAACTGATTCAAATGCGTAAAGAGATTGCGCAGTTGAAGATGGAGAACGATATTTTAAAGCAGGCAGCGCTGATCTTCGGACGAAAATAAAGGTCATTCGCCAGAACGCGAAACGATATCCAATTTCAGCGCTATGCAGAATATTGAAGGTCAATCGAAGCAGTGTCTACGTTAAACGAAAGCAGAAGTATAGGGATGAGACAGAAACATTACTAAAAACTAGGATCCAAGCGATCTTTGATGAAAATGAGAAAGTCTATGGCTCTAGGAAAATCAAGAAAGAGCTGAAGAAACTGGGTCAACGGGTATCACGGCGTAGAATCAGCCGGTTAATGAGCGAATTAGGACTGGTTTCGGTCTATACGATTACTCAGTTTAAGGTTCATAAAGATAAGTGTAATGAAGACCTTGTCCCTAACGTACTCAATCGTGACTTCACCAGTAAGGCACCTGTCAAACGGATTGTCAGTGATCTAACCTATGTGAGAGTCGGGAATGACTGGAACTATATTTGCTTACTAACGGATCTGTATAACCGTGAGATCATCGGATACAGCTGTGGAAGACACAAAGACGCTGAGCTGGTGATACGAGCCTTTGCGAAAGTCAAAGGTCCGTTATCTCAAATCGAACTCTTCCACACTGATCGTGGGTTAGAATTCAAAAATCAAAAGATTGATAAGATCTTAGAAACTTTCAATATTAAACGCTCACTCAGTATGAAAGGATGTCCTTACGATAACGCCGTCGCTGAGGCAACCTACAAGTTAATCAAGAAAGAGTTTGTTTATCCAAGACGGTTTATGACCTTAGGCCAGCTTGAAGTTGAATTGGATCGCTACATATTTTGGTTCAATACTAAAAGGATTCATTCAACCCTGGACTACATGAGTCCGGTTGAGTATAAAAACAAGTCCCTTATAAATTTTGTCTAGTTTACTGTTGCCTTTCCAATTCTCACTATTGGTAAATACACGAACACTACTAAGATCATAATTCTTTAGCTCTTACTCATATAGAATAACTTTATAAACTCAAATATTTTACTATGGATTGAAACTTTACTTCAAGGATTATTTACTCCTGAAGTAGTTGAATCAATACTAAAGTTCATTTAGCCTACAAAACCACCTTTTTAATCAGAATTGAAAAGGTGTTTCTCTACATATTAATTAAAAATTTTATCCATTCATAACAAAATCTAAAGTTTGCATTCAGCTAAACTTTGATTTCTATTACTCAAATGGGATCGCATGAACAAAGAGTCTGCCGTTCGTTACAGTCCACGTACAAGTCACCAAGGTCAATACACTCGTTGCATTTGATGTATCAACGGTTGTTTTATACATAGATTTTTTTACATATCCGGAAATTAGCTTTTTAATATCTACTTTTAATGGTAAATCCAAAGTAGTAGTATCTGCATCTACAGCATAAACAGAGAAGATAATATATTTCTTTAGTCCTTCTTCTGTATAGATCTCGATGATCTTATTTACTTCATAATTCTCTTTTTTTCTAAGGTCAATAAGATTACTAAACATTGATTTGTTTTTCATATGATGGCCATAAATAACCAAATGGGGATCGTCAAATTTATCGATGGTTCGATAATCCGCAAAAATCGCGCCATATTGGGTATAGTCCTTGTAGAATCCATGGTCTAAATAGTAAGCATTATCCGTTGTTAAAACCACTGGGAAATCAATTTTGAGATTGGGCATATAGATCCAACCAATGTAGTCTGGGTTTGCTAATTTGAGTTTATCATAGAATTGATTTGACCCCATGATGTTTGAAGTGTCAACTTCTTCTTTGACAGTTTCTATAGGCTCGCTCACTTCATCAATCACATCATCAATGATGATTTGAATTTTCTCTTTTTCTTTTTGATGATTAACATAACTATATGCCTCAATTGAAAAAAATGAAATTGACAAGACAAAAGCAATGACGGCTATTATTCGAACAGAAATCCTGAGTCTTTCGTTTTTAATCATGCTTCCTAACTGAGTAAATCTGCTTAAAGTAGTATGATTCACTCCATAGCCCCATTATACATCAAATTGAAACTTTAGCTTGAAATCGGCATAATCTTAGACTTCAAACCAATGAGCTTGTTCTTGGAGATTAACTTTAGATTGGTGATGAATTATATTGAAATCATGATACTATGTGATTAAGTTCACCATCGTGAATTAAAATCTAAGAAAGCGAGACTAACTCATGCGAAAATGGATGCCTATTTTCTTACTTTGTTCAATTATTCTATTATCATCTTGCTCAAATTCTAATACTCATACAGTCACCATTACTTTTATGCCTGATGGCGGACAACTTTCGATGGATACACCAGTGGACTCACAAAAAACCACAGCTCAAGTGAATTCGAACTCACCTCAGTATTATCCACCAACACCTTTCAAACTTGGCTACACTTTCGTCAATTGGTATCTGGATGCCCAGTTCAAAACACTTTATACTGCATCCGCTTTAACTGATCCAAAAGTATTGACTTTGTACGCCAAATACATTAGTGCCGATTCACAAGACTATTTTGTGGTTACCTTTGTTAGTTATGGAGGTACTTTTACACCCAATCAATTGGTAGAAAGTGGCGGGATACTGACAAAACCAACAGATCCAGTTTTACAAAACTATACCTTTAAGAATTGGACTTATGAGATAAGTAACAGCAATAAAAGTGGTCCAGTTAACTTTTCAGAACCCATCGAAGAAAACATGGCCCTTGGGGCTGAATACACTAAGAAATAGAAGCTTTATTTATCCGTTCACACAGAGACGCTTTTTATCTATATCAGTTAAATACAATTATAACCATCTCATCATCTTGTATCATTGTAGTAGACTTACGATTTAATCATTGAAAAAAACGAGATTGACTTATTAACGTCGTTTCGTTTTTATTTAGCGATAATTGTATTCAATATCATCAATGAAACCGTCAGTGCTGTTTGTAATCCACTTCGATTCTTTTAGCAATTTTACACCCACATGAGACAACTTAAAAGGATCTCTTATAAAATCACTCCATGTCTTTTGATATTTTAAACCTTATTCTATGAAAGATGCTTGCCTTTTCAATTCCACTCCCAATTTGTACGATTGGACTTTATCGCAAATTTGACAGAACACTTTATGATAGACTACAATGAACTTAGGCTGCATAACAGTCAAAATGACTGAACACCTATACTCCATACTATCGCCCTGTTATCGGTTTGATCGAAGATGAAGAAACTTCAATCATCGATCATTTTAGCGTATTTGAATAAGACCTAAAAAGTGGGGCTACCCAGAAAGAAGGTATCAATCATGTTATATAAAATCGTTAATCGTTTTCCAGAGGATATGATTTTCAAGGAGGCTGGACCGCTTGTTTCTCTGTATCAACCGACGCATCGATCTTTTCCAGATAATAAGCAAGACCCGATTGTGTATAAAAATCTTTTACGAGACGTTGAAGATTCATTGAAAATAAATTCAGATTCACGTGTTATTGAATCCATTATGAAACCATTTTACGAACTCCAAGACGATGAGGGATTTTGGAATAATACGATGGATGGGATTGCAATTCTAGCCAGTCAAAATAAGTGTATTGTCTATAATTTGCACAACACAGTTAAAGCATTTTCAGTTGTCGCCAATAGTTTCCATATTAAACCACTCTTAAAAGCGTTTCAATCAATTGATAATTATCAATTGTTGGGTTTAAGCCGTAAGGATTTTTCCCTTTATCAAGGAAATCGATTTGGGTTTCAAGAAATCAAATTTGATGAAGATGTCCTAAAAACGATGGAAGATGTTTTAGGGAATCAACATTCAGAATCCTATTTAACGTATGCATCCCACGGTGGCGGCACTTCTGGGCAAACGATGTTTTATGGCCAAAGTGATAGAAAAGAAGAAAATGATAAAGATACTGAAAAGTATTTCAGATATGTGGATGGTTTTGTGTTAGAGAATTATTCAAAAAAATCTCAACTCCCCCTTATTTTGGTTGGCCTTCAAGAGTATCATTCTCATTTTAAATCACTCAGTAAAAACCCTTATTTACTTGAAGAAGGCATTAATAAATCCATTGAATCCCTTGATTTAGATGAACTCGAAAATAGAGCACGCGAAATGATTATGGTCATTAATGTAGAAAAGATAAAGAATCTCGCTAATTCGTATTTACAAGCTGAAGCGGAATCATTGGGATCTTCAGATTTAGCCCTAGTTGCCAAAGCGGCTTATGAAGGTCGGGTTAAAACCATCTTAATCGAAGAAGATAAAATTGAGCCAGGAAAAATCGAATATACTAACGGAAGAATTAAATTTGGTGACATTGACAGTCCTGAGTTGGATGATATCTTGGATGATTTGGCAGAATTGGTATTATTGAACGGTGGAAATGTATTGATTCTAACCAAAGAGAATATGCCCACTACCACTGGGATTGCCGCCATCTATCGCTATAACTAAAGTTTAATCTACAAACAGACCCGCTTAATAAACGATACCCCATAGAGTTGACACAAAGTATTTGCCTTGTGAAAACACTATGGGGTATTTCAATTGATCCGACTTATATTTCACTTTCTATTGTTTATCCAGAAATCTTAAAGCCTTAAAAGTGAACTTTTAATTTACTGACATTGATGTCAGATAAGTTCGCACATTGCGTCAGCATCATCGCATCTTTGAGTTCTCTGGTTAATCTGTTAACCAAATGCACAACCCCATCTTTTCCAGACCCGATGCTGGCGTGTGAAAATGGACGACCAATCAAGACCGCATCTGCACCCAATGCTAAAGCTTTAAAGACATCACTACCCGTTCTGATTCCCCCATCGATGAAGATAAGACAGCGATGATCTACAATTGTCGCAATCTCAGAAAGGACTTCGATGCTGCTTTCTCCTTGGTCCATAACTCGACCCCCATGATTACTCACAATGATAGCATCGGCCTTGGCTGCTAATGCCAATTGTGCGTCGTTTGGGGTCATGATACCTTTCAATATCAATGGGATTGATCCTAGTTTTTCTTTAATTGTTTGCAGTTGTTCAACCGACATAAATGTTACTTTTGGATGTGAACTTCTAAGCGATGTTAAGCCTCCCGCATCGATGTCCATGGCAATGGCCATTGGATTGGTTGCCAAGACAAGATCCAGTCTCGCCATAAAAACGTCCATTTCCCAAGGTTTAATGGTCATTATGGCTTGTCCTTTGAGCTTCTTCAGGGCTTCTAATGATAAATTAAACATCGCTTGCACAGGGGCATCTCCTAAGAAACTGAGTATGCCGGCTTCTTGGGTTCCGTCAATCAAACCATCCAAATAGGTTTGTTCATCCACCAATGAACCATAATTGACTTTCACATTAGAAATCGGGGCTGCCATAATAGGACTTGTTAGCGTTGATGAAAAAATATGGGTAGTCGTATCAGGTTGAATATCTTGTCCTATGATAGCCATTTTTAACTGAATCTGTTTGAATGCAGCCACATTACGAACAAATGTACTGCCACTACCTTTCCCTCCAGGACCAGGTGTCCATCCACGACACACTTCCCCATTGCATTCCCTACACATTTTACACAGCGTCATCTTTTCTCTGGCTGCTTGATTGAAGCTTGCATCATCCATTAGAATCCACCTGCTTCATCAACCAACAGTAAGGTCATTCTAGAAATATCTGCTTGACCTTTGATGATGACTTCAATATTACAAAGTTTTTGGGGATGATCACATTGCATGCATACTCCTGTACTGACACAAGGCGTCGAGAGATTCAGTCGTCTTGCATTGGCAGGTCCTGCGATCGTTCTGATGCGATTAAACGCTTCGTCGAGATTTTTAACGAGCTTATTTTTTCCTACGACTAAAATAACTTTTTTTGGACCATACAATAAAGCCGCAACCCGATTCCCATTTTTATCCATACAGAGTAATTCCCCATTCTCGGTCATCGCATTCACACTGCTTAGATAAATATCCGCATTGAGGGATTGATGAAAGATCTCATTGAGTTCTACCGTTGTAATCCCAGGCACAAATCGATCTAAGAATTGAATCGAGCGTGCTCGAAGTTCATCGATGATGCCCCAAGCACTCAAGGTTGTGCTTCCTCCTACACCGACAACTTGGTTATCTTGAATCAAAGCTTGAACTCGAGCCTTGACTTCGATTATTGTAGGATAATACTCGAGATTGATGTTGTGAAGTGCATATTGTTGTTTTAGTTTTTCAAAATCCATAGTTTCCTCCTGAGAAAAAAGGGAAAGATTGTTTCCAATCTTTCCCTATAATTATACGGCAGTTCTTTCTTTTTTAAGTATGAACTGATAGAAGATTCCAAAGAAACAAAGGGCAGTAATAAAGCCTACAGGATATGAGATGCTGGTGGCTAATTTGAAGCCTTCAGCTGCTTGTAAGATGTAGGTAACACTGACAGCACTCATGAAGGTTGCAGGAATACTGGCAACCCAATGGTTGAGTTTATGTTGATAAAGATAGGCAGCACCCATCCACAAAGCAATCATCGCTAAGGTCTGATTGGCCCATGAGAAGTAGCGCCAAATAACTTGATAATCAACCCCTTGGGTTAAGAACCAACCGATAAATAACAATGGAACAGCAAGAAACAAACGGTTCTTAAGCGGTTTTTGATTGAGTTTGAAAATATCCGCCAAAGTCAAACGTGCAGCACGGAAAGCGGTATCTCCAGATGTTATCGGTGCAGCAACAACACCTAAGATGGCTAAAACGCCGCCGATTGGTCCCAACAAAGATTTTGTAACATCAAACACAACCCCACCTTGACCACCTAACGTTGCCAAAGCTTCATTCAAGCCGGCTGGACCCTGATAGAAAGTAGTTCCAGCAGCAGCCCAAACCAAAGCAATAACACCTTCAGCAATCATCGCTCCATAGAATATTTTGCGACCATCGCGTTCATTCATCATGACGCGAGCGACCATCGGTGATTGCGTGGCATGGAATCCAGAAATGGCACCACAGGCCACAGTAATAAACATGATAGGCCATAAAGCTTGGCCTTTAACATTGGTGAATGATATTGATGTTAATTCTGGTAATGGATTGTTGCCATTGTTGAGTAACAACATCAAGCCAACGCCAACAGCCATAAAAATCAAGACAAATCCAAATACAGGATATAAACGACCGATGATTTTATCAAACGGCAAGATCGTTGCAAAAAAGTAATAAATTAAAATGGCATACAACCAGAATGAAAGATTCAATGATTCCGGAGTTAACTTCGCCAATAAAGCAGCTGGTCCACTCATAAATACGGTTCCAACCAAGGTCAACAGCACGATTGAGAATATTCGCATGACCCATTTCATATTGTTGCCCAAATAGATCCCAACCAATTCTGAAATGTTGGCGCCATTATGACGCATCGAGATCATACCCGACAAGTAATCATGAACTGCTCCAGCAAAAATACAACCCAATACAATCCAGATGTATACGGCAGGTCCAAACAAAGCCCCTAAGATGGCCCCATAGATTGGACCCAAACCTGCAATGTTCAACAATTGGATTAAGAATACATTCCATTTTTGTTTCATTGGAACATAGTCTACCCCATCATTGATTGAAACAGCCGGGGTAATACGATCATCGGGTTTAAAGATTTTTTCGATGAATGCCCCATAGAAGATATACCCTAAGATTAAGACGACTAAAGCGATTAGAAATGAAAACATAGTAACCTCCCTTTCGTTAACATTATAAAAAAACAACCTTGCAATCGCTTACAACAAGGTTGAGTTGTTAAAATTAAGGGTTGAAATGACTGTTTTACGTGTTAAAAATCAAAATAGTCGCGTAACATTTGAGTCTTAAGTCGACTGATGGGGATGATGGTATCCAAACCTTGCAGTTTTAAAGCATAGGCATTATTGAACCAAGGCAAGATTTCAGTGACTCGATTCAAATTCACAATAAAACTACGTTGGACTCGAGAGAACCCACAGGATGCTAAACGTTGTTCTAACTGATCCAATGATTGTTTGATGGAAAAGGTATGATTCTTAGTCACCAGTAAGATCTGTTTATTAGATGAGGTAATGTATATGATGTCACTGTAACTCAACACATGTGCCTTCTCATCAGACCATACTGTGATTTTTTCATTCGCACAAAGGGCTGGGGTGACTAGTTTTTCACGCTTGGTCAAACGATTATATGCCCTTTGAATATCGACAGGATTAAAAGGTTTTAAGACATAATCCAAAGCATTGAGTTTAAAGGCTTCCAAAGCAAACTTATCATACGCTGTTGAAAACACGAAATTTAAATCCGGTTGAAGGTTTAAAGCTTGTTGAGCCAGGTCAGTACCTTTCCCATCCAACAGTTCAATGTCGAAAAATGCAGCAGAGAAAGGTATTGTCTTCAATAAGGTCAAAGCATTTTCACACGAATCCGCTTCAAAAACCGTCATCGTTGCATTCAATTCAAGCAGTAAATGCTTCAGTTCATTGCGTGAGTTGCGTTCATCATCGACCAGCAAGATTTTCATCATTTGACCTCCAAAGCCGGAATACGCATTTTAATCAAGGTGGATTCATTGGGTTTGGTTTCAATCATCAATCCTTTATGATTGGGATAAATACTTTTAAGTCGATTATGAATGTTGGCTAACCCTATCTTTTCACGATCGGAGGTATTGTCAAGTAGTTTTTCAATGATTGAGGCTTCCATGCCTCCACCATCATCCCAAACTTCAATGTTCAATTTGTCTTTGACCTTCGTGACAGTCAATTTAACATGAAGTTTTTCTTTCTTCATCCCATGTTTAATGCTGTTCTCAATCAAAGGTTGAATGATAAAGTTTGGTACTTCCCATTTGAGTTTAGGGTCACATTGAATCTGAACCTCTAAACGTTCTTCAAAGCGAGCCTTTTCAATTTCAATATAGGATAAAACATGTTCAACTTCACTTTGGATGTCGATCAGTTCTTTTTGAGAACTTAAGGTATTTCTAAAATAAGAAGCCAAGGCAAGAATCAATTGTCGAGCCCTTTCTGGATTCTCACGACTCATCGCTGCGATGGTATTGAGCGCATTAAACAAAAAGTGGGGATTGATTTGAGAATGTAACGCTTTAAGTTCAGCCTTTTGAACCAATTTACGTTGATTTTCGATTTCAGAGAGTTCAAGTTGAGTAGAAAGTAAACGCGATAAACCTTCGGCAAATTCTAAGGTTGTTCTATCACTTTCCTGATAATGTTGATCACAGATGATGATGGATCCAACCACCACATTATTTCTAAAAATCGGCGTAACGAAGAAGTGCTTATTCGATTGTTTCAAATAAATTGGCGTACTTTCTTTGGTTGAACGTTGCTTACTTTGACCACTTTGCACAATGCTTTTAACCCATGGTTTCCAAGAATCAATGATTTTTTGACCGATTTCAACATTACCATCTTGAGCGACGATTTTGTCTAACGTGGTAACCATAACGAAATCACTTTCAGATTCGACCCTGACAATGCGGGCAACTTCATGCATGTCCTTTTTAGATTCCAATCCCTTTTGAGTATAAATGGAAGTCACTTTAGCGATATCGAAAGCCAACTTTAAATGTTTGGCTGATTGAGCATCAATACTCCGCTGAACTGAGAATATGGCTTGGATGAAGATCACAGCCCCCAAGGAATTTAGAAAGATCATAGGTAATGCAATGATTTTAACCAGATCGACGGCAGCATCAAACGGTTTAGCAACCAGCAATATAATGATCATTTGTAGAATTTCAGCGACAAACGTAGTTCCATAGATCCAACCATACTTATTTTTAGAAGACCGGATCTTATTAAACATCAAACCACCGATGATGCCTTCAGCCAAGGTAGATAATCCACAAGATAAAGCTGTAAAACCACCAAGATCATATAAGAAACGATGACTCCCAGCTATTAACCCTGAGAACAGACCAACCCACGGACCCCCTAAAAGACCTCCCGTGATGACCCCAATGACCCGGGTATTCACGATGGCTCCATTGATATTGATGCCCATATAGGTCGAAAGAATACCCAAACCTCCAAACACCATCGATAGAAGGATGATGTCTTTCCATGATCGCTTATACCGAAAAAGGGTTTCCCGAAAAAACTGAATTCGAGGAATCACATTACCCATGATTAAGAGTATGGCAATATTTAAGATAATGTTGTTGAGTATATTTTCGAACATAATAAATTCATTTTATCATTAAAAAGTGCTTTCATCACATTTTCTTATTTGCTCCATGTTAAGAACGTGCTGCGCATTTCCTTTTTGAGAAAAAATCGATAAATTGTGCCAGATTAATGTTTATTATTTCTTTTCACTTAGGATTTCAAAAAGCTAAATGTTCTAGATTTCTATAGTCTTTCATCACCTAAACTAAACGAACTTATTGTTTGACCCAAACTTTATTAATGTATAGATAGGTGCCAGCCCCTTGGGCAATATAGACATCTCTAAAAACGTTGGTGGTGAAAACATTTTCCTGAAAAGTAACCCCAGCACTAATGATTATCTTGGTGATTGGATTATTTAAAAAGGCCCCATAATCAAGATACTTAACTGAAACCGGAATTGTGACTTCGGTTAGATTATTATTCTTGAAAGCTCTTGCATGAATCTGAGTAATCTTGGTTGTTGGATCAAAACTCAATGAAGTTAATCCGGCATCACTAAAAACATCTTGATACACATGCGTAATGTTTATCCCATCAAGAGTTAATGGCATAACCATATCTTTCACAATACCAATATATGTTCCTTTAAGATAACCAGTATGTCCTCCTGTGGCCATGGTTACCCCAGTAAGCGTTGTAGGAATTTTACTATTGGACAATAACCATTGTTGGACTCCTGTGTTCCACGTAAAAGTCTTATCCTTTTGTTTAGGAATAATTGCTTCGTTTAAATAGCCATCCGATATCAGTGCATTCATTCTTGAACTGTCTGTGCCTAATCCAGCAAAAATTTCTTCCGTGATTGGATTTGATTCCAATCGATAGAGTTGACTGATACTATTGAGGGTCCGTAAGTTTGCTGTATCAGTGGCAATATTAGCCTTATCAATGTATCCAGATACCGTTGGTATTAACACAGCAACTAAGATGCTTAAAATAGCGATCACAATAATCAACTCTAATAGTGTAAATCCCCGCTTTTTAACCTGATGATTTTTCACAAGTATCTCCTTGTGGATTTTTGAACTGCAAAGTTTGCATACGTTTTGACTAAGCTACTACTATGATATTATTTTGTCTCCACGTTTTCAAGCAATAGTTAATGTAAACCGTGTAATTAAGGAATTTTAAAGTCTACTGCCTCATTAAGGAAAAGACCTGTTTTTAGACAGGTCTTTCGATTGAATCTACAGCTAGTTCTACCACACGATACGCCCCATGATATAACTTGTTGTGATGATTATGTAAGATACATTCATTCATCATGCTCAACTGTTCAGGTTGATTCAGTAGCAAGGTCATCATCTGATTGGCCAAAGCTGGTGTTTCACATTCTATGGTGCCATCACCAACTTCACTGGAATGGATCGCACCCCAAGCTTCATGCCCCCCAACCCGTTTAATAAAGAGTTTTGGAATTGGATAGAAAGCCAATTCACTGGGTTTGGTAACCAAAACATCACTAGAGTGCATAAGTAGATTCGTAGAGTAAACAGCCGCATAAATATCTTGATGAAAGAAGACATGGATTCCAAAGACTTCATGGTCAATCGCTTCTTTCGCAAAATCTTGGGTCGCTTCCCAACAATCAAAATACAATACCGCGTTTTCTTCAAGCACAGGTACTTTCTTATTAAGCGCTGGCCACATTTTTTTATGATCACCTAGATTCAAATAGAGTACCACTTTTTTGGCCTGAATATCCGGCAACAATGCTTCAATCATTTGGGCATAGAAATCAATTTGAGCACCTGCCCCACCCACCGTCATCAAGATTCTTTTAGCCTTATTTTCTCTGATACGTGCCAATCGATTAGCCGTATCTTCGCTTAAATGTTCAACCAACTCGTGATCGATATAATGGCCCGTATAGGTCAGGTCATCTTGACCCATCGGGCTTAAGACTTTCTTCTGATCCATTCCTTTGAGTGTTTTATATCCCCAATAAGCAGACATGGTTTGAATAGCATGTTGGCTGCCTTCCGCAAGATGTAGCGCCATTGGCCAATTGTCAGGAATGGCATTCACAACCTTCTTCATCCCAGCGTGAATAGCGGCTTGAGCCGGCCATACATGCGTCGCAATCAACGGAATATCTTTGGGTAAATCTCGATAAATGGGCATCATCAACTCTGCCATTTTCTGATCAGCCGCATTATAACTAAGTTTTTTAAACCCTTCATAATTTAAAGGTTCCCAATAAAATCGATTAAACAAGGGATATTTTTGAGACCATCTTGAACCCATTGAATATAAACCATTCAAGTGGGCAATGATTTTTCCACCAGTGGTTTCTTTAAAAGAAGGCAAATCAAACCAATAGGGTGTATAGCCCATCGCACTAGCACATGAGGCTATGGCCATAGAAATTCGATAATGTCCAAACCCCATCCGAATATTACCCACAATCACTGCATTTTCAGCACTGATTACACCAGATATATCTGAGGCGACCAAGTTAATCACTTTAAAGTAAGGATACAATACATCATTCTTTTCCTCAGAAAGATGATAAACCTTATCAGAATCATCACCGAATTTCAGACTGAGTTTTTTTGCATTATGCTCAGCTTTTTTGATAACCTTTTCACTCATTTTATTTTCAAATATTGATTTATGTTTATCCATTAGGCGACCTCCTTGATGCTTTCATACGGTTTTAGCATCACTGTTTTATGTGGCACTTTTCTTGCCTTAGCACTTAAATTCAAATAGTAAGTATCTCCGCTTTCAGTAGATACCCCAACAAGCCCTTGACTTGAAATCACTGAGGTAATGATCGGTTTCTTTAAATTCACGACCGATTCATAGCTTTCTCTTTGGGCTAGAGAATAGGTAGATAGATCATCTGAAGTAAACAATAAACTACCAAACAACCAATTGGCTAACGCCAAGGTCTTTTTTTGTGTGGTTGTCAATTTTATGTTGGTGTCTCTTAGTAAAAACACATCAGGGTCATTGGTAAAAGCTCGTCCATCCAAATGGCGTCGTCCAATTGAATTACCAATGGCTTGCTGAGTTGAAATGCGCTCACGATGTAAAAAGCGCATGTAGTAGTGATCATTCCAATCCAATCCAACATCACACCCAATCCTACAAAAATCAACCAACCCAAAACTCGATGCTAAGGGTACCCCACAGGCAAGGATAATTTTATCCCCAACACATTTCCGAATAAACATCATGGCTTCAGCCATCAGTTGTCCTCGTGATTTATTGTTACGCGGGATCATACAAGCCGCATAAAGAAAATCAAGTTTAACCATATCAAAACCCCAATCATTCAAGACGACATCAAAGACTTTAATCAGATAAGATTTGACTTCAGGCAATTCAAGATCGAGAGCATAGAAACCACCCCAATTACTTCCGCCGCTACAAAGTATGCCCTGTGGACCTTTGATAAACCAATTCGGATGTTCTTTAAGCAAAACTGAGTTTTTCTCTGCTACAAAAGGTGCTAACCAAAGTCCTGCTTTCATCCCCTTCGCATGGATTTTTTCCGCAATTGGTTTCATACCTTGATTGAATTTAGTTTGATCGATACTTAACCAATCGCCAACGGCAGTTTGGTAACCATCATCAATTTGAAAAATATCTACTTTATTGTGATCATCAAACGCATGAAGATTTTTCTCAATTATGTCTTGGGAAATATGTTGATAATAGTTGTACCAACTTGTCCATCCCGTGGCGTGTTTTATTCTGGGTTTAACAATCCCAAGCAAATCAAAATAAGTATCATAGACATCGTTCTTATATCCTTCTAAACAAACCAAATCAAGTACACAGGCCTTGTCTTCTAAAGCGCACCCCTCCATGTCTTTGAAGATCGTCCACAGACCTAAATCATGACGGTATTCTAAGATGGTAAACCCATTTTTCTCATTCAGTGATCCCAAGAATAGACAATGCTCAGCAGTATCCACTGTTGTGAAACTGAAGCCATGGAAATGACCTCGTTTGCGTGAGAATGGACGGATAACACTATCCCCATAGCGATCCAATTGATAATGTTTCACTAAGGATTTGAGCCAAGGTGAAATTGAAGGCATTTTATCAGATACGCTTAATTCATGACTGTCGGTCCATGACTGATACCCATTAAAAAATAATCGATCTTCCTTTTTAAGTTGATGTTTTAAGTCACAACGAATTTCAGTCATCTTCATTTTTATCAAGGGAAACAGAAAGAGTTGCATCCGTTGGCCATGTTCAACTGGTGTAATAACCCACTCCATATGAGCATGCTCACTTTGCTTAGTAGATGAAACAGAGCCTAAGGTATCCTGCACACGATAGCGAATGATATCGGTGCAGGAAGCCCAATCCATTTTATTTTGTTTTTTCGTCATTCGTGATTCCACGTAATATTTCATCTTCATCGTAGCCTAATAGGAGCAGCATTCCGATGAAACAAAACACAGCTGCAGCGAATGCCGTTAAACGAATCCCAATTTCATTGGATCCATTGCGTTCAATCAACAATAAAGCACTGATGATCAACATGGAAATCATCTGACCCATCTTAGACATAAAGGTTCGTGTTCCAAAGAAAATGGCTTCACGATGGCTTCCTGTTTTGCGTGCATCGTATTCAGCGATATCAGAAATTACCGCATTGGGCAAAATCCCAAAGATCGCCATAGGGATACTACCTAAACCTACTAAAATAAAACCTTGTGTCATTGAAACAACAGGGAGCCTTCCTAGGAATGCCCCAAATACGTACGTTAGAATAAACAAGAAGAACGCTGAAATCAGCAGTTTCTTCTTACCAAACTTACGCGAGATTAGATTCACCGGAACATAGAAAACAAATGATCCTAAACCTAAGATCACCAATAATGTACCCGTGGTTTCTTCAGGCAATTTAAGCAAGATCGTCACATAGTAAATCAATGCACTTTGGAAGATGGTCACCGCAACCCAATAGGCCAAATCAGAGATGACAAACAAGCGGAAATGTTTGTTTCTAAAGGTCGCTTTCATCGAATCCATCATTTTCACATCCGATGAGATTGAATCACAGTAACGTTTTTCGTCGATGGCTAACACAGGAATATAGAGGAATATCAAACCAATCACCGCAAGTAAGGTAAAAGCCATACGCATTGCACTGACTTTATCCATACCCATCCCTTCAAACACACTCCACAGTAAAGGCGCTTGCGATGCCACCGCGAAGCCTAAAAACCAAGTCACAGAAATAAAAGTGGATAGGTTTAAACGCTCTTTTGGGGTATGACCCAATTCAGACATCAGGGCAAAAAACGGGGTGACATACATCGTTAGAAAGAGATAAAACAGCAATAGATTTACAGTTAATACAACGGCATTAAGCCAACTCACATTTGCAGTTGGATGATAAAAAACCAATACTGTAAATAACGCAAAAGGAATAGCTGATTTTTGCATAAATGAAATGCGTCTTCCTTTTTTAGAGCGACTACGATCACTTAAAGTCGCGATCCAAGGATCCGTTATGGCATCAAAGAAACGACCCAACATCATAATCAAACCAATGATGGTCAAAAATCCAAAAAAACGAACTTGTGGAATACTCAAAGGAATCCCTGAAATATCGGTTGGGATATAATAGAAAATCAAATAAGTCCCCACCAACCCTGATAATAATGACCAACCAAACTGTCCCAAAGAATAAGCAATCTGCTTCGACAACGGTAACTTCTCTTTCATGGTTCCTCCTGGATAACTGTGTTATCTTAAACGGATGTAATTACAGATCATCTCGATGCTGAGTTTGATCTGTGCTTCTCCCGTTATTTCCATATCACTTCTGAAAATAGATCCTCGAATCACAAACTTCTGAATGATACTCATCAATATATGCATACTGGTGAAATAAAAGAGATTAATGTCAAAATTTGAGGAGATGGTATGATCGTTTATACCCTTTTCAATGGCTTTAAAAATCGGCTTTTTAAGTGAAAGAATACTATTTTCTATTTCAAAGAGTTGATCAAATTCAACAAAGGAATTCGCAATAAAATTATCAAACTGTTCCAAGAAGCGGAAAAGTTCAGGTGTTTTTTGATAATGATATAAATAGATTTCTAAAAGGCTCTTAAACTGCTCGATACCACTCAGTGTTTCATAGTTTGAGGGAAGGTAAGCAGGCAACTGGTCAAACTCACGTTTCCACAAGACAGCCGCAGCTTCAATCACCAATTTCTTCTTGTTTGGGAAATAACGAAAAACTGTCGCTACCCCAACTTCTGAAGCCAATGCGACATCTTTCATGGTTGTCTGTTCTAAACCCTTGGTCATAAATGTAGACAAAGCACATTGAAGGATATGTTCCTCTCGTTCGTGTTTCATCTCATCCCGTTCAGTCTGTCTTTTTTTGCGCAGTTCCATGGATCCTCCATATATGATAGTCTATCTATCACTATGATACCAATTATATCACTGAAAGCGCTCTCTGAACGAATTTGTTAAAAATTTAAATTATCGCTTTCTGAAAATATCTAAAACTGCGATTGGCTCACTATAAAAATTTCATCGATGAATAGAAATCGTCTAAAACCGTACATTTTTCATTATTAATAAATAGCAGGGTATTAAAATATCACTACCCTGCAATGTTAAATAAATTATACTAGATTGCTTTTTTATCAAAGACAATCATAGAAACGACGAGCACCAAAACAATCAATCCTAGGCAAATGAAGAAAGCAGGAAGATAATCAGAAAGCGTTTTGGCTCCAGCCAAAAGATAAAGGGCATCGCCTGTTAGTGTCATCGGATTAAACTTAGCACTTTTAGGAAATATACTAACTAAGGTTAAGACAAAACTGATGCCACCGGCTAAGAATAAACTACCCAGAGTGTTTTTAAACAGAACACCTCCTAAGATCAAAAGTGTTATTAAGAGTTCACCATAAAGCCAGAGCCCTGCGAAACTCATTAAAATCTCATGCATGCCTTCTAGTTTCCAGAAATAAGCCGTATAGAGCGCAGTCACCCCGATACAAAGTAGATAAGACAAGGTCCACAACACGGATGCCACAGTAAATTTTGATAAGATAACGGTCTTACGTTTTAAGCCCTTAGTAAGAATGTTGATGAGGGTGCCTTTCGATAATTCAGCAGCCATTATTCCACTGAAGACGATGACGATGATAATCAGTCCCATTTGACTGACATTCTTATAGAATTGTGCCCATGAATCCATGGCCGTTGGATCTGGTAGATTAATTTCAATCCCAGCCGCCTTTAAGATTTCCGGGGTGAACTTTGCCATAACCGGATTCATCATCCCAAACAAAAGAAAAACCACAGTTAAAATCAATAGTTTCGCACTACGGAAATACTCAATGATTTCTTTATTGGTAAAAGCCCAAAATGCCTTCATTGGACCACCTCCATAAATAAACTTTCAATGGTTGGCTCATTGATTTCTAATTTGATCGGCAGAATATGATGTTTAACCAAAGCTTCCAAAATAAGTCTTTCTGTTTCTTCAACGTTATCAGTGTGAAACTCAAGACTGTTCCCATCACCGTTGTAACGCGATAAATCATTAATTTCAGGTAATGCAAGAAAAGTAGTTTTATCCAGTGCAGATGCAAACTCAACACTCAATCCATTTGATCTTCGTTGCGCCTTGATTTCAGCCAAAGTCCCATTAAGCATCAATTTCCCTCTATGCAAGACCGCTATACGATCACAAATGCGTTCAACATCAGAGAGAATATGTGTTGAAAAAATAACGGTGGTCTTCCCTTTAACTTTCATTAAAATATCTAAGATGTCTTTTCGGCCAATTGGATCTAAAGCACTGGTTGGTTCATCACAGATGAGCAGTTTTGGTTCATTCAGTAAAGCTTGGGCGATCCCCAAACGTTGTTTCATCCCACGTGAGAAAGAGCCTATCTTTTTATTAACATTTTTTAGTCCAACAAGCGTTAACAATTCTTCACTACGGGTTTCAATTTGATCCTTGCTTAGACCTGTGACTTCTCCGCATAGCTTAAGATATTCCTTTGGTTTTAAAACATTGTAGAATTCCGGAACATCCGGAAGATACCCTACAATACGATTGGTTTTTGTTTCACCAAAAGTTACTCTTTCACCACCAACATAGATATCTCCAGCATCAGCTTTAAGCAAACCCAATACCATCTTCATAGTGGTGGTCTTCCCTGCCCCGTTTTGTCCAATAAAACCGAAGATGGAACCTTCAGGTACGCTGAAATTCAGATCGTCAATAACCTTGTTTGATCCAAAACTTTTAGATAAATGCTCGATTTTAAGAATATCCATTAATCTTCACTTTTGCCATACATGAAATAAAGAATAGGACCAACAATCTGGATTAAACAAATTAAAATCCAAATGGGTCTTGTCCAACGTTTATAGGTAGTGTGCGTTAGAATATGAATTAGAGCAGGCACAAATAAGGCGAGTTCAAGTAGAATAATTGGAATTAAAAAAGGCAACATTGGGATTAATTTATCCATAATTAGCTCCTTTATGGTATGTATGATTTTAGTATAAACCATAAATAAAAAACTGTCATTAACGCAATGACTTGCGGTTATATTTTTAGCCATAAAACGTTTTAAAAAAGACTTTTTATCAAACACAACGATTAATTTGAAGCATTTTAATGAGCCTATGAATTTATTTGACAATTATCGTTTTACATACTGAACCTACATACTCTATGAATTTTATTAAACTTCTATTTTACTGCTTTTAAATTGCTTATAAAAAATAGTCGCGAATAGAACACTAATAAATAAGGCAACGGCACTTGATACAAAAGATAGTTTGGGACCAACTGTATAAATAAACCCAGCAAACAAAGATCCTCCAATCATACCAAATGAACGCACGGAGTTAAATAAACCAACCACAACACCTCCATCTGTTTCGGTGAACTTCGCTAATATGGTTTGCATCATCGGTAAATAAATTGCATTAAAGCCAAAAAAGACAACATTAATGATGATAAAAGGAACAATATCATCAATGATAATAATACCAATCATCATAAATAAACAAACGATGAGTACATAGATTAAGGTCTTATTAACATCAGTCTTTTTTATCAACCACAACCCAATGGATAAATTAGAAATGAGTACAATGAATCCAACCAAAGCCTTGAGTAAGCCATTATAGGAGGGTGGAAATCCATATTGGTCTTTTATAAAGTAATTAAAGCATTGTTCATAACCCGTGCTTGCAAATGAGGTAAGTGTTGCGACAACTAAAAAACTAATCAGTACGGTTGTAATGGACCCTCTTGCGTTAAAAACTACCCGAATAGGGTTTGAATCTTTGACGACTTGTTGCCAATCTAGTTTTCCATCAATTTTTGGATCATCTAGAATCAGCCAATTCAGTATCCCTACAAAGACGAGTCCAGCTACTTGTAAAATGAAAGTAAGCGGAATGGAATAATCTCCTAGAAACCCACCGATAAGATATCCCATTGGCGCAATCACAGATAAAATTGTGGCAGATATGGCTAAATTTCTGCCTCGGTCTTTAATAGGACTGTTATTAATGATATAAATCATTTGGTTAACCATAATTGCGGCGATGAAAACACCTGCAAACATACGACCAATCACAATTCCAATTTCACTGGTCGATAAACCGAAAATAGCTTGACCAACCCCATACCCAATAAAGCCAAGCCCAATTATTTTAGCACTTCCTATATTTTTTGATAGATTGCCCCAAAAAGGAGAAAATACAAAATTCGCAGTCGCCATCGCAGCAAAAGCCACCCCAAACATATAATCATGTAAGCCTAAATCTTGAATGAATGTTGGGGTGATTGGATGCGCTAAATTAGCAAAAATAGAATATAGACCAATCAACCAAAACATTCTATAAATAGATATTTTTTTCATGTTACTTAACTAAATGGAAATTTTCTTGTCTACCTGCGACATAATATACCTTTTGATTTGTAAACATGATGTCTGTTTCAGCACCTAATGTCAGTGTTAAATTCCATTCAGGAAGATCCACTTTTGCATTAAGTTCTAAAGAGTAAAGTGTATCATCAAACAGCTTATAATCCCCTTGCCCAGGCACACCCTCCTGCATATCCCATAAACCGATGGAAGGTCCAGCCGCATGACCATGATAACCAATTGGATGCGTATAGATACATGGCGTTATGCCTTCCTTTAGGGCGAGATCTCGAGCATTTTTTAAAATCTCATTGCCACTTAACCCTGTTTTAAACTGACTGATGGTAATATCTTGCAGTCGATTGACGATTTTCAGTGCCTTCTTTAAACAATCAGGTGCATCAACTTCTCCAATTTTTAGAACATACGCATTTTCTTGGGTATCCGTACACAGACCTAGATATTTTATCCCAACATCACAATGTAAAAGATCTCCTGGCATAATAACGGCTTCTTGATAGATTTCTCCAACGTTGGCTCGACGAATTGAAACTTCAAAATCAAACCATGGTTGTAAGCCGAAATTAAAAGTTTGTTGAAGCATAAAATATTTTACATCCGCATTAGTTGTCACACCCGGTATGATGACTCTTGAAGAAAACGCCTCATCAATGATACTATGCGCAATTTGCATAATGCCTGTATAGGCCGCCAGTTCTTCTTCTGTGCGTGTTTCTAACCAACCCACACAAACATCATCCGCAGGCACAATCTTTTGAATCATTTCAGCAGAAAACTCACTTACCATTTCATCGTATAAGTGTTTAGATAACCCATCCGCAAATGCAAATGTTTTCGATGTATTTAAACCAATCTTCTTAGGATTGATTTCTTTAATGATTCGAGCCAAACACTCAAATTGTGTTTCTGCTTGGTTGTGTTGTTGAGCCACCTTACCATTGGGAATTAATGACTTTCCATCTGACCAATTAGAACCCTTGGGGTTGGTCCAAACTGCTTCATAATAGTCATCCAATCCAACACCAGGTCTTGTGAGTGCCATCTTACGGACTGTTTTATCATCATTCAACTGAAACACCAAGATGGTTGTGCGCCGGGCACTCATCATGGCACAAGGCACTAGGGTGGTTAAAACAGGATCTTCATTGTATTCTCTACAACATACAACCCATAAATCAATCCCACTTCTCGCCATAACCATTGGTAATAGAGTCTCAAGTCGATGCTTTAACCAGTTGTTTCTAATCTTTTCTTGATCTCGATATGAATAAATTTTTGTTTTAAGTTCATCTGCGTGAATCGTATTCTCTATCAAAAAACTTTCTCTTGATGTTGCCATATTTTCTCCTCCTAATTTGCAAAATCTCCATGCACCATAATAACGATTTCTTGACCATCATGTTTTATCCCAACGACTTTCATATCATCCGTCCCAATCATAAAATCATTGTGAGACACAGCCACATTGACACCTTGTGCCAACAATTCTTCTTTATTCATATTTAGTCCGTTTTTAATACAACTGGGGAAACTTGACCCAAAAGCCAAGTGACTCGATGCATTTTCATCAATTAAACCGTTAAAGAATACTCGATTCATTTGATTGATTGGCGAAAACTTGCTCACCAAGGCAACTTCACCTAAACGCCGCGTTCCTTCATCTTTAAACAATGCATCTCTTAATACATCTTCATTAGATTGAGCAAAGCAATCCATTGCATACCCATCTTTAAAGCTAATATTGAAATCTGTTACTAATTTCCCTGACATCAACAATGGTTTTGATGCATAAACGATACCATTAACCTTGAAACAATGCGGATCCGTAAAAATTTCTTCCGTTGGGATATTGGCAACATAAGGCACCCTATGTTTGCCAGAACTGAGTTCACCTGCACTTGACCATATGTGATCAATTACGAGATCCATCGTAATATCCGTTCCCAATTCGGTTGTGATGTGTAAGGATTTAAAATTGTATTCGTTTAAGCTTTTCGCTCGTTTTGCCAAAGCGACACAGTGTTTAGCCCAACTCTTTACAACATCACTCTGAGGTTCTACTCTTGTCATTTTACATAGGGCATCTTCTAAAGCATCAAATGCCTTTATTTCATCAAGTTCTGGATAAACCGTATTGGCCCATTCCTGCGTCGCAACCGCAGTTCCTGTCCACTGTAATATGCCTTTGTGGATATATTTGCGTATTACATTACGAACATCATTATTTGCTGCATTGATCGAAAGTAGTTTATCACTGGCAATATCTTTGTTTAAGGTAGGGTACGTTCCCATTAAACTGAGTTGGCAAGCATCTTGGCTCAAATAGAAATCAAGTTGATCAAGTTTCCATTGCGGCACCGCTCTGAGCACTTCTTGCTCAGCATACTGAGCCCGCAAATGATTTATTTTTGGATCTTCGATGAAAACGATAACATCTTTTGCCCCTGCCTTAAAAGCTTCCTCAGTAACACAATTGGCTAATTCTAGAGCCTCTGGGATGGTTTGGATGATGAGATATTGACCCGCTTGTAAGTTTACTCCAACTTTAACAAGCATTTGGGCATATTTTCTTTTTCTAAGCTCATCCATGTTGATTCATGATGGCTAATTCATCTAATATCATTGTCTTTATTTCATTCACTGCCAGATCAACATCTTCATTTGAAACAATATTCCTAAATAATGGTGCCAATTCCATTTCCATTTTTGCTTTATTGAGTCTATTTTTAATGGATGCTTCATCATCTCTATAGATCTCATTGATTTGCTTTTCCAGTTGTTCAAAGCTTTTAGGCATAACAAAAATCGCAAGCGATTCAGGGATATTCAGTTTAATTGGACCTACGCCTTGAGATTCAACTTCAATCAATACGTTTTTACCTTGTTCCATTAAAAAATTAACTTGATATTTCGGTGTGCCATAATAGTAGCCATTAAACTCTGTATATTCTAACAATTCGTGATTTCTTACCGCTTGAGCAAACCCTTTATGCGAGACAAAATAATAATCTACCCCATCAATTTCGGTTTCTCTTTTCGGTCGAGTTGTCATCGACACAGAATAAAATAGATTTAAATCCGTATCTTTCATTAATGCTTTTCGAATTGAACTCTTACCGACCGATGAAGCACCACTAAGAATTACAACCAGGCCTTTACTCATAATTTTTCTCCTTTATTTGCATGCGCTGACAAAACGTGTCAGTAAATTATAGGTTCGATCAAAAGAAGCTAAATCTAATCGTTCATCTGGGGTGTGGATATCTTTGGTAATTGGGCCTATTGAAACAATATCCATTTGCTCATGCATGGCTTTGAAAATACCACATTCACAACCACCATGTGCCGCAATGAGCTCTAAGTCTTTGTTATAAACACTTTTAACAACGTCACTTAAAGTATCTCGCATCGTTGAAATCTTAGAGTAATTCCAACCAGGATAAAACGCATGAATGGAATAGCCTGCATCAAAATTTTGACATAAGCAGGCAATTTCTCGAACTAAGTTATCGATACCACTCTTTATGGCACTTCGGATTGATACGGACAGAATGATTTCATCATCCAGCGTCTCAACCACGCCAAGATTTAATGAAGTGACCGTTAATCCAGGAATCACCATCGATCTCGATTTAAATCCATTGGGCAACAAATAAACAAAATCACAGACTTTGGCATTGTTGTTAGCACTTAAACATCGAGGTGCTACTGGCAATTTCTCAACAACCATTTTAAAACCAGCGTCACTAAATTCTAACTCTTCTTTAATCTCTTTTTCACTCTTTAAAAAACTTTCCGTAAGTTTCTCGAAATCGACTGAACTGACAAATTCGATTTCTGCTTCTCTAGGAATTGCATTTTCTTTTAAACCACCATTAAAGCTTACCAGTCGAAGATCGAGTTCAAGCATTCTGGCTTCATTAAAAATTCGCATGACTAACTTATTTGCGTTGCCTTTTTCTTTATGAATTTCTCCACCTGAATGACCACCTTGTAGACCTCTTACCGATAAACGATACGTAGGTTTCGTATTAACTTCAAATTCTAAAGATTTAACAATCTTGTTGCGACATCCGCCTGCTGATGATAATAAGGTATTCGTTTCTCCGCCACCATCTAATGAAATCATACGACGTGCTTTAATGTCTTCAGCCTTGAGATTCATCGCCCCATAGAGGCCTGTTTCTTCCTGTACCGTAAAAACACATTCCAATGGAGGATGCGTTAATTCTTGATCGGCTAATATCGCCATCATATAGGCAACACCGGTACAATCATCCGCACCAAGTGTCGTCCCTTCAGCCTTTAGAAAGGCTTCATTGATCACCAATTTCAAAGGATCTTTTAGAAAATCGTGATTAGAATCCTTATTCTTTTCACACACCATATCCATATGGGCCTGAATCATCAGTGGACTGCTGTTTTCGTATCCAGCAGATCCAGCTTTATAAATAATGACATTAAATAGTTCATCCTGTTTAACCGCTAAACCAAGTTCCTTCGCAAACTTAACCAAATAATCACTTAGTCCTTTTTCATTATTTGAACCATGCGGAATTTTTGCAATTTCATTAAAATAATAACAATATGGTTTTGTTAAATCGAATTCCATTTTAGACCTCTTTCTTACGTCTCAAGGAGATGCCCTCTGACTTTAATACGCTACCTATTCAACATCAAAACCTCACAAGCGTTACTGACCATCCTATATCTCAATGATTCTATCGCGTCCTTCAACAAGATATTTTACCTTACCATCCACAAAGAAGATGCTCTCTTCTGTAAAAAAATGAACAGGTTTATCATAACCATCGATGGTTACCATTGTATTGAGTTCTAATGCATAGCCGGTTCGATCATGGATGAGAAGATCTCCTTTGATGGGTTGTGGCTTTTGATCACTGAATAAGCCAATGGTTGGGCCAGCAGCATGTCCATGTAAACCCAGAGGATGTGAATACAACATGGCTGTGATTTTTTCTTGTTGTGCTTGCATCAATGATCCTGTAAATACCTCATTACCAGATTTTGAAACTTTAATTTGCGCACATACAATGTCTTGGAAACGGTTATTTTGGGTCATTCCATCAATCAATTGCTTAGGTATACCAGTTTCATCTTCATGTTTTACATAGGCAAGTCTTTGGGTATCTGTGCATAACCCTAAATATTCAATCCCAAAGTCACAATGCAATAAATCACCTTCAGTGATGATGGTATCTTCACTGTATTGACCATCTTTACGTTGTAGATCCACCGTGGGCGGAAACCAGAACTTAAGACCGCTTTGATTGACTTGTTCCATCATATACCACTCCAAATCTGAACAAGTGCTTACGCCAAGTTTAATGGTCTCTTTGGAATACATTGAATAAATAATGTCAATGGCGACTTCCATCACTTCTGGCCAATATTTCTCTTCCAAAGGTGAACGTGTTTCTAGAAATCGTACACCTACCGCTTCGGCTGAAACAAATCGCTTAGTCCATTCACTCGGTAATTCTTTTTTTAATAATTCATGTAATCCAACGGTTAACCCATCACAATAAGCATAATTTGAAGAAGTGTTTAGTCCAATTGTTTTTGGGTTTAACTGCTTAAAAAGACGAAGCAATGCTTCAAACTGGCTTTCTTTTTCTTTCTCCCAACTTGGACGATAAAATTGATCGAGACTGTGATCACGCATACTGACACTGTAAGTATTTAGTTTTCCATTTTCTTGATGTAGCAATAAGATTGTTAAACGTCTTGCGGTTGGATAACCGCTTGGGGTCAGTTTTTTAAAGATGGGATCTTCATTGTATTCTTTACTGGGGATAAGCCACACATCAATGCCACACTCTGCCATCAATGGGCCAACCATATCCTCAAGTTTCTCTTTTAAAATCTCATCTTGAATTTTAAATTGTTCTTTTAGGGGTCGTATTTTCATATTTATTTCCTCTATGAATCTCTTTAAATCTAAGTACCTTATATTCTAATCAGAATCAATTCTTCTTGCGGTGCAACCAACCATTCACATCCCGATTCAGTAATAACAACATCTTCTTCAATCCCAATCCGACCTTCAGGTATTTTTATACCCGGTTCTATGGTAAAAACATTATAAGCATCCAACGGTGTATCAATCAATTCAGGTTTATTGTAGCGAGGGCGTCTATTGGCCAAGAGTGTGCCACCATCGTGGGTAACATGACCCACTTGATGCCCCAAAGCGGCATTCCATGAATCATATCCATTATCAACGATCATATGTCGGGCAATTTGATCCACTTGAAAACCGGTAACATTAGGACGCATAAAATCCTTCGCTGCTTTAATGGCATCACGAACCAAATAGAAGGCCAGTTTAATCGATTGAGGTGCTTCTGTTTCATCGTCTTTTAAAACATAATACATGCGTTGTAAGTCACTACAATAGCCATCCTTACTGACACCGTAATCAATATTAATGACATATCCTTTAACTAAAGGTGTGTCAGTAATACCCCCATGGCCTTGCGGAATGTTTGGATCAACCATGACACTTGGACATTGTGTATCAGTCCAACTCATCCCATAACCTTCATCGTAAGCAACTTGATGAAGAAAATTGAAGATTTCGATCGAGGTCATATTGGGGTGACAAATGTTTGGTACTTTTCTTAAATATTCATCCGCTTTAATGGCACAGTCTCTAATCTTGGCGATTTGTTGAGATGTTTTTATGCCTCTAACTTTATTGATGATGCTGGATGCGCTTATGATTTCACCTTTAAAAGCGATTGCCTCAAGAACGCGATCAATCATCATTTTCATGCCTACGCTTAGGCCATCACTACTGGCATCATGACTCGAATAATTCAGTGCTAATTTATTTGGATTTAGTTCACTTAATACTATTTTTAAAGTTTCTTCCATGGTCGTTGGATATTCTATGACTTCATCTATGCCTTCAATCAATTTATAGCCTTCAACATCCAACGGGGAAACTATGGCGATCAATTTCGTTTGGGTAAAGATTAATGTGGTCGCGATAATAAAATCTAAATCACCTAACACAGGTAAAATGGGTTCTTTTTTCATAATCGTTTCACGACCTGTAATCAACCAAGCATCAATCTTCTTTTCTTTCATTACTCGATAAACAATTGGCAACTTCTCCATGTCTAATTTCATCGTTTGAACTCCTTTTTGTAAAAGATAGAGCCTAAGCAAAAGCTTAGGCTCTTTATCGTCTATTACTTAGCGACAGTCGTATACCAGAATGTATAGCTGCCTTGTGGATTGTAAAGCGTTCCTGCTGTACCATCTTTTACCAAATAGACACTGGAATAACCAAACAATGGAATGGTATAGGCCTTTGTTTGTACAAGGTAAGTTTCAGCATCATGGAGCATTTGCAAACGAACTTTTGGATCTGTTTCAGCTTGCGTCGCTAGAATCATATCATCGTAGGTTTGATCACCCCAAGAAACGCCAGCTTGATTCCAAGAAGTTGCCATATCTAAGAAAGTCGAAACATCCATGTAATCAGCAGACATCGCACCACGCGCGAGTTCAAACAAGCCATTTGAACGTTCGTCGAAGAATGTTCTGATTTCACCAGTCTTCAGAGTTACATCAACCCCAATGGCTGCCCATTGTTGCTGCAATACTTGAGCAACAGTATCATGTGTTGCAGATTGATTATAGTAGTAAGTGAAAGCTAATTTATGTGCTGCATCATAGCCAGCTTCAGCCAACAAAGCTTTAGCTTCATTGATATTAAATTTCACTAAGATGTTGGAAGCGTCTTGTTCAGCACGGAAGTCTCCAGTAAGCCCACTGAATCCGTTTGGAACATATCCAAATAATGGATAGTACACTTCTCCTGCATCAAGTGCTGTGACGATATCATCCCGATTAATCGCCAATTGTAAGGCTTTGCGTACTCTAATATCGCTTAAGGCTGGTTGAGCAGCCGCATAAGCATTCAACAGGACATAGTAATTGATAACAGAAGCGGTAACAAGAAGTTCCGGCTTATCTTTATAAATCTGAGTAATGTCTGAGTTAACAGAGGTTGCCATATCAATTTCACCATTTTGGAATGCGAGTAATTGCGCATCTTGATCTGACATAACTTTTGCGATCAAAGTATCAATCGAAACCTTGTCTGCATAAGTAAAGAATTCATTTTTAACCATGATAAATTCTTCAGCACTGTCAATCTTTGTTGTTTGGAAAGCCCCATTGGTCGGAACTGTCGGATCTAGTGCCCAATCTGAACTGTGTTCAGTTGCGAATTCAGCACGTAGTGGGAAGAATACCCCTGCAGTCATAAGGTTTACAAAGTAGATTACAGGTTTTACCAAAGTGATCACAATGGTTGAATCATCTGGTGCACTGATACCAATATCTTTCATATCGGCAACATTAGCCATTGATGTTCCATAAGTTTTAGCGTTAAGCACATAATCCGTAATAAAGTAAGAATAGTAAGAATCTGCAGCACCCATACCCACGGCACGTTTCATGCCATAGACATAGTCTCCTGCCTTCACTTTTACACCATCTGACCAAAAGTTATCTTCAATCAGTTTAAATGTATAAGTGAGCCCATCCTCAGAAACTTCAAAACTTTTGACGGCTTCATTAACCAATGCGCCATCTTCCCCAATTGAGAATAATGGGAAATAAATTTGATTGGTAATGGCGGATGTTACTGAATCAGAGCCTACAGCCGGATCAAGTACATCTGGTTCACCACCAACAGCATACGTAAAGGTATTTTCTACAGCAGGCTTAGCTGTACAAGCAACCACAGACATAGACATTCCTAAGATTAGTGTAAGAATAGCGATTTTTTTAAATGCGTTTTTCATTTTTCCTCCTCCTATTTTTCGTATAAGAAACATGAAACTTGTCGGGTTCCAACCTGTACCATCTGTGGTTTCTCCAGATGACAGCGATCGGTTGCCTTTGGACATCTAGTGCTAAACACGCATCCGCTCGGTGGGTTAATCGGGCTTGGAATTTCACCATCGAGGACAATCCTGTTTTTTGCCTTAGATATTTTAGGATCCGGGATTGGGATCGCCGACAATAATGCTACGGTGTATGGATGCAAAGGGCGGTGATAAACATCATTGCTCGGTCCGCATTCCACGATGTGCCCAAGGTACATAACACCGATTCGATCAGAAATATGTTTTACCATACTTAGATCATGGGCTATAAACAAATAGGATAATCCAAGTTCATCTTGAATTTTATCCAACAGATTAATGATTTGGGCTTGAATAGAAACATCTAATGCAGAGATGGGTTCATCACAGACAATGAATTTCGGGTTGAGCGCTAAGGCTCTGGCGATGCCGATTCTTTGACGTTGTCCACCTGAGAATTCATATGGATATCGACGAATATGATCTGGCTTTAATCCAACAATTTTAATCAACTCTACCGCTCGTTCTTCACGTTCTTTATCCGAGTTGTAGATTTTATGAATCACCATCGGTTCTTTGATGATTTCACCAACAGTCATTCTTGGATTAAGTGATGCATAAGGATCTTGAAAGATCATTTGAACATCCTTATGGTATGCTTTAACATCTTTTCCTCTTAAATGAGATATATCCCGACCTTCGAATTCGATCGAACCTTCAATTGGATCATAGAGTTTAACAATCGTACGGCCCAATGTGGATTTTCCACAACCCGATTCTCCAACAAGTCCAAATGTTTCATTCGGCATGACCTCAAAACTAACCCCGTCTACTGCTTTTACAATTTGCTTTTTTGAAAATAAACCTTTGGTTACATCAAAGTGCGTTTTTAGGTTCGTAACGCGTAAGATTGGTTTTTGGCTCATTGCTTCACCGCTTTCTCATGGCTTAACCAGCATCGACATTGATGCGTTAAGCTATACTCTGTGGGCTCTGGCATTTGAAGTTTGCAGATCTTCATTGCCTTCTCGCAACGATCGACAAACGGACATCCTTTGGGTGGCTTCATCAAATCTGGAGGTGACCCTGGGATTGGTTTTAACTTTTTTGTATTGTCTTCTTGAGGATTCGAGATACAACTTAAGAGCCCAATGGTATATGGATGCTTCGGTTCATAAAATATTTCCTCGTCAGTACCAATTTCAACAATTTTTCCTCCATACATGATGGCCACTCGATCACACAACTTTGCGACGACACCCAAATCATGCGTAATCATAATAATTGCCGAAGAACTGTCTTCTCTTAAACTATCAATCAGTTCCAAAACCTGGGCTTGGATGGTTACATCTAATGCCGTGGTGGGTTCATCTGCGATGATTAATTTTGGGTTGTTTGCTAAAGCAATGGCGATGATAATTCTTTGACGCATTCCACCTGAAAATTCAAACGGATATTGTTTAATTCTCTTTTCGGGTGAAGATATACCAACTTTTCTCATTAATTCAAGGGCTTTTTCACGGGCTTGATTGACGGTCATATTGGTATGATTCAGCATCGGTTCAATCATTTGATCCTCGATCTTCATAATCTGATTGAGGAATGTCATTGGATCTTGGAAGATCATGGCCATAGAATTACCGCGAATCTCTTGCAATACTTTCTCATATTCTCTCTTAGTTGCAAATTTGCTTCGAGAAATATCTTGACCATCAAAGGTAATTGTGCCGGATGTCACTCTACCGTTATCCGCCAATAACCCCATTAAGGAAAACATCGTTTGTGATTTTCCTGAACCTGATTCACCGACAATGCCCAAAACTTCACCTTGTTCTAAACTCAAGGAAACATCACGAACGGCTTGAACATGTCCTTGTTCAGTGATAAATTCTGTTGATAAATTTTTAATTTCAAGTAATGGCATTAGAGATCTCCTAGTGACTGTTCGGGTCAAGTGCTTCTCCAGCACCATCACCGACGAAGTTTAACGATAGTATCGTTAAGCTCATTGCCATAACTGGCCATATAATTTGAATGGGATTTGTAAATACCAGTGAACGCGATTCATTCAACAAAACGCCCCAACTGGACTGTGGTGCTGAAATCCCAATCCCAACAAAACTTAAAAATGATTCTGTAAAAATGGCGGAAGGAACCATCATGGTTAAAGTTACAATGATTGGCCCAATTGCGTTAATGACCAAGTGTTTCATCAGAATACGATAATGACTCGCACCGATGACTTTAGCTGCCATTGCAAATTCGGTTTCTTTAAGTGACATCACTTGGGATCGAACTTGTCTTGCCATATTGACCCATGATGTTACAGATATGGCAATTAACATACTTGTTGCATTATTGCCAAAAACCATCAAAATCAAGATGACATACAATAATCCAGGGACCGAATAAATAATATCGACGGTCCTCATCAAGAACATATCAACCCTTCCACCCACATAACCGGCTAATCCACCATAGAATATTCCAATAAATAGATTAATAAAAGCACAGGCAAATCCAATAGACAGTGAAATTCGAGCGCCATACATGACACGTACAAAGATATCTCGACCTAATTTATCTGTCCCAAGAATATGCACTAAATTTGGTAAAGCATTACGGTTTTGCAAATCTTGCATCTCATACCCGAATTTAGAAAAAATAGGAACAAAGATTGCCAGAAGAATCATGACCAGGACAAAAACCAAACCAAACAAAGCCAATTTATTCTTGCTGAATCGATTCCACGCATCTCTTGCAAATGTTTTACTTTCCATTGCAATAAATTCAGAATTCTTTTCACTATCATCTAATTTTTTAAATAAATCATCGGTAAGTTCAAAATCTTTTAGAGATGTCATTTTTCCCCTACTTTCCAAGTTTGATGCGAGGATCAACGATCGCAGCTACGATGTCTGTCAAAAGATTCATAAAAATAACAATCGCCCCGAGAAACAAAGTTAATCCCATAATGAGTGTATAGTCACGATTGATGACACTGCTTGTAAACTCAGAACCTATGCCAGGAATGGAGAATAAACTTTCAATAACGAAACTTCCTGTAATTAACATGGCGAACATCGGTCCGCAATACGTAATGACTGGAAGTAGTGCATTCTTTAGTCCGTGTTTGATTATGACCCAAAAAACAGGTGTACCTTTTGATTTGGCCAGAATTATGTAATCTTTGTTCATTTCTTCTTTTAAACTTACTCGGGTAAGTCGGGTAATGGTTGAGATCGGATTGAGTGCTAACGCAATTGAAGGCATAATATAATGTAACGGGGTCTTTAACCCCACTAAGGGTAACCATCTAAGATATACACCAAATAGCATCATGGCTAATAGTGCCAACATGAAACTCGGGATAGAAACACCGATCGTAGCGAAGCCCGTAATAAGGCCATTTATCCATCGTTTCTTTGTTAACGCAGCAATAATACCTAAGCCAATCCCAACGATAATCGCGATTGAGAATGAGATGGCACCCAACTGTGCAGTTACTGGTGCCCTTCTCAAGACGATTGCCAGTACCTGTTGGCCTTTCTTTGAAATGGATTCTCCAAAATCACCATGAATTGCATTGTTTAAATAAATAACAAATTGTTCAAGTACAGGTTTATCAAGGCCATATTTGAGTTTTAAAGCCTCATAGGCTTGAGGGGTCAAAACCTTGTTGTCCTGAGAAAAAGGATTACCTGGGATAACCTTCATGACTAAGAAGGTAATGGTTGCCAGGATAAAAAGCGTTAATATTCCAATGAGAACTCTTTTGGTGATGTATTTCGTCATTTCACGCCCCTTTAAATTAAATACAAAGCTTGTTGTGGTGGGGTTAAGAAGACCGCCCCGTTTTCAGTTACAACGACATCTTCTTCAAGCCCGATTCGACCACGATTGGTGGGTACGCTTGGTTCAAGTGTAAATACAAATCCTTTATGAAGTGGTACGTGAATCAATTCGGGTCGATTATAGCGAGGTCGTTCCGGTGCCAAGAGTGGACCACCATCATGGGCAACACGTCCCATCTGATGACCAAGTGCCGAGCCCCATTCAGGATAACCTCGAGATACAATATAATCTCGTGCTACTTTATCAACTTTGAATCCTGTTATACCAGGAACCAAAGCTTTGGCAGCTAATGCGATTGCATCACGGACAGTGTTAAATGCTGTTTTGATTTCTTCTGGAGCATCTGTTTCTTCATCATCCAACACATAGTACATACGTTGTAAATCACAGCCATAACCATCAACAATGATTCCAAAATCGATATTCACTACATCACCTTTCTGAATGAGGAAATCTGGTGCACCCATATGTCCGCTTGGACATCCTTTTCCTGAAAATACACCTGGATTACAAGAACTCGGCCATGAATAGCCATAACCTTTATTTTTAACTTGATCTTGAAAGAAACGATAAACATCTTGGCAGTTCATACCCGCCTTGATAAATTGTTTGGCTTCATCAAAAATAGCTTCAGCCCCTGCACATGCCTTTTTGATTCGTATAAGTTCATCTTCAGATTTTATTCCTCTGACAAGATTAACGAGTGGTTCTGCCGAAACAAGTTCAGCCTGGCATTGAGATAATGATAAGGCTTCTTTCAATAGGGCAAATACCCCAACCGATAATCCATCACTTGCTGGATTGTTCAATGAATAATCAAGAGCAATTTTCTTTGGATTAAGTACTTTTAAGTATTCACTCAGTGTTTTAACAAACGATATTGGGAAGGCAATCACCTCATCAAAGACGTTGAGTCTTTGATACCCATCCGCATCGATCGGTGTACAAATCACAGCACTTGTTTGATTTCGATTAAACATTAAAGCCGTTAATCCGATGAACTCAAAATCACCTAAACACGCAAGCATAGGTTCAGAATTGGTAGCGGATTCTTGTCCGGCTATGACCCATAGATCGATTTCATTCTTGTTTAGGGCATCATAAGCAATCGCCAGTTTTTCTTTATAAACTCCCATTGGACTGCCTCCTTTCGTGTAACTAATTGAAACAATCTTATACTTTTTTACATTGTTTTACAATGTTTATTTTTATTATTTGCAATATTTACATTAATTTCACATATGTGTTTCATATTTAACCGCATTTAGTTTATTATTAAATAAGAGGTGTAATGATGTCCACGACTCGAACACAGAAAGTACTAGGATTAATGCGAGAAAACAATGTGAATGGTCTACTTTATGCTTCAAGTGCAAACTTTCAATATCTGGCAAATACGCCGAATTATTTTTGGCAAAGAACTTGCATGAATAACATTTCAGTTAAATCAAGTGCTCGACTGGTCCCAGAAGCGATCTATTATCTAAACGATTCTGGTGAAAGTTTTATTTGTTGCATACCATCGCTTAAACATTCCTTTGACGGTTTTCCAAACTTATATGTTTCGTATATGGATCAAATGGAAGATACGATTACGCCCTTAATTAAAGAAATACGAATTGGGATTGGATATAATTGTCACGATTATCTAAACGAGATGCTCTTGGCCATTAATCCAAAGATCGAAGTCATCGACACAGAAGAATTCTTAAACGACCTTCGTACCATTAAAGACGCGCATGAAATAGAAACACTCAGAGCGAATGCTGAATTTACAGATCAAGCGGTTAAATACGTCTGTGATCATCTTAAAGAAGGCATGACCCAAAGTGCACTTGAACAGATGTTGATGGATTATGGTCTTCAAAACAATGTCCCTGATTTCTCCTTTCCACCAACATGTGGACTAAAAACGAGACTTACGATTCAAGCTAAAGATGCTTTATCTTTTTCTTCGAACAGTATTCTCGTAGAAGGAACCGCCATTGCTTTTGATGTTGGCTATGTAAATCATGGCTATTGTAGTGATTGGGGTCGCACTGTGTATTTTGGAAAAGCACCTGACTTGGTTAAAAATGGTTACAAAGCATTACAAGCAGGGCAGCAATTTATGGTTGAAAGTATTGTCCCGTTTAAAACCAACAACAATGAACTCTATGATTTAGTCCTCAAAAAGGTGACTGAATTAGGTTATGGTGACCATCTTCGTTATCAAGAAAGTGGCATGCTTGGTCATCAGATTGGGATTGATACTCATGAACATCCCATGGTCAATCGATCCACTTATTTCATCCTTAAACCAGGGATGGTGTTCTGTAGTGAACCTAAAATGTTTTTCATGGATGAATGTTATATGCGTGTCGAAGATATGATTTTGATTACTGAAACCGGTGCAGAATTTTTGTCAAAATTCGACCGTAATCGATTTGAACTTTAAAAGGAGCAATCATGTTACAAGTAGAAAAAATTAAACAAGCTAAAGGCATATTAGAGGATTTGAAAATTGATATGTGGATTACCATCGGTCGTGAAACAGTGATGAATTCTGAACCTGTTTTACCCTTTCTATCCACGCTTCAATTGGGAGGCAATACGGCAATCATCCTCACCCCAAAACGCAGCATATGTTTAGCTGGTCACTTGGATTCTTTTGGGATGGGACAACAAGGGATCTACGATGAGGTGGTTTCTTATGATAAATCGTTTAAAGATGCTTTCTTTCAGATTTTAGATCGTTTTAATCCTCAACAAATCGCCTTGAATTATTCCAGTGATGTCGCCAGTGATGGGCTTACCCATGGCATGTATCTATTTCTCGACAAACTTTTTTCTGAATACAAATTCAAAGGAATGGTCATAAGTTCTGAAAAGATCATCAATCGGCTGCGCGGTATAAAAAGGCCCTCGGAATTGGTTTCAATCAAAAAAGCGATTGCTTGCACAGAGAAAATTCTCGTCGAAGCCATCGACTTCATAAAGGCTGGAAAATCACAAATTGAAATCCATCAATTCTGCCAAGACAGAATCAGCTTCTATCAACAAGATAATGCCTGGGAAATTAAACATAATCCTGGGGTTATGTTTAAAACAGCCCCTATGGGTCACGCTGGTCCGGGTGAATATATTTGTCAAAAAGGCGAACTGGTTACTTTGGATTTCGGAGTTAGAGTTGAAGGTTATTGTTCAGACATACAAAGAGCCTATTATGTTTTGAATGATGGCGAAACGAAAGCACCCGCGTATATTGAAGAAGCATTATCAAACATTCATAAAGCCCAAGATATTGGTTTAGCCCTCATGCGTCCCCATACCCCTGCTTATGTGCCAGATGAAGCTGCCCGTACCGCAATCAAGGCATTCGGTTATCCTGATTTCAATTTCGGCTTTGGTCATCAAGTGGGTCGAGAAACCCATGATGGAGGCGTTATGATGGGGCCACGCTGGGAACGTTATTTAGGTCGCGTAGAAGCAGAAATGGAAGTTGGGATGGTATTCACTGTAGACATCAATCTTGAGCTTAAAGATGGTCGTATGGGTCAAGAAGACATGGCATTAATTGGTCCTGAACGAACAGAGTACTTAACCACACGCCAAAATAAGATCTATTTATGCAAATGAATACACCAATCGATGAACGCTTGATGAAATATGCCCATTTATTGATTGAGATGGGCGTAAATGTTCAAGCTGGACAATATTTAATCATTGAAGCACCGGTTGATGCTTATCCTTTGGTTCAAGCCTGTTGTGAAGTGGCGTTCAATCGAAAAGCCAAGGATGTGATTGTTTTTTATTCAGATGCTTATGTTGATAAAGAGCGCTGTTTAAACATAAACTCAGATGAAATTAAGGATGTAAAAGATTGGCAAAAAGATTCGCGGGTTTATTATCTACAACAAGGTGCATGTTCATTGTTAATAAAATCTGCTTATCCCTATTTATACGAAGATGTTTCTAACGTTGCTTCAAGTGCCCTTCAGACATTTACCAATGACCTGAGAAATTATATACGATCTTATATTGCCAAGGATAATATCGCATGGTGTATTGCTTCCTATCCAAATCCTTTATGGGCTCAGACTTTATTCCCTGAGGATTTTCCCGAAATTGCACTCACAAAAATGTTTGATGTCATCTATGGCATTTGTCGAGTACGCCTTAATGAAGACCCACTTGACAACTGGAAGCAACACCTCAGTGCCCTCTCTTCCTATGGAAATACCTTAGATGCACTGAAATTGGATCGCTTACATTTTGAAAATAGTTTGGGAACCAATTTAACCATAGGACTTCATCCCAATGCTCGATTCAGTCATGGAAACGATGGCGTCTTTCGCTTTGTCGCAAACATTCCAACAGAAGAAGTCTCCACATCTCCAGATAAATATCGTGTAGATGGGATTGTTTATGCCTCTAAACCTTTAGAACTAGGTGGCTCAATCATTGAAGATTTTGGATTTGAATTTAAATCTGGGAAAATCATTCGCTATTTCGCCAAAAAGAATTTATCCTTACTAGAAAATCTTATTGCTTCGGATGAAGGTGCCTCATACTTGGGTGAAGTTGCATTAGTCCAAGAAAAAAGTCCAATTGCACAATCGGGACTCCTATTTTTCAATACGCTTTATGATGAAAATGCTTCCTGTCATTTAGCTTTAGGCAGAGGTTTCCCAAGTTGTATTGAAGGATGTTCAAGCACTGATTTAAATGAATGGGATCAGTTCCATTTGAATCACTCAAAAATCCATATTGATTTTATGTTTGGTACAAATGATTTAAAAGTAACAGGTTACGATAAACAAAATAAAATAATTCCTATTTTTATTGATGGTAATTTTGTATTTGAACTAGAATGATCTTAGTAAATTGAACAATACTTATAGATGATAAAATTTTGCATCAATTGGGTTCAGATAATCCAGAGTTAAATAAATGGCTGACATACATACTTACAGGCTATAAAATAAGACTTCTCCATGATCTTTAGTGACCGTATACCTTCCTCAACTAAAACTTTATAATCTTCATCTTTTCCTCAATACTGTATCTTCGATAATTTTTTGCTTTGTTTACCATATAAATAATTTTATTACAAGATGGTTACTGTCTCAGACAATTCTTTTCTTGAGCTATGCATTTCGGAAGGAACACAAATTTCGCTGGCAAAACCAATGGGTATCACAGCGACAGGTATAATGTTATCGGGTAGTTTCAGATGGGCTTTGAATATCTCTGCTTTAAACATACCAATCCAAATGGATCCCAATCCAAGATCCGTTGCTTGAAGCAATAAATGTGTTGCGATTATACTGGCATCCCAAGCACCACTGTCTCTACCATCTTTGGCTTTCCAGCTTTGCTGTTTATCGTAACAAATCAAAAAGACCAGCGGGGCATTGAATCGCCCTCGTGTTGCTTCATCAACTATGCTTAGACTTTCTTTAGATTGAAAGACAAAAATCTTCTGAGGTTGATTGTTGTGGGCAGTGGGTGCGTTACGCATCGCATTTAAACACAAATTGAGTTGCTGATCACTTATTGATGTTTCATCAAACTGCCTAACTGAGTATCGTTTTTGAGTAAGGGTAATAAAATCCATTTAGAATCTCCTTTAATGATTGCTTTATTCATCGAAAACAATAACGATCTCTTCAAAGCCAAGAAACCCAAGGAGGCTTTCTAATACGACTTTTGCATTGTCTTCAGCTTTAATCAAAATATCATTATCTTGAGCTTGTTGATCGAGCTTAAGTAGAAACTCATTCAAGGTTTTAAGTGTGTCTTCATTGGTTACACGATTGAAGAATCCATCTTTTTCAGCATAGGCACGGTATTCGATGATCTCTTTTGATGTGATTATCGCTTTATCCAACGATAATGTTATTTTCTTATCATTAATTTGGATGTTTTCTTTCGAAAGTAAAGTGAGATTAATCCCTGCTTGTACTTTGGCTTTTACCACAAAAATAAATGATTTTTCAGTGAATGGAATTTGGAAGTCATTGAATTTCAATGCCTCGCGATAATCCAGGATTTCATTGAAGTACATCTCAACTGTGTCCAGTTGCGAAATTTGTTTGATTTCTTCTAACACAGCAGAAACACTTGTTTCGGCTTT
>JBBQOY010000002.1:0-41567 GCA_038331365.1 Erysipelotrichales bacterium | reverse complement strand
TTAATCCCTAAGTCTTTACAGGCACGAATGATGCGAACTGCGATCTCACCTCGATTGGCAACACATATTTTACGTAACATCGCTGTCACCAATGCAGATCAGCTTTTGGTTATATTCGACCATTGTTCCATCATCAGCCCTGAGTTGCGTCACAATACCACTCCGATGTGCTTTGATTTCGTTCATGACTTTCATGGCCTCGATAACACACACAACATCACCTTCATTTACTTTTTGTCCAATCGTAACAAAAGGTGCTGAAGTCGGTGACGCCGAAATGTATAGCGTACCGACCAAAGGTGCTTTAACCCAAGGTTTTTCATCCTCTAACACAGGTGCATTCAAGCTTAAAACATTCACAGGCGAAGATGCCTTCAGGATTGTTGGTTCAAAACTCAAAGGCGCTGTTAATTCCTTTTTTAAACGGATCTTAGATCCGTTTAGTTCCAATTCCATTTCAGAGATCGCACTTTTTTCAAAAAGTGCGATGATCTTCTTGATTTCTTGGATGTCCATCATCATTCAAAAAGAGACTAAGCTCCTTTTTTACTGCTCACAACGTTAACGACATCTTGAACAGTTAATAATTTGACCAATTCTTCATCTTCAATGCGGATATCAAATGCGCTTTCCAATTCCAAAGCCAATTCAACAGCAGATAAAGAATCAATATCGAGGTCTTCTCTTAATTTGGCTTCTGGGGTGACCAGTGATGGATCGACATGAATGGCATTTACCAAAACATCTTTAATTTCATTAAACATAGGGTTCTCCTTGAGCTTTCGAAAAAGCATAGGCCAAAGTATAGGGGTTACTGGTTTAAAGTAAAGCCACTAATGTGATATTTACGTGAAATTACACGAGTAAAACAACATAAAAGCGCTTACACGCCCCGTTCAACGCAGATGTGATAAAATAAATTCAGAGGAAGCTATATGAGCAATGCATTTGTGGACCATCTCGATCAAACACTCATCAAGTCAAAAGTCAGTGCATTCTATTCCCAAATAACAGTCATCCAACAGACCAAATCCACCAATGATGATCTTAAAAAAACAGCCACTGCTTTAGAAAATGCTACGGTTCTTTTTAGTGAAAAACAAAGTGCTGGTAAAGGTCGTCATGGACGGCGCTTTATCAGTCAAGATCATAAAGGGATTTATTGTTCAATTCTTCTGAAACCGACTTATGATCCCAATCTATATCTTAAATTATCAATTTTAAGTGGAATCATCCTCTGCGAAACAATTCGAAACCATACTGGTTTGATTCCCACTTTAAAATGGCCCAATGATATTTTAATCAAAGGAAGAAAAGTTGCAGGGATTCTGTGCGAAAGCAGTTTTCAAGCTGGTCAGCATTCTACCTTCATCATAGGATATGGTTTAAATGTTCATTCACAAACTTTCCCTGATGAACTTAACGACATTGCTACAAGCCTTGAAGATAACTCATCTCAACCTTTGGATCGAAATACCTTAGCGATCGAATTTCTACAACGATTTGCGACTTATTATCCGCGTCTGAAACAACTTCGACTGGAAAAAATGGCGAAGCCTTATCAACTCAAAGCAGGCACGCCCATTATGGTTCATGGACCTAAAAGTTCTTATGAAGCCTTGATCAGTGGCATTGAAGATGACGGTCAACTTCAAATCAAGGTGGGATCAGCGACTGAATCATTGATTTCCTATGAAATCACAATCCGAGAAACACCTAAAGATTAGCAGTGTCCTCTAGAACTCTGCTTATCCAGTTAAATATTCATTAAAACAACCCATATATTTCATTTATTTGATTAAATGTAAAAATAGTTCAGAAATGTATCTTTTTTCATATTACTGAAACATATATCATTTGATTAAAGTTGACCTGTAGTCTACAATAGAGTTCATACTTTAATGAGGTAAATTATGGATAAAACACTCACTTGGAAAATCATCGAAAGCCATCTTCTAGAGGGGTCATTGGTTGTTGGTAACGAGATTGCCGTAAAGGTCAATCAAACCCTTACCCAAGATTCAACAGGTACGATGACTTACTTACAATTACTTGCCTTGGATCCACAACGAATTCAGACGGATTTATCCGTCGCTTATATTGATCACAACATGCTTCAAACGGGTTTTGAAAATGCCGATGATCATGCTTTTATTCAGTCGGTAACCCAACGTTATGGGATCATCTATTCAAAAGCTGGGGGCGGCATTTGCCATCAAGTACATCTTGAACGTTTTTCCAAACCAAATACAATTTTAATTGGATCAGACAGCCATACCCCGACTTGTGGTGCGGTGGGTGCATTAGCGATTGGCGCAGGTGGTTTGGATGTGGCTGTGGGTATGGCCAAAGGCTTTTACTTTATGAAAGTACCCAAAGTATTTAATATTGTTTTAAATGGTAAACCAAAATCTTATTTAAATGGAAAAGATATCATTTTAAGTGTCTTAAAAGCCATCAGTGTCGCAGGAGGCGTTGGTTACGTCTTAGAATATAGTGGTGACGGTTTGAAGTATCTCAGTGTAACCGATCGAGCCACCATCTGTAATATGGGTGCTGAAGTTGGGGCAACCTCATCGATCTTCCCAAGTGATGAGAATACCAAAGCATATTTAAAGCAACAAGAAAGAGTTCAAGATTTTATGGCGCTTTCAGCGGATTCAAATGCAATCTATGAAAAAACGTTGACTTTGGATCTTTCAGAGATCGTTCCTATGATTGCAAAACCGCATTCACCGGATAATGTCGGTGAAGTCAGTGAACTGATTGGACTTAAAATAGATCAAGTTGCAATTGGCTCCTGCACAAATTCATCGTATTCAGATATGATGAAAGTTGCGAAAATTCTTAAAGGCAACCAAGTCCATCCTCGTGTCTCTTTGGTGATCACACCTGGTTCAGCCAATATTTTGCGCTTATTGGCCGAAAACGGGGCATTGGCAACAATGATCACCGCTGGAGCACGCATTTTAGAATCAGGTTGTGGACCGTGTATCGGTATGGGACAAGCACCTAAAACCAACGGGATTTCTCTACGGACTTTTAATCGTAATTTTCTCGGTCGAAGCGGCACTCAAAGTGCTCAAGTTTATCTTGTATCACCTGAAACTGCTGCTTATTCAGCCCTAGAAGGTGCCATTAGTGATCCCTTGACCCATCATGATGATTTATCCATCATTCAACCTGCCAGTTTCGGTAAGATCGATCATTACTTTATTTTCCCAAAAGAACCTGATCTTAACTCAACCATTGAGATGGGGCCTAACATCAAGCCTTTTCCTTTATCTGAAAAAATACCAACAGATTTAACTTTACCCATATTAATCAAACTCAAAGACAACATCAACACGGATGATATCGTGCCTTCGCATGCGAAGCTTTTACCCTATCGTTCTAATGTGCCTTACTTATCCAATTATTGCTTAACGTCATTTGATCCTGATTTACCTAAAAAGGCTCTTGCATTTGCGGGTTCAGTAATCATCGCTAAAGAAAATTATGGCCAAGGGTCAAGCCGTGAACATGCTGCATTGGTGCCGCTTTATCTTAAGATTAAAGCCGTGGTTGCTGTTAGTTTTGCGAGAATCCATCGGGCCAACTTGATCAATGCTGGAATACTACCGCTTATTTTTGAAGATTCAAAAGATTATGATCGAATTGCCTTAACCGATACGCTTCAAATACTAAAAATCAGAGCTCAAATCGAAGCAGGTGAATCCATTGAAGCAACCCTTCTTCCCAATCACGAAATCATTAAACTCAATCTTACATTGAGTGACCGAGAGAAGCTTATCCTTTTAAATGGGGGTTACCTCAATTATATTAAAAACCTACTGGTTGGCTCAGCATGAGAAAAGTAACTTTAATTCCTGGTGATGGGATAGGACACGAAATCAGTGAGGCGATGAAGTCAGTCCTTTATGCTTTAGATGTTGATATTGAATGGGAAATCGCTTTAGCTGGACAAATCGCTTTAGAAAATGAAGGGACTTTATTTCCAGAAAGCGTTTTTAAATCAATTGAAAGAAATAAAATCGCTTTAAAAGGACCCTTAACAACCCCCATCGGTAAAGGTCATAAATCCTTGAATGTCATGCTTCGAAAGAAGTATGACCTCTATCAATGTATCCGGCCAATAAAATCAATCGCTGAGATTGCGCCTAAATTTCCTAATGTTGATATCGTAATATTCAGAGAAAACACAGAAGATCTTTATATGGGCATCGAAGAAATGATCAGTCCAGATGAAGCACACTCCATCAAAATCATCACACGCCAAGGTTCTAAACGCATTGCCCAAGCTGCTTATGCTTTCGCGGTAAAAGAGAACCGCAAAAAAGTTACAATCGTGACTAAAGCCAATATTATGAAAGCAACGGATGGGCTCTTTCTTGATGTTTGTCGAGAAGTCGCTCAAACTTATCCACAAATCAAAACGGATGAGATTTTGATTGATAACATGTGTATGCAATTGGTAATTGATCCAACAAAAACAGATATTATCCTAACCGAAAATCTTTATGGAGACATCCTCTCAGACCTATGTAGTGGTTTGGTGGGTGGTTTGGGCTTTGTCCCTGGTGCCAATATCGGAGAAGAAATTGCCATCTTTGAATCCGTCCATGGCACTGCCTTGGATATTGCTGGACTTGGTATCGCCAATCCCACAGCCATGATTCTCAGTGCTGCTATGATGTTACGGTATTTAGGTTATGAAACAAAAGCAACAGAGTTGGAATCTGCCATTCAAACTGTTTTCTCGAATAAAACCAATTATACCAAGGATTTAAACGGTCCTTGTGATACGCAAACCATTACGCTAAAAATCATCGCTGCCATAAAGGCTCAAAAAGGTTCCCATGAATAAATCTGAAATTCAACATTTCCTAAGTGAACATGCTCAACTCATCGAAAAAAACAATGTCATCTCACAAGAATTGTATGAGCAAAACAATGTCAAACGCGGCTTAAGAAACGCCAACGGGACAGGAGTTTTAGTTGGCATTACGCATGTGGGCAGTGTCATCGGTTATGAGAAAAAGGATGACCTTAAGATTCCAGTTCATGGTCAACTCTATTATCGAGGCATCAGCATTTTTGATTTAGTTCAGGGTTTTCAAAAAGATCATCGTTTAGGCTTTGAAGAAACAACTTATTTATTACTCTTTGGTGCATTACCCAATCATAAACAATTAGAAGATTTCTGTACTTTGCTGGAAGAAGCTCGTACTCTACCGCATTCTTATAAAGAAGATGTTATTTTCAAGATCCCCGCTTTAAACATCATGAACAAGCTTCAAAGAACCGTATTGACACTCTATTCCTATGATAAAAATCCAGATGATATTTCAATCGAGAATGTTTTAAGACAATCAATCGATTTGATTGCTAAATTGCCTTTAATGGCCGCTTATTCTTATCAGGCTAAGCGTCATTACTTCGATCATGAAAGTTTAATCATCCATACCCCAAAAAAAGGCGTCGGCACTGCTGAGAACTTCCTTTATTTGATTCGATCAGATGGAAAATATACCCAAGAAGAAGTCGAAATTCTCGATTTACTATTGGTGATTCAGGCTGAACATGGAGGTGGTAATAATTCATCCTTTGCAACTCACGTGGTTTCATCGACTGGAACAGATACATATTCAGCCATCGCAACAGCGATCGGTTCATTAAAGGGTCCCAAACATGGCGGAGCCAATGCAATGGTAGATGCTATGATCAGGGATATTGAAACCAATGTTCCCAATTTTGATGATGATACCGCCATCGAAGCTTATTTACGTAAAATCCTAAAGAAAGAGACCTTTGATCGCAAGGGATTGATTTATGGTTTGGGACATGCCGTCTATACCCTCTCTGACCCAAGGGCAATTATCCTTAAACAAAAAGCGGCTGAATTGGCTCAACATAAAGGCTTTATGAAAGAATTTAAACTGATCAGTAAGATTGAATCCATAGGCTGTGCTTTATTGAATGAAAAAGTTAAAATGGATAATCGAATGGCTGCCAATGTTGATCTCTATGCGGGCTTGGTCTTAGATATGCTCGGCATCCCAGAAGAAATCTTTACGCCTGTTTTTGCGATTTCACGGATTGCAGGTTGGAGTGCCCATCGACTGGAACAAATTCTTGACGATAAGATCATGCGCCCTGCTTATGTTAATTTACGGGATAATACGCAATACCTACCCATAAAGGAAAGAAAATGATACGCATCGGTATCCCTGTGCGTTTGATCAACAAGCGCTATGTTGTAAATTCAAATTATGTCAAAGCACTGACGAACGCAAAAGCTGAAGTTGTCATTATTTTACCTGAAAGTGATCTTTCACGCATCATCGAAGGTTTAGATGGGATTTTAATTCCTGGTGGTTCTGATATAGATCCATCTCTTTATCATGAAGAAAACACCAATAGTATCGATATTGATCCCGAAATTGATGCCTTGGATCTGTCTGTTATTAAAGTAGCTTTAACTCATCATTGCGAGATATTTGGCATTTGTAGAGGACTTCAAATCATTAATGTGGCTTTAGGCGGAAGCTTAATCCAAGATATGCCCACGTATCTTACTTCCCAAATCGATCACAACTTTAGTGAAAACCATAATGCACCAATTCATGGTCATCTCATTCAAGTGACCCCTGATTCAAAATTGGCCCAATGTTTTCCTCATGGGATTGAAGTAAATTCTTATCATCATCAGGCCATAAAAAAACTGGCGGATGGATTAAGCGTCAGTGCATTTTCAGAAGATGGAATGATAGAGGCCTTTGAAGGTGAAAGACTATTTGCCGTTCAATGGCACCCTGAACGGATGATAGAAAACCCGCTCTTTCAACAACTATTTGATGATTTCGTGGCTCGTTGTGATTATAAACAACGATCCATCATTGCATGATCAACAATGGGTCTTATACAGAGATCCATTTTTCATAACCAAGTGCATTCATATGCAAAGCATCTTCGATGAAGTAATCAAGACTGGGCATGCCTTGATTTAAAAAATAGCCTTGAAGATCAATAAAAGTAAAGTTTTTCTTTTTAGATAGGCGTTTAATCAATCGATTTGTCTTGATTACATCATTCAGGACATTGAACCGACTGGGTGTCGGCGTGATTGATAGGTAAAATATTTTCGCTTTTGGCAATTGATCATGCGCCAAACTCATGAATGCTTCGACACGATCAACGACATACTCAGGAGAAGCTGAATCGTTTTCCCCATTGATATCATTGGTTCCCGAAAACAATAGGATGACACGTGGATCATAGATTTTAACGATTCGATCGAAATAGTCGATTGAATCTTGTATTTTAGAACCACCAAATCCAGCTTTTACAACAGAATATGTTTTAAAGTCATCCAATATGCTCGTCCAATATACAATACTGCTGGATCCTATAAAACAAAGATCAACATGACTCATGCCTTGATGGATTTTCTCTATATTTTGAATTTCATCTTCCCAAATTGGATTCATAATAGCCTACTTTCTGACTTCAAAACGCTTATATTTTGAATTATCTTTAGGAATATCGATTTTTTGATGAACAATACTAATGTTTGGAACAAGTTTAAATGCACTGAATTCTGTAATTATTCTCACTTTTAGACCATCAATGAAAGCTTTGGTTGGTTGACCACCAAGACAATCAATGGTTAAGTCGAGTTGATTTACTTCATTTTGGATGACTTTGAATTCTCGAATATCATTACTATAAGTAATGATCCAACGACTGATTAAATCAGGAAAAACATGTTGTAAACTGAGCGCCTTGGTTTTAAACATCATCACATCATCGTGTCTACCAATGACATGATCTAAAACACGATACTGTGATCCACAAGAACACGAAGCCTTTAAAACGACCCAATCATTCATTCTTGTTCGAATCAACGGTTGGACTTCATTGATTAGATTGGTGATGATCAACTGCCCTGGAATACCTGCTTGGTCTACTTTATTGCTGTTTCGATCTATGAGTTCAGCAAAGACTAAATCCTCATTCAGATGCAGATTCCCCGCTTTACAGGCAGAAGCAATTTGGCCTTCTGAAGCTTGATAAATTTCAATGACTTGTGTTTTAAAGAGATTTTTAAATTTTTCCTTTTCTTCTTTCGTTAAAACCTCTGCATAACAAACTATACACTTTAAAGTTTGTTTAATATCACTAAGATAAGGCATCAACAGTCTAACAAAACTCGGTGGTGCCATCAATATATTGATCTTTTTCAAATTTATGGCTTTGATTACATCAGTGATGGGTGTCATCGTACTGACGTAGTTGAGATGAATGATTGGGCTGTTGATATCAGCGAAACCTTGAGAAAAAACCCGTAGACAAAAGAGAATCCGAAAAGGTAGATATTTTAAAGGTAACCCACTTCTGGCTAAAAAGACGTAAGGGAGTTTTTTCGTTAACGCCTTATCGGTAAGATAAAGTCCCTTATTACCACTGGTTCCACTGGATAAGCCCACCACAAACTGATTCTGAAAATAACCTGTATAGTCTTTCCTGACTTCTTTATCCAACGCGTAAGCTTCTACATCAGAGCGTTTTACCCCAACCGTATTCATCTCATCGAAATGATCCATTAAGATTGATTTATCGATGATGTCCAATCGATAAAAATCATCCCAGTTTTTCAAACCATCTTCTGGTCCCGTTTTCGCATAATATGGTGCTCTAGTTTGAGCGATTTTAAACAATTTTTGAATTTTTTTAAATTGAACTGCTTTTATTTGTTCCGGCGAATAGAATCTAAACCCCATTTTGAGTCTAATATAATCATAAATGCCCATATTAGTCTTCTAACTTTTTCAGTTTTTCACTCGGGGCTGTATGATTCAATGAACGACTCATAAGGTCTTCTATGCCGTATCGATAATGTTTCTTTTCCCATAAAATCAAAATAAATCCCCAGGATAAACTCAGAACCAAACCAAAGCCAAGCGCGGTTGGTATATCTAAAATAAGCTTAAATCCAAAGAATCTAAAACTACTCATAATACTCGCACTGATGACACTCTCCACAAAGAAAACAGTCAATCCACCTTTAGAATAGCGACTAAAAAAACGAGAAATTGGTTTTAGTGGATGTTTTAGCACATCAAACCATGCGATCATACCCCAAATCAATAGCGCAAACAAACCAAGTTGTGCCATCATCAACGCAAACCAAACAGGATCAATCGCTCTTTGAAGCATGGTGTCTGGTAAAATGATGTATAGATATACGCCTGCACCCAATAAAATTATGCCCACAAGACTAACCTTTCGACCAATAAATCTGTCTTTCTCTATGATTAAGCTTGCGAGCCACATACCCATCAAAGCAAATGAAAAATAAGGAAGAATTGGATTGTTTTTATTGACCAACCAGTTCAGAGGGGCAATCAAAGCCCAATTCAAGGTATCTCTACCCTCAAGATACAGATTATATAGTGGAATACGAATGAGTGATAAGGCAAAGAAACCCAAGGCAAGCACTAAGATAAACCAAGATTTCTTCTTTAGTTTAAAGAATCGATCTATCCAAAGATAAAGTAATCCAAGTAATAGGATATTCATGGCGATCATCACCAAAGCATCAATGTAGAGGAAACGATCTAAACTTGGCAAGATAAACTTACCAGTACTAATAAGATGAACCAAAACACTTTCATCCATTGTTCTTTCTGCCATATTGACAATACCTGGACCCGTAATGTTGAAATAGAGATAAGCAATCAACATCATCCAAGCAAACGATTTTAAAATATAGATAAAAACAGTTTTATGACTCAATTGATAGGAGTTCAATTTACGTTCAAATTGTAAAGTGTGGACTAAACCACTAATCATGGCAAATAATCCAGCAAACATCAATAAAAGCCCTATGATTTTAACACTCAAAGGAGGATTGTTTAGATCCAAATCATATAATCCACTGTAATGATAGAATGCGGTATGCATCACCACAAGTATAAAAATCCCAAAACCTCTGAGTACGTCTAAACCAGTGACGTTCTTTTTCATTATTATTTCCTCTAAATCCATCATAACATACCTCAGTCAAACACTTTTTCTAAATCATAAAAAAGGAAGCGATTGCTTCCTAATTAGAAATAGTTTTCAGCCAATGTATCTGCTTTAATCTTACCTTCTTCTAAAACAATGACCCTTTGAGCCAAAGCTTGAGCAAAAGCCATGTCATGGGTAATTAAAATCAAAGTTAAACCGCTTAAATAAAGTTGTTTAAGGATATCGATGACCTTCTGAGTATTTTCGGAATCCAATGATGAGGTCGGTTCATCGATTAAAAGCACCGATGGTTTCAAAATCAAAGCACGCCCAATCGCAATCCTCTGTTGCTGCCCACCTGAACACTTAAACGGATACTTATCTGCTTGATCTTCTAGACCCAATGACTTAAGAACCACCATCGCTTCAGCACGGCATTCTTTCATCGGTTTTTTGGTTCGTAAACGTAAAGGCAAAGCCAGATTATCAATCACAGTTCTATGAAGAAAAAGATTAAATTCTTGAAAAACAACCCCAAGTTCCTGAGAAATCTCCTTAGATCGTTTCCCCTTGAGATAAGCAGGCTTAGATTCAATCTCATAGCTTCCTTCTTTGAAAGGCAACAAACCACTTAATATCTTGAGTAAGGTCGTCTTACCACTACCAGAAAGACCTAAGATACCAACGATCTCACCTTGATCGATTGAGAATGAAACGTTATCCAATACATTCTGATGCTCGTAGGCATAACTCAGCCCACTGACCTTTAACAAGTTCATCGCTGTACCAACAATTTCTTTTCAAACTGATTACCAATAAAAACAACACCTAAACTAAACAGTAGATACATACCTCCAGCGATAAACAGAGCATCTACCCTTAGATCATGGGCGACAATCTCTTTGGCATTTCGCAACATTTCACCAATGGCGATGGCAGCCAATAAAGAGGTATCCTTCACTAAAGTAATGGCTTCATTGATTAAAGGCAATAGAGTATTTCGAAACATCGTCGGTAGGATTACATACCAAACAGTCTGAACCTTAGTTAAGCCCAATACTTCAGAGGCTTGCCACTGCCCTTTTGGAATAATCGCTAACCCACTCCTGAATATTTCAGTAAAATAAGCGGCGTAATTGATGATGAAAGTAATCGCACCGGCAGTAAAACGATCCATCCGCATGGGAAACAGGAGCGGAATCCCATACATCGTGACATAAAGTTGCAACAATAAGGGTGTCCCTCGTATGATCCAGGTAAATATACTGATGATCTTACGGGCTGGTTTGAGTAAATCTGCCATCAAACCAATCAACATCCCAATTGGTAAAGCAAAGATCATTGTCAAGGCATAGATACTGACAGAAATGGCAAACCCGTCCAATAGGACGGGGAATATTTGTAGCCAGTATGCCATATTAACGCTTTAGAAGGTCTTCACCGAACCAAGTCATCGAAATCGCGGCTGCCTTACCATCAGCAATCATTTCATCGATAATTTTATCGACTTTGTCTCTTAAGGCAACATCCGTTAAACGAAAGCCAACACCGTAGTTCTCTGAATTGAAGACTTCATCCGCAACACGATAGCTACTCGCGTTTTTAGAAATCGCATAACGGGCGAAGATTTCATCCGCAACGATGGCATCGATGTTTCCGGCATTAAGATCCAAGACTGCTTCTGAGATGGAAGTGAATTTAACCTCTTCTCCAATCGTACTGAATACGCTACTGCCTTCTAATGCTTCTTGACCAGAACTCGCCAATTCAACCCCAACTTTCAAACCACTTAGATCTCCAATGGCATTAATGGTATTCCCTACTAAAGTCATAATGACAATTTTATTGTTGAAATATGGCTTAGAGAAAAGAATTTCTTTTTCCCTTGCGGCGGTAATGGTTAAACCATTCCAGATAACATCGATGTTTTTGTTGTTAAGTTCCATGACTTTTGAATCCCAATCAATGTATTGAAATACAGGTTCAACACCCAAACGAATACAAACTTCTTTTGCGATTTCAATATCGAAACCAGTAACTACGCCATTGACTTCAAATCCCATTGGCGGATAATCTGTAAATCCTATTACAAATTTATCATTTGCCAAAACATCTTTTAAACTGTTGTCAACAACTGACTTTGTTGTGCATCCAGCAACCAATAATAATACCAAGCCCAGACTGACAAGTTTTTTTAACATACGTTTTCTCCTGTGTAATGGGTTTAGTATAGCTTAATACTTTAGTATTGTAAAGTGTTAAAGCATTATTTATAAAAAAAAGATTATTTTTTTAAGATAATCTTTTTATAGCCACCATTTCCGTATTGTAAACACCGGTTAATTCTAGAGATTGTGGCAGAACTCATCTTTGTTTGTATTTCAATTTGTTCATAGGTTTCCCCAGCCATCAAGTGTTTTGCTACATTCAATCGATCCGCCATATCATTCAATTCATTGATCGTACATAAATCTTCGAAGAAGTCATAGCATTCCTCTTTGTTTTCCAGTTTAAGGAAAGCCTCAAATAAGGCATCGATCTTCAACTCTTTTTTCATTGAGATCCTTTCGTGCGTACCGCTTTATGTACAGTTTAGCACTTTATCATCTTAAAATCATTCTTAACAGATAAAGAAAACCGGACAAATGTCCGGTTAAGTCTTATTGTTGATCGTAGGCAACCTCGAATGCTTTTTGATTCAATAATGTAAGTTCAGGATTCTTTTTACCAAATTTTTCATGGATGATGGTCAAGCCATCTTTTTTATTAAAGATGTCCAAATGTGCCGTTAATGAACCTAAGGCAGCCATGTTTTGGACCTTGGCGTTTCCAATCTCTGTTGCTATGGTATTGAAATCAACTTTAAGAATATGAATCCCAGAGGGAACTGCATCTGTATTAACCAAAGCGGAATTGACGATCAACCAAGCATCTTTCGCTAGTTTCGGTTGAAACTTCGTCAGTGCCATTTGGTTCATTGCCAAAAGACAAGTGATCCCTTCTGAGATGATGGGTGATGCAATTTCTGCTTCATCAATCACGACTTGACAATTGGCGGTACCACCTCTCATTTCAGGTCCATAGGATGGCATCCAGCTTGTATTGAGTCCCTTTTTCATGGCCATCAAAGCCACCATCTGACCCATGGATAAAACACCTTGCCCTCCAAAACCCGCACAAACTAATTTGATTGTTTTCATACTTGCTTCTCTTTATCTTTGAAAACACCCAATGGGAAATAAGGCACCATCTCTTCTTTGATGAATTTCAATGCATTGACAGGGCTAACGCCCCATCCAATATTACAAGAAGACAGGACTTCGACCATTGAGAAACCTTTCCCATCCACTTGGACTTGGAAAGCTTTCTTGATCGCTGTTTTCGCTTTACGGACACTGACTGGATCCGCCACCATAACACGTTCGATATAAGCCGATCCTGGGATAGTGGCCATGAGTTCACTCATCATGATGGGATTACCCTGTGTCTTAACATCTCGGCCATAAGGCGAGGTTGTTGTGATCTGACCAGGCAAGGTTGTTGGTGCCATTTGGCCACCTGTCATCCCATAAATAGCATTATTGACAAAAATAACCGTAATGTTTTCGCCACGATGGGCAGCTTGAACGATTTCAGCTGTACCGATGGAAGCCAAATCACCATCCCCTTGATAGGTAAAGACAATGGCATCAGGACGAACACGTTTAACACCCGTCGCAACAGCTGGAGCACGACCATGAGCCGCCTGAATCGAATCACAATTAAAGAATTCATAACTCATGACTGAACAACCCACTGAAGCAATCAAAACACTGCGATCTAATAAATTCAGTTCTTCTAACACTTCCGCGACTAAACGATGAATGATCCCATGCGTACAACCTGGGCAATAGGTTAAAGGTTTGTCGGTCAGACCTTTAGTCTTTTTAAAGATGACTGTCATTTTATTGACCTCCCAGATGCGATTTTACAGCATCGATGATTTCTTTAGGTTCAAAAATAACGCCGCCCGTACGTCCATAGAAATAAACAGGTACCATCCCATTTATCGCTAATTTAACATCCACAACCATTTGTCCCATCGACAACTCAGCACATAAGACAAATTTAACATTTTTCGCTGCTTTATGAAGCGCTTCAAAAGGATAAGGTACTAAAGTTTTCGGTCTAAAGAGACCCGCTTTGATGCCTGCTTCGCGAAGCGACTTAATCGCTGATTTTACAATTCGTGATGGGGTACCATAGGCTACAATCAAGACATCCGCATCCTCACATAAATAAGCTTCAAATTGAACTTCCTTTTCAGCAATCGTTTGATATTTCTTCGCCAACAAGATGTTATGGTCTTCAAGTTCATACGGATCAAGGTGCATCGAATTGACCACATTAAGATGATCTCGATTACCTTTACCCGTTGCTGCCCAAAGATTGGGTGCTTTAGGGATCACAGTCGTATCAATTTCAACCGGTTCCATCATTTGTCCGATGATACCATCGGCCATAACCATGACTGGATTTCGATACATATCCGCTAATCGAAACGCATGCCGAACCATATCAGTCGCTTCTTGAACGCCATTTGGAGCTAAAACGATGACTTTATAATCACCATTTCCGCCTCCTCGAGTGGCTTGATTATAGTCTCCTTGAGACGGCAAAATACCACCTAAACCAGGTCCGCCGCGAGAAATCGAAACGATAACGACCGGCAATTGAGCCCCTGCACAATAAGAAATACCTTCTTGTTTGAGTGCGATTCCAGGTGAAGAAGAGGATGTCATTACGCGTGCCCCGGCTGCGGCTGCTCCATAAACCATATTGATGGCCGCAATTTCACTTTCAGCTTGGGCGAAGACACCCCCACTTTTAGCCAGGTATTTCGACATATATTCAGGCACTTCATTTTGAGGTGTTATCGGATAACCGAAGAATCCTTCACAACCTGCTGAAATGGCAGCTTGGGCAATCGCTTCATTGCCTTTCATGAGTACTTTTCCCATTAGGCATCCAACCTTTCTACGGTAATGACCGAATCTGGACACATCAAGGCACAATTTGTACACGCAATGCACTTGTCCTGATCGATACAATGCGCTGGATTATACCCGATTTTATTGACTCTGGTCATATCCAGTGCCAAGATCTTCATCGGGCAGACACTGACACACAAACTACAACCTTTACAGGTATCAGTGTTAAAACGAACGTTTCCTTTCATAATGTTTCTCCTCTCATCCAATCGCTTCTTAAAATTAAATGCTTAAAGGTCACGATTGGATTATGAATGGTTTTTAATTGAGATTTAAACTGCGCATCAAACATGGTGTAAACAATTGGAATGTTGATTTGTTTTGAGATCACTTCAAGTTCATTTTGAGCTTGAAGGATCATTTCAAAATCCGTTTGATCTAAAAGATGCGTATTATGGACCAAGCCACTGATTTTCAAATGACTTCTTGATTCAAAGAGTTCAATCATTGGTTTGATTTGATCAAAAAATGATTCAGGTCTATTTGCATTGACCACCAACCAAACTTGGGCACTTTGAAGCACATCACTGAAAGTCGCAAGCGGTTTGAGTCCGTTTTCACTGCCAGCACAGTCAATAATCAACGGGATTTTTTTCGAAATCGCACCCATTATGTTACCACTAAGGGCTGGAAAATCTTGATTGACGTGATGCGTTAAGCTACTGCCTATGACGTCAACCCCTTGCGACTTCAGCCATAGTGCTTCTTCTCGTGGTCTGAAATAGGGATTGATGATGTCGAAATCGGCCAAAGCACAAGGCGCTTTTAATAAAGCCAATTGTGAGGCAAATTCACTTTTACCGACCCCATAAGCACCGGTGATGATGATCACTTCACTCATTTGGTGGCGATATGAATACTATTGATCTTACTCATCATTTCGATGCGTCGATCTGCCATGCGATCAGCGACCAAATAACTTGGGGTATTTGTCTCTTTAGATTCAGCGATGATTTCGCGGATTCGATCATAGATCATATCGATTGAATGCATCGAAGCCTCTTTATTATACCCGATTTTTTCTTGATAGACATTGATCAGTCCACCGGCATTGATGACATAGTCAGGGGCATACACAATACCTCTATCATGAAGCATCTTGCCGTGCTTTTCACTGTCTTCAAGTTGATTGTTGGCACTACCAGCAATAATCTTTGCCTTGATTTTCGGAATCGAAATACTGTTAAGTGTCGCTCCTAAGGCACAAGGTGCTAAGACATCGACATCCAAACTATAAATTTCATCTTTACTCACGATGGTTGCGCCAGTTCTTTCAGCAACTTCTTTGAGTGCTTCTTGATCGATATCGCTGATATATAAAATAGATCCTTCTTCATGAAGCAGGTCACATAAGACAGCCCCAACATGACCAACCCCTGAAATAGCGACTTTGATGCCTTCTAATTTAGAACTACCATATTCTTCTTTCAAACAAGCTTTGATGCCTTTTAAGACGCCATACGCCGTAAATGGAGAAGGATCCCCTGAAGTGGTTGGCAGACCCATAACGTGGTCTGTTTCAATCTTAACTAAATTCATATCTAAAGGAGAGGTTCCCACATCTTCAGCAGTAATAAAGCGACCTCCCAATGAATCAACATAACGACCAAAGGCTCTCCAGAAAGCTTCTCGTTTAACTGTATCTTTACGTAATGCTTTAGAGTTTCCGATGATGACGGCTTTACCACCGCCTAGATTTAAACCAGCACAAGCTGCCTTCTTCGTCATTCCTCTGGCTAAACGCATGACATCCAAGACGGCTTCTTCTTCGCTTTCATATTCCCAAACGCGTGTTCCACCTAAAGCAGGACCCAGTGTGGTGTTATGAATACAAATAAAACCCTTTAAGCCTGAATTACGATCATACAAATAAATCAGCTGTTCGTAACCATACTTTTCCATATACTCAAATTTAAGCATTATGTTCTCCTTGGTGAAGCCTGTTCGATTTTTGGCCTCTTATCCTTCTAATTATACCAAAACAAGGCAAACGATGAAAGCCCTTTCATCGTCTTTTCACTTAATATTTTTTCAAGGTCTCTTCGCGTCTAAGATAACGCAAAGCCCCACTGGCCAATGCCCAGAGTTCATCTTCCCCTGGATAGATTGAAACAGGTGCGATCCAATCAATGCGCCCTTTTAATTCGTGGATTAAATAATCATTATAAGCAACGCCTCCAGTAATTAAGATTTGATCAATTTGTCCATTCACGACCGTGGCCATTGCCCCAATTTCTTTTGCAATCTGATAAATCATAGCATCGAGGATCAATTTAACCTTTGGATCACTCAACGATCTTTCATAAACGAGTTTGACATCACTTGTGCCCAAATGGGAAACCAAACCACCTTTACCTACTAATAGTTTCGCAATCTTTTCATCATCATGATTGTTTTCTTTTACGACTTGAAGCACCATTCTTGAGGTTAAACCACCTGCCCTTTCAGGCGAAAAAGGACCTTCCCCATCCAAGGCATTCGAAGTATCAATGACCCGACCATGGGCATGAATCCCGACAGAGATACCCCCTCCAATATGCGCAATCAATAAGTTGAGCTCATTTATGGATTTACCAATCGATTTCGCATACTCCAAAGCAATTTGTTTGGTGTTTAACGCATGGAACCCACTTCTTCTTTCAAGTCCTTTAAGCCCTGAAATACGAGCGATATCAGAGTACTCATCGGTCATCGGCGCATTGACAAATATAACTTCTTTATCTGTTTCTTTCGCCCATTCATAACCAATACAAATCCCTACATTCGAGATGTGCGAACCGTTTTTTTCATGACTGATGTCCTCATAGACGTCTTCATCGATCAGATAGATACCGCCAGGAATGGGTTTGGTCACTGCACCACGCACGACAAGGATAGACAATTCTTTCAACTGCACGTTCTGTGTCTTAAGCCACTCATCAATGATGTTTTTTCGAAAATGAATTTGCGACAAAACATTTGGGAATTGATCAAGTTCTTGGGTTGAGTGCCGAAATGTTTGATTTGCGACCATCGTTTCATCTTCATATAAGGCAATCTTACTTGAAGTCGACCCTAAATTGAGCACGAAGATTTTAAACATGGCGAACACCATTTTTTTGAGCCATGATGAGTGCTAATAAAATTGAATTGTATTTAGCTTCATCCCCATCAGAACGCGAGGTCAAAACAATTGGTGCTGCAGCACCACTGATGACACAAGCCACCGAACCTTTTGCGAAATACGTTATGGTTTTATAAAGAATGTTGCCTGCTTCAATGCTTGGCATCAATAAGATATCTGCTTTTCCAGCATTGGGATTACGCATGCCTTTATGATGGGCCGCTTCAACAGAAATCGCCCCATCGAAAGCAATCGGACCATCGATTTCACAACCGATGATTTGACCTGTTTTCTGAAGTTGGCTCAAAGTTTCAGCATCTAAAGTTGCTTGCATTTTAGGATTAACCTTTTCAACGGCACAAATAACCGCAACTTTTGGATTGAAAATACCTAAAGCTGAACTTACCGGTAAACAGTTCTCTATAATCTGTTGTTTCGCAAGTACATCTGGGGCAATATTCATGGCTCCGTCAGTCATCAAATAAATTTTCTCATAAGTAGGAATCGTAAATACAGTCACATGAGACAACAGATGATCTGTTCTAAGACCCCATTCTTTATTGAGGACAGCTCTCAATAATATGCTGGTATCTACCAAGCCTTTCATCAAGAGATCTGCTTTGTGTGAACTCACCAGTTTTACTGCGATTTCACACGCTAAAATGGGATCTTGTTCATCGATGATACGGACGCCATCTAAAGTGAAATGATGGTGAGTGCTGATGGATTTAATCAGCGCTTCATCGCCGACCAAGATTGCGGTTAAATAGCCCTCTTGAACGGTTTTCGAGACGGCAGACAAAACTTCCTCATCTGCTGCGACAGCCACTGCCAATACGGTTTTCTGATGCATTAAGATGCGTGAACGCAACTGCTCTAATAGATCCATAAAGCCTCCTTTTTTTTTATTAAATCCGATCAATAAGTTCTTCTCTGGGTAATCTTATTTGATTTTAACTGAAACGATGTGTTCAGAAAATTAAAATAAGCCCCAGGGGTAATAATCCCATTCACTCGAAACAACGCAATGTTTTTATTATTAATGAAATAATCAACCAAATCAACACAATTGGTTCCAAAAGCAAAGTAAGTCTTGAAATATCCTTGAGAAAACTTATAAAACGACGCATGCGTCGCGTTCGACAAACGTTGAACATAGGGCAGAGGATCTTTTGTATTGAAATCTGGAACCCAAGTTTTAGTTCTGCTCTGTAAGCTTCTTAAACGATCTTGAAATAACTGGACTTGTTTTTCATCCATATCAAAGACAAAACCAATCATGCGTTTATTTTCTTGCCTCAAACAAAATTCAAGATATGGCTGGGGATCACTGATGATTAATACCCCATCACCGATGGTGTTCATCCAATGGCGATGGGCAGGATCATGAGCCCCATAAGAATAAATTTTATTTTGATAAATAAGATCCAAATGACCCAAATTATCCGATCGATCGCCTTTCATATGAAAAAGGATTTCCAATTGATTGGACTCAAGGGGTTCATATTTCGTGTTTAAATCCAAACCCAAACCTTGAAGTTGCGTCAAGACACGTTGGGGATACAACATGGCAATGAAATGAGGCAAAGGAACCCTAATCATACGATTGATCTGTTTTCCAAGATACCCATAGGTCATCAGATGAACCCCTTGAATGGTTTGAAAGAACCCAAGGTAAAACATATAAGCACCCGCAACCCAAAGCAATCGATAGAGGTTGGGTACAGGATCAAACAAAAGAATAAAGGCAAACCCTAAAGCGATAATTGCATCCACTAAATTCCACAAACGTGGATGAACATCATCGATTCGATAAACATAATAGATCATGGTTTTCGAAATCGCTGAAATCAACGCCCATAGCCCATAGACAAAAGGAATCATCGCCATTTGCATTTCGGGGATACGCCATAACAAAACATTGATGATTAATAAAAAACCAGCATTCCATAAATGCTGAGGTTTTTTGATTTTATTGCTTTCTAAAAAGAATTGAACGACTTGGAAAATACAAAGAATAAAGAGTGCAATCCGATTCGTTAAAATAAGAAACTTTGAAATAAAATCCGTTTCAAAAAAAAGCAGACCACCTAAACTAAGAAAGACAAGACCTGAAAGTAAGACACTATAATTTCTGATCCGATTCTTAAAGATGTTCATAGCTAAAGTATAGTATTTATAATGCCAAGACGCAATAAAGGATACATCAATTTACTTTATATGAAAGATTAAGTTATGATAGAGAAAAGGAAATGCTCATGACTAAAAACGAACAACTTGATCAACTCTTTGACTATATCCTTAAAATTAGAAATAATGAAGGTTCATTAGAATTATTCAAACAATATGAACCTGCCATTAAACAATTAAGTGCTCTAGACCTTTTCGACCTATTCAATCGTCTGTTAACCCTGGATAAGCCCAAGGACATCCTGCCCTATCTCGATAAATTAATTCATATCTTTGCTCAAGGCCTTGGCCCAAAACAAAGGGCATTGCCAACTGAAGGTATTCTGTTCTTTCTTCATCAAGAAAACGAAGCAATGAAACTTAAGTTAAATGCAATTCAAAAGCTGATGCATGCCTCTACGATCCTCAGTGATCCTAATCAATTATTGCCTTTGTTTAAAGAACTCCATGAGTTTGATCCTCACTATCGTAAGATTCAAAATGTCTTGTTTCCGTATTTGGAGAAAGCAGACGAACGTTGTATGGGATTAAAAATCATGTGGGCACTGCAAGATCAAACGCGACTGAATCTTAAGCAAATCATCCAACACCTAGACACTAAAGATCAACTTGATCAAGCTGGTATCCTTTTGATTGGCAATTACTTCTTTGCTGCTTTTGGTTTAATTCAAAAGGAAGAACTTATACTGTTTCAGTTATGTCTTGATTTGTTGACCCAATCCGATTTTGAATTTGTTGAAATGCAATGTGCTGAATTCGAACCTTGTTTTATTCTACCTTTGATTATGAAGAAAGTTGATCAAAAAACAAGCCCTGAATTCTATTTTTCAAGTGAAACAGGTCATCTTAATCAAACACAATTGATATCGCTTCTAAATGCCTTGCCCCTTGCGATCACACTCATTGATGAAAAAGACATTGTCATTTATTTCAATAAGTCTTCTGATCGAACTTTTCCTCGTTCTGCTGCAGTCATCGGTCGAGCGGTTCAAAACTGTCATCCATCGGAAAGCGTCCATGTGGTCAATGAGATCTTGAGTGCTTTTAAAAACAACACCCGCCAAGAAGCAAAATTTTGGATTCATTTAAAGGATAAATTCATTTTAATTCGCTATATCGCATTAAGAGATTCCCAAGCTTACTATTTGGGATGTCTCGAGATAACACAAGACATCAGCGAGATTCAAACCTTAAAAGGTGATCACAGATTATTACAATGGGATTAAATCAACTTAATTTCAGTTGGTTTGTTTGAGCTTTGTTTGACTTGGCAATCTGCACAAATGCCTTCAATCTCAAGTCGATGATGAAGAATCTTGAATCCTTCAATCGAGTCGTCAAGATGAATTGGGCATTCTTTAAGTAAGATGCTTTGATGACACACCATACATTTGACCAAATGATGGCCATGACTGTCTTTTAAAACATAGTGTTTTTCTTTGGGTTGAAATTCATCAGAAATTTCCAATACATCAAACTGAAGAAAAACTTCAATGACTCGATAAAGCGTTGCAATTGGGATATTTGGACAAAGGACTTGAAGTTGGGCAACACTTAAAGTTGGATTGCTTTGTTCAAAGACATGCAACACTTCTTGACGAGCTGATGTCTTTTTTAATTTTGACGGCCAAGGGCTCATCGTATAATCCTCTTAATCGGTAATAAACTGATGTACGTCAAGACTGCCAAAAGAACGACGGTACCGCCTGGTTTAGCCCCTAAATAAAACGACAAAATCAAACCACCTATCATATAAAACAATGAGAAGAAAATGGACCAAATGAGCGTTGATCGGTAACTTTTAGAGAATTGCATGGCTGAAGCAACTGGCAAGATCAACAAGGAAGATAAAATCAGAGTTCCCACTGTTTTAGCAGCAATACTTAAAGTAAGTCCCAACATTATCATAAAGATGACATTGATGAGTTTAACGTTAATGCCCATATGGGCTGCCATAGCTTCATCAAAGGTCATCGCAAATATTTCCTTATAAAACAAGAAATAGACAACTCCAACCACCATCGCGACACTACTGATCAGTATGATTTCTTCTAGCGTAATCGCTACGATCGAACCAAATAGGAACGCTGTAAAGCGATTTGTATCTCTTACAAAGCTAGACAAGGTCCCTGCTAATCCAATCCCTAAAGACATAAGAATGGCGATAGAAACATCTGCATAATTGGGCAATCTTTTTCTTAAGACATCGATGAGAAAAACCCCGATCAAAGCAGTGATGAGTGAACTGATCAAAGGATCAACGCCTAAGATTAAACCGATGGCGACCCCTGCCAAAGTCGTATGGGCAATCGCATCGCCAATCATCGACATGCGTTTCAAAACAATGGTTTGGCCAATCAATGGCGCCATTAAACCAACTAAAACACCAACCAATAAAGCGCGATTCATAAAATCATAATTAAAGATGTTCATGGATGTCTCCTAAGTGCGTATGACGATGGGCCAGTTCTTCTTGAATTGAAGAAGCATCCAATTGTAAAACATCATATTCCCCTAAACAAAATGTTCGATCAGCGACAGTTTGAGCCATCGCTAAATCATGGGTAATCATCAAGATTGTTAGACCTTCTTGTTGAAACTGTTTTAAAATATGAAATAACTCTAAAGTAAAATCAGCATCCAAAGCACTCGTCGGTTCATCTAAAAAAAGTAATTTTGGTCGAACCAGCAGAGCTTTCGCGATAAAAACTCGTTGTCGTTGACCCCCAGAAAGCACAGATAATTGTTTATGAATCAACTCCCCTAAACCCATCTTTTTAAGCATTACTTTGGCAGCTGTTATTTGTTGAACATTGGGACGTTTAAAGAAGCCCAAAAGCGGCGTATACGCACTCATTACAATTTCAAGTGCTGTTGCTGGAAAACCATCATGTTGTGAGAATTCATGTTGACCAACATAGACCCTTTCAATTGGTTTTAAAGGGAGCGTTGTCAGCGGATCAATCATTTCGACGGAGCCTTCTTGTAAATCTAAAAGCCCAGCCAATAGTTTTAATAAGGTTGTTTTCCCAGTCCCATTATTACCGATAAAAGCAACCCACTCTCCAGCTTTAACATCAAAGGTAAATTTCTTGAAAAGTATTTTACCTGGAAAGGCATACCCTAAATTATTGGCTTTTAAAATGATCATATCAGTTTAACGCTTTCTTGAGCCAATTGAGGTTTTCTCTCATAAGACTCACATAATCTTTACCTTCAGCAACTTGAGCAGCATTTAAGCCTTCTATGGTTCTTAATATGCCCGTTTTAGCCCCTGTTTCACGAGCAATGGCTGTTGCGACTTCCCTATTGGCTTCATCTTCATATAAGATATAAGGAATTTTATAAAGTGAGACCTTATCGATGATTTGAGCCATCATTGAAGCACTGGGTTCCGCATCAGGTTCTAAACCCATAATGGGAATCATCACTAACCCATAATCTTTTGCCAGATAGCTAAACGCTGCATGATTGGTGACAAATTCATTGCGTTGGCGGTCTTTTAAAGTTTCAGTATAGTCTTGATCAAGCAGGCTAAATTCACTTAAAGCAGAGTTTAATGATTCATCATAATCTGCCTTATGACTTGGATCATTTTCACTGAGAAAGGCATGAATCTTTTTAAGCATGGTTTTCGCATGACGAACACTCAGCCAGATGTGCGGATCGATTTGACCTGTTGTTTCACTGGTAAGGGTAGGTATGCCTTCACTTACCGTTAAAAGTTTAGCATTATAGACTTTGATTGTGTCATATACATCATTGAACCACGGTTCAAAATCATTTCCTAGAATCATGATGTATTTCGTTTCACTGAGGGTCTTCATGTCTTGAGTCGAAGGTTCATAATCATGAGGTTCCCCTGCTGTTTTGCTCAGATTAGTCACCACAATATGATCCCCACCAATCTTCTTCGTGAAATCTTCTAAGATATAAAAACTAACCACGATGTGAAGCTTTCCATCATCAATGGGTTGAGCACTGCAACCAACCACAGTCAAGAGTAAGAGTAAACTTAAAATTATTTTTTTCATAGGACTCCTTAAATGATAATCATTCTCATTTAGAGTATAAAACTTTATTGCCTTCTAATCAAGCATGACACTCAAAATAAAAGAATCCGAAGATTCTTTTAAGTCGTAAAGTAAACAAACCCACCACTGGCTGTGGTCGTTTCAAGCCATAAACTTAAATTGATCACCAAACGCTTTCCCCCATCTAAAATATAGGCATAAACTGCGTTAGGATCACTTAAATCAAGACCATTGATGATGACCCAATGATACGCATCAAGATTATGAACTTTACCATTGTTTAGATTTAGGAAAGCGACTGGCGCATCATCTTCAAGCCCACTTCGAATAAAAGAGATAACTTGAGACAAGTCTGGACGATGTTCAATGTTTTTAGGAATCTCTAAGGCATGGTTAAAATGAACAATATTGAGTGAAGTCAGGTACTTGGAATAGCCATTATAAAAGCGATCTAAGCGATTAATGCCTCCAAAACCAGGGGTCACATAGTTCCAAATAATGTTCATTGTGGCTTTGGCATCTTCAATGGTCTTTGGCTTTTTCTTTGGATGAATCTGATAAAGCGAAATCATACTGGCCGCTGTTGGTCCGCATCCGGATAAACGTTGCCATGGTTTGCCATACCATTCTTGATCGCAGCCATAAAGTTCAGAGCCTTCGATCCTGAGATAATCTATGTTTTTTAAAGTGAGTTCGTTGTTCATGTTTCTTTGTGCTTCTGTAAATTAACAATACCATACTTAAATCAACTTCTGTACTCTTATGAATGAAACACTTAAGCACTACAAATCATATAAAAATTTAAAAAAGCTCATTTTATTGAGCTTTAAGATTAGTCCTTATTAAATAGCTTTGCGACATCTTTCGCATCACGAAGGCGCTTATATAATGGTGTTGTATTGCCTTGATAGAACGGATGCCGTTGGGTATAAGATTTTGATTCAATTTGATATAAGATACCACAAGCTAGTTTTTCTTCATCCAAAGCAAGTTTCATGGCAGCTGTTTTATCTTCTTTAGAATGATCGTCATCCAACCAGAAAGTATGCGACTTATACCACGCAAAGGTATTCACCTTATTGTAGGTAACGCACGGATGAAAGATATCCACGATGGCATAACCATTATGTAAAATGGCTGCTTTAATCAATTCCTTGGTTTTTTCTTGATCACCACTAAACCCTCTGCCAACAAATGTAGCCCCCATCGCTAAAGCCAAAGCCATGGGATTAATTGGTTGATTATAAACCCCATCCAACTGGATAGGTGTCACCAAGCCAATCGGTGAGGTTGGCGACGCTTGACCTTTGGTTAAGCCATACACCATGTTGTTGTGGACAATATGAACCAGATGGGGATTTCTGCGAATGTTATGAATCAAGTGATTGCCACCTTCGCCATACATATCGCCGTCGCCGCCTTCAGCAATCACCGTCAATTCTGGATTCACGGCACTGATGGCACTGGCTACCGCTAACCCTCGTCCATGTAAACCATTGAAATAACTCGCATCGACATATTGCGGCATTTTAGCTGCCTGACCGATCCCAGAAGAGAAAACGACTTGGCTTGGATCAAGATTCAATTCAGTTAAAGCTTTAATTAAGATATTTCTTAAAGGAAAGTTACCACAGCCTGGACACCAAGCCATATCGATGTCGTGATTGAATTCAAAAGCACTCATGATTGTTCCTCCAATTTCGCAATGAGCTCATCGATGTGATATGGCTCACCATTGTATTTTAGAATTCTACGATTTACTTTGATCCCATAGGTCATTTGAATCAAGTTCGCGAACTGTCCTGTGGCATTGTTTTCAATCACGGTAATTGTTTTAGCTTGCGTGATCAAAGCCTCTAAAGAACTCGGCAATGGATAGACTTGGGTAAAATGAACGTGTGTCAAACCCCACTTTGGATGCGTCGCCAAGGCTTCCTCAATGACCCCATACGTTGAACCCCAACTTAAAACGAGATCTTCCTTTTTATCAGCGCCCTCAATCAAGGGTTCCATAATATCTTGACGCATTAACTCAAATTTAGCGAGTCGTTTTTCATGCATCTTTACCCGCATGGTGAATGATTCAGTGATCATCCCCTCTTCATCATGTTCATCTGAATCGACTTTAACTTTACCTTCACCATAACCCGGAATACCTCTAGGAGAAATCCCTGATTGATCAAAGGCATAACGCTTATATTCTTTGTCTGTTTTTATAATGAAACGTTCAAGATAGTTCGGATTAAAATGAAGTTCGTCACTTTGACTCATGGATTCTAGCCAGTATTGATCGGATAAAACAAAAACAGGGATCTGATACTTGTCTGCCATATAGAAAGCTCGTGACATCACTTCAACCCCATCTTCTATCCGCCCGGGAGCAAAAATCATCCGTGGAAATTCACCATGGCCGGCATATAAAACGAGATTTAGATCCGCTTGTTCAGTTCGAGTCGGTAGACCTGTTGCAGGTCCTGGACGTTGTGCCACATGGATCACTGCTGGTGTTTCGGTCATCCCAGATAAGCTAACTGCTTCACTCATTAAAGCAAAACCACCGCCAGAGGTTGTGGTTAAAGCACGCGCTCCTGCATACCATCCACCAAGCACCATATTAAGTGCTGCGATCTCATCCTCAGCTTGTTCAACTAAGATCTCATAATCACGACTTTGGGCTTCAAGCAAGGTCATCAAAGCTGTTCCTGGTGACATTGGATAAGCCGCCACATAATTAATCCCACCCGCAATTGCGCCCATACTTAAGGCATCATTGCCTGTTAAAGCACGTTTTGGTTTAAATTGAATTGGTTTAAATGATGGTCGTTTATCTGGATCTTGGGTCCCTAAATCGTAACCCAATTCAAAAGCTTTCAGATTGCCAGATACGATCTCTTCTCCTCTTTTTGCGAAGCGATTACGAATTAAAGTTTTTGAATTCTTTGCTGAAACACCAATCAAACCTGCAATATAACCAAACATGGCTGTATTTTCATAAAGACGATTGCCTGCTTGTTTGGCTAAATCTAAAAACGCCACTTCCTTAACCTTATAACCTGCTGGGACTGATTTTAAGAATGGTGCCTCTCCATAAATGACCGTATCTTTCGTAAGACGAGGCATCAATCTTTCTAAAGCATGATCATTAAATAAAAATAAAATATCAATAGAATACCGCAATGCTTGAATGGGTTGATCTGCAACTCGAATCTCAACGGAATTATTGCCGCCTCGGACTCTACTCATCACTTCTTTGGATGAAAAAACATACGTTTCTTGGGTTAATGCCTCGACTAAGAATTCTTCGACTGTCTGTAAGCCTTGACCCGCTTCACCGGATAAAACAATACTGATTGAATTTCTCATCATGTTCCTTTCAAATTAAAAAATATTTTGTCATCAAAATGATATTCTATGATTCGTTATTGATGACTTGATGCTATGTCTACTTTATCACACTTTTAGTTCCTTTCAATTTATTTACCCAACTAAAAACCTTCCGGGGAAAGAAGGCTTTTAGAAAAAAATGAAAGGGGGAAAGAAGGTTATTGCCTTGCTTTATTACATGATACAAAACGTTCGAAGATTAATCATCTAATATGCTCAGTTTTTTAATCCGTGATCTTAATCGAAAATGGTGTCAAAGACACTCCATTTTCGAAGGTCATGGGCTTACTCCCCAAATTAAGAAAAGCAATATGTTCAAGATGATCCTCACGATAGCGAATGCTTATCCCATTCTTTTGGGGATAAGTAACACTTAAAATTTCTTTAGGCTTTAATTCCGTAGTTTCTTTCCATATTTGCATTTGCGTCTCATCATAATCTGTAACTAAATCAGAAGTAAACAAAAGACTTCCAAACAAGCGATTGACATGAGCCAAAACTTCTTTTTGTGAATTGCTCATTATTATATTGTTGTTTCTTAATAGAAAAACATCAGGATCATTTAAGAAAGCTCGCTGATCTAAATGACGTCGCCCGATTGAATTGAGAATTGCGTTTTTCGTTGAAACACGTTCACGATGGATGAATTGATAATACCAAGGTCCATCCCAATCTAAACTAACATCTGGACCAATGCGACAATAGTCGACTTTTCCAAAAGCAGAACCCAAACACACACCACAACCCAATATCAATTTGTCTTTGACACAAGAACGAAGAAAATCCATGGCTTCTGCACTCCGTTGACCCCGTGTTTTATTTGGACGATGACCCAAGGTAGAAGCATACAGAAAATCAAGTTTAACCAGCTCAAAACCCCAATCATTCAAGATGACATCAAAACAATGACTTAAGTAATTCTTGACTTCATCATTTTCCAGATCAAGGGCATAATTCCCACCCCATCCGTATCCCGCCATTTCATAATGACCAAAAGCATCTTTAAGGATCCAATCTGGATGATCACTTACTAACTTTGCATTTTTTTGAACAACAAAGGGTGCCAACCATATCCCTGGGATTGAGCCTTGAGCTTTGATCGCATCAGCAATCGGTTTCATCCCATGCGGAAATTTTTTAGGATCGACAGACAACCAATCCCCAACAGCGGTTTGAAATCCATCATCGATTTGAATGATGTTCATTTTATTATCTAAAGTGTTGGCTGCGCTTAGATTTTGAGTAATGATTTCTTCCGTTATGTTTTGGTAGTAGTTATACCAACTGGTCCATCCAAATCGCATTGGTTCTTTGGGTTTTTGAATGTCCATGGCTTTGAAGTAGGCGTCGAAAGTTGAATCATCATTCCCTTCGCTAAAGAAAAGGGACATAATTAGGGGTGACTCAATCAAGACCCCATCCACATCTTTATGAATGATGATTTTATGGTTGGGTGCCTGAAGTTCAAAGATCGTAAACCCATTTGCTTCGTTTAATGATCCCAACAATTGAATTTGATCTTCATCCCTTAAATAACAATAAGTAAAACCATGAAAATAACCTTGGCCTTTTTTAATATCAACGAATTCATAATCACCATATTTTGTGAATTGATATTTGTAGTTAAAGCGCTTGGCTAATGCGGAAAGATGAGGCAACCGATCATACATTGATCTTTCTTGGCTCTCTGTCCAAGACTGAAAACCATTGACGAAGACCCTTGAATAAGACTGTAAAGGGAAATCGAAAATAACATCCAGTAGATCCAAAGCCAGGACAACTTTAGGGATAATATGGATAGACAAGGAAGCTTCGCTTTCTGTGTGATTGATGGTCCAATTGACTTGAAGATTCTCATCCTCATAAAATGTAGTTAAAGAAAGTTGCTTTGGTTTTTTAGCCACCGTATAAATGATCTTTACCTCAAATTCACGCCTTAGTATCGTACTCATTTTAGAGACCCCTTTTTAGAAATAAGATGTAATGATACTCTGAAATCAATCAACGATGTTCTTATTAGATTGTAGCACAGTCCAGAAAGTCTCACGTATATCACATCACGCTAAAAGACTTAATTAGATAAATGAAACAATTTGTCTATGAATCCCTTCTAGACATTAAAAAAGAGTGGATCGATCGATCCACTCTTCACCTTTTATCCTATCTACTTTTCAATCATTGAGGCAATTGACTGATTACTTCCCCATTTCTGTAACATATGCATTTTTGATGATATCAATGAAAGTATCAATCGGTTGAACACCAGGAATAATTGATTTCTTATTGATTCTAAAATATGGAACTCCTCGAATATTTAATGCTTTCGCTTCAGCAATGTCAGATAAAACATCTGCCTTATACTTATCTGAATGTAACATTGCATTAAGTTCTGTTCTATTGATGCCAAATTCTTCTCCAAACGCTTTTAAGACATCGAAATCAGCAAGATTTTTACCTAAGGTAAAATAGGCATCATACAATGCGGCATTCAATCCTTTTATTTTTGATTTATCCACCATTTTTAACAATCGATGCGCATTAAAAGTATTCGTTGTTTTGACCAAATCGTAATGATAAGTCAATCCGACAGCCGTCGCTTTATCAACGACATTTTGCATCATTGCTTGGGCTTCAGCTTTGGAAACACCATATTTTTCAGCTAAGACTTCGTACGTGTTTTTCCGTGACATAATCGGCGCATTGGGGTCGAGTTGATATGCTTTATATATAATCTCAACTTTATCGCTTAATTTGAGTTCAGCCAAAGCTTTCTCAAGAGTTACTTTACCGATGTAACAAAATGGGCAATTATAATCAGACCAAACTTCTATTTTCATAAAAAAACCTCGCTTTACCCAATCATTATACGATATTACGAGGTTTTAGGTTGAGATAGTGCTTTAAGGCTCAAAATAAGTATCGACTTTTGCGAAAAGTGCGACATAGTTATGCTGATACGTTTTGGCACATTTAGGGCAAGTGGTATAGAAAGCAAAAACTTCTTCTAATTTACGTTCTTTTAATCTGAGGTATTCATCGAAGTCTTTCAAATGTTTCGATAGTTCTTTTAAAGGACCGTCATAAATCTTACAGAAATAAAGTCCTTCTATTTTAACGCTTTTATAAGCAGGCACATCTTTCTTAACCAAGAAATAATGTTCACTTTTAAAAGCACCAATATCTTTAGACAGAATTAAAACACGATCTTCAAAAGCAGCATGCGCTTTTGATATGTCGGAAAGTACTTTGGTCATGACCTTATCCATATTCAAAGGGATATACATAAAATTAGTGGTGTCACTTTGAATAAATTGATAGTCGCTGAAATCAAAGATTCTTTCTTCCCATTGACCAGGATGAAATTTAGGGCAACAATCGGTAACCACATCTTCTGGACTAATTTTGGGGATTTCTCGTGTAATCATAAAGTTTTCCTCTTATAATCCCATTGTAGCTCAAAATTAATTAATGTAAACAAAGACGATTAAAAAGTAAAGGTCTGATTAGGATCCAAAGATAAAGTTGGGATTAGTTTGACCATCGGCTAAGTTTCAGGATGTCTTGATGGGAATTAATATCTAGGATAATATCAAACGTACCTTCATTCAAATCTGGAGGCATCGCAAACGTATTGAAGACTCTAATACTTTGATTGTCTTGCCAACCATAAACCATGATATGCATGGTTCTAAATATCGCTTCATAATCATAAGTTTCCATAAATTGATTTTCGGTAGCGATCTGTTTCATTTTTTCGATGATGATTGATTTATACTCGGATCCTACTTTAAAAACATCCGCAAAAGTCAAGACTGTCCCGTCTGGTTTATAGGTAAGATTGATTTTATCCCAATGATCATTTGAGTACATCGTACTGATCACATTCATATATGGTCCAACAGGAACCGCTGAAAAGTGATAGGACACATAGGGATTTTTATCTTTAACCATTTGATTGATAATACCTTGATTCAGTGCGCGTATGCCATCACGTATCTTGGTGAATTCATCACTGAGAGGAGCCAAAGTGATGGTCGATTCAATCGTTGTTTGATCTCTTCTAACCACTGTAATCTGAGTCTCGCTTGGATCGCGAAAATTTTCATATTTGACGAGTTTAGAATCGGTAAACAAATTAGATTCAGAGGCAACGCGTTGTTGAAAAGCCAAAACATCTTCCAATTTATCAAATGGTATGCTTACTTCTGCAGAAGAGAATTGATTGTAGAATTCTGAGTAAGACTGATCAAAAACCAAAACCAATTCAAACGGCGTTAAATAAAAATTGATATCACCACGAATTCCAGTAAACCCTCCTAAGTATTGATACCACATTTCATAGCCAGTTGGGTTAGGTTCAGTTTTGCTTTCAGCATCTAAAAGAACTAAATCATTGAGTAATTTAACATAATCTGTCCCATTGACAAAAAGATCACTTAAATTAATCTCATCTCCAGTATTCAAATCATAAGTCCTGGCTTTTATGTAACGGATCCTACCTTGGTAGTAATCCATATTATTTGTATAATTTGTTTCGATGTCCGCATTAATCACGATCGATAATAGATTGTCATAACTAAAACTATCTCCTGCAGTGACATTGAGGGTTTTAATAATCAGCTTATCCATTGGATAAGCTTTGAATAAGCCAAGGTATGTTGGTAAAGATTCAATTGTGGTATAGATGCTCATTTGATCAGCGAGTTCTTGTATGTTTTGATTGATCTTATCTTCAACAGTCTTATCTTTTAATCCATTGTAGCGTTTCAAATTCATACGGAATTTGACACCGTTGGCTAAAGACGCTTGAGTACCCTCATCATTATTCGTATTCAATTGATTGTTTGTCCAGAATGTTTGCGTATCGGGCTGTGCGACAATCCCTTTGGGCTCAGCAAAAGTTGCGATTTCATGTTCAGGAAATTCGGGTAAAGTTGGCATCTCAATAATGGTTTCAATTTTAGTGCAACTGCTTAAAAGTAAGAGTGCGCTTAAGACAATAAAGCTCTTTTTCATTTAACTTTAACGTAACCAGCTTTTTCCATCAGTTGCTGGCCCTGCTCAGATAATATGTAATCAACGATCTTTCTTACCGGACTATCCACAGCCTCAGATTGACGAAAAACCGCATAATAAGCGGTACAGATTGGATAACTCTTATTGGTGATGTTTTCAGGAGTTGGATTAATGCCTTCGATCTTAAGCATTTTAATGTTGCTGTTGTATTCCATATCGGTTACATAATAATAAAATGAGTATCCTATGGCATCTGGGGCATTATCATATTGGGCAACGGAACCAATCAAGCCTTCCATAAAATCTTCAATCCAGGTTTCAGGGGGTGTCATGGGGATCAACTCTTTCATGACCAAATCAAGAAAACCAGTTTGCGAACCAGAATTGACCGGGCGCTGTAAAGCTCGAATCGCCACATCATTGCCCCCAACTTCTTTCCAGTTGGTGATTTCACCTGTATATATTTTACGAACTTGATCCAACGTCAAAGCATCAACTGGATTATCTTTATTGACTAAAAAAACGAATGCTTCAGCCACAATCGGAATGATCTCCATTTTTACGTTAGTCATACTTGAATATGTAAGTTCTTCTTGGGAAGGACTGGTTACGAAAATAAGATCTGCTTTCTGATCCAGCAAATTCATATAGGCAGGATGTGTTTTATTATGGAATACATAAGGGCGGGCTTCCTCAAGAGTCATTTCAGTTAAAGTAGCCATCAAAGCTTCAGACAATGGGATGGTTACCGTTGAACCATCAATTATCGGTAAAGTCTCAAGCGTAAACGACAAAGGCTTTACGATTTCAATTTTCGTCGTACAACTCCCCAACAACAGTGCCAACACAAGCATAACGATTTTTTGCATAACCCACCTCTTTGTTTATTATATCTCAAACTTTTATGACAACATAAGGTCAATTTAACTTTTCAATGTTTTAGTAGAGATATTTAACAAGCCGTCCAATCAATGAATGACTTCTCAGTTTGATTACAACAATTGAGAATAAGAATGACAGAATAAAGACAAAGAAAAAACGAATAACGCTTAAATACGCGGTAAAGTGTTGACCATAAAGTGGAAATACATAATTAAAAAGAATCAAAAATAAAGGATGACTGAAGAATATAACCGTACTGGATTCTCTTAAGAATTTATAGTCCCATTTGAATTTAAGATTGATCCCTAAAAGAAATTGAAAACCAAAATACGCGACGGGTATTAAACCAATCATAAAGTTGTAATCATTTGGATCTGAATAAAACCTTAAAGCAAAGGCTTCCCAAGTGAGAAATAAAAATGAAATCAATGTGTAGATTCCCGACTTCAAAGGTTTAAGATGAATCTCACGTTGGCTCATTAAAGCACCTAAGCAAACAAAGAACAAGGCAAAGAATAAACCATTTCGCGTTGTATTCACTAGAAAGAAGATGGTTTTATAAAACCCCGCAATCAAAGGTATGTTTTTGACCATGCCATAATAAGAATCACCAAAAAGCCCGATACTATATAACCCAAGTGAAATAAGCAACAATCTGTCTAATCCGATGCGCTTACCTAACCATTGAACGATGGTAATGGCGAAGATCACTGATGGAAAATACCACAAATGAAGATAGGTCCCATACACCACCGCCCAATACATGTAAAGTATAAGAAATAATGGGAAAGGAACTTCACTGCCAATAAAATAGCGATTGACGACATCAAAAAGATAAACCAAACTCCAAACGAAATAAATCTGAAGCATCCTTTTTAGGTATTTATAATAATACTCATTGATGGTAAATCGCCCGATCTTTATTGTACTTGTGCCTCGTTTATAATAGAAAAAATAGCCTGAAATCATAAAAAACATGGGGACAGCATTTCTGGATATGATTTGAACCAATATAAAATTTGGAGTTATACTGATCGATTTTAAGGGTGAAGTATGAACGGCAATAACGAAAAGCGATAATATGAATTTACCCACATCTAAACCATTTGCATGTTTATGTACGATGGTGCTTTTTCCCAAAGGATCCTCTCATGCCTAAATCGACATCTTTAATTTAATTTTAGGCGAATTCTTTCCTTTTGTATAGTAAAACTAAGTGTTTAAAAGTTTATATTTTAAGGTTTCGCCTTATTTTCATAGCTCATCAAACTATGTTAAAATGAAAACATCAAAAAAGAGGTACTTATGATTCAGTCTTTCAAGGGAAAATCACCCATTTTGGGTAAAAATGTTTATATTGCACCCACAGCCACGGTTACTGGAGATGTTATCTTAGGTGATGATGTTTCGGTATGGCCTTCAGCAGTCATTCGTGGTGACATGAATCGAATTGTGATTGGAGATCGAACCAACATTCAAGATGGGGCTGTCATTCATGTCGATGTGGATACGCCAACAACCATCGGAAATGATGTTACGATTGGTCATTTGGCACATGTTCATGGGGCAAGTGTTGAAGATGAAGTATTAATTGGTAGTGCATCAATCGTTTTGGATCGTGCTTTAATCAAAAAAAATGCCATGGTGGCTGCTGGCGCTTTGGTCACACCCAATAAAACTGTTGAATCCGAATCATTAGTCGCAGGTATCCCGGCTGTCTTTAAACGTAAAGTCACTGCGGATGAAATCGAGCACATCTTAAAGAATGCTGTTTCTTATGTTGAATTAAAAAACGAGTTTCTTAAATCACAGGATAAATAATCAGTGATATGACTTACTTTTCATCAAAAATGGAAAGTTGTTGAAACCCATAGCTTTGTTGATAAGCCTGAATAATATCGTTCATTCGATAAAGAATTCCAAATCTTTCGTATTCTTGGGTAAAGATTCGCCATAATTGTTTGGATTTAAGAGAAGAACATTCATACGTGTTCCCATAGGTTTCAATGTATTTATCTTTTATGCCAGGAAAATTTAGATCCAGTTTGTTATAGAACCAGTCGCGTTGATTGGTTCTTAACGTGACCCCAAAATGCGCATCTGTATAAATAAATTTAGCATGATGTTCATGTGCTTTTAAGATGAGTGCACGTATATTCTCAGGGTTATCTTCAATAAAAGGTAAGACAGGCATTAATATAATCCCTGCAAACAAGCCTTGATCACTGAGTTGCTTGAGTGCTTCAAAGCGCTTAGAACTAACACATACGTTCTGTTCTATTTTACGAGACAGTTCATCATCTGCGGTGGTGATGGTAATCCCAATCAAAACCGGAGAATGACTCGAAATCTCTTTAAGAAGATCTGTATCTCTTAAAATCAACTGGCTTTTGGTAAAAATGGCGACGCCGTAACCATATCGATGGATCAAAGCTAAAGCGGATCGTGTCAAGCGTTGGTCCGTTTCAAAAGGATTATACGGATCACTCATTGAACCCGTTGAAATGACACCCGATTTACGTTTACTTTTAAGTTCTTGTTCAATCAGAATTAAGGCATTGGCTTTCGCTCTAATGCGATCAAAATCTTCAACTTTGTAACATTCGCTTCGACTGTCACAATAAATACACCCGTGGTTACAGCCCTTATAAATATTCATGTTGTAGTGCGAGCCAAACCACTGTCTGTTGCTCTGATAAGGCGAAATGATGGTCTTAGCGTCGATTTGTTCCATATGTAGCTATTTATTAACCGCATCTTGTTTTATGATAAACCCAAGTAAAGCAGTATTAAGTTCATTTGGTTTTTCAAAAATGGTGACATGTCCACAATCGGGAATCAATAAATACTCTGAATTCTTGATGAGATCCGAGATAATCTTAGAGAATTTTCTAGGTTTTAAGATGTCATTTCCGCCACAGATGATCAGAGTTGGGCATGTGATCTTATGGAGTTCATCGCTCATATAAACATCGTTGATGAAGGTTTCATAAAGCGTTATTTGTCCATCAAAATATGTGGGATCGATTGAAGCCATTGCTTGTGTTCTTCGTTTAAGCATTTCTTGATTATTTTTGATGAATGTATCTGAATAAATTGAGGGCATCATAAGTTTAAAGAAACGCTCACCATTTTTTTCACTGGCAGCGTCAATCCAACCATACACGAATATTCTCAACACCTCATCCAGTTCACTGACTGAATCGATGATGGATAAGCTTTGGACACGATTCTGATGTTCTAGAGCGGTTTTTAACGCAACTTCCCCGCCATATGAAGTCCCAATCAAATGAGCTTTAGGGATCTTTAAATGGTCCATTAAAGCGATGGTATCTTCAGCGTGTTGCTTGAATGTATAAGGTCCTTGCGGTTTCTCAGATCTTAATTGCCCTCTAAAATCATGAAGGATGATATGATAACCAAGTTTTTCAAAGACAGGGACTTGTAAGTTCCAACTGGAAGTTGAGGCCATAACCCCATTCAGAAAGAAGACAACCTTTTCACTGCTTAGATTTCCCTTCTCTTCATAAAAAAGTGATACACCATTAATTGAAGCTGTGCTCATATGACACCCCTATTTCTTTTTTATGATCTTTCCTTCATAAAAAGATTCATTGTATTCAATCCCCATGCCTTTATCATAGCGAATCCAAGGTCCATGTTTAAGCCCATTTTTAAAATGACCTATCTGTGAAATTTGACCATTCTCGCGATAAAAAAACCACTCTCCATCCATAATTTCATCATGATAAGGACCTTCAGCTTTTATACTGCCATCCTTATAGAAATATGTCATTCTGTGATCATTAATTTGGGATACGACTTGTCCGTTTTTATAATGAGTTGTCTTAGAATTCATACCTAAAGTATAGCATATGCCCACTTAAGAAAAATGCACAGGGCTTCTTTCCCGTGCATTTTACAAGATGATTTATTTACCATTAATTTTAAATAACTTAAATAATTCCACCACCAGTATCGGCATCAGTGATAACCCAACAATCACACCCCAATGTCTAAGATCAAGTGATGATACTTTGAAAAGTGTGTTGATGCCGGGAATAAGTATGACCACAAGCATCATCCCAACATTGATAAAGGTGGTTAAGATCAACCATTTATTGACAAAGATGTAATGGATACTACTTGAACTGTTTGAGTGAATATTAAAGGAATGTGTCAATTGACTAAACGCCAAGACCGCAAATGCCATGGTTCGACCAACAGCCAATGATCCGCCTGATTTTGGATCCAAGCCATATAGGAAAGCAATAATTGTTAAACTCCCAATCATGATCCCCTGATACGAGATTCGATAGATCATCCCCTTACTGAGTAAACTATCTTCCCGATTTGGACTTCTTTTCATGATCCCCGCTACAGAAGGATCAACACCTAAAGCCAACGCAGGTAAACTATCGGTTACTAGATTGATCCACAGAATATGAATCGGTAATAAAGGCGAATCCCAATTCAAAATGGTGGCAACCATTAATACTGCCAACTCTCCAACATTACATGACAAGAGGAAACTAATGGCTTTACCAATGTTGTCGCGAATACGACGTCCTTCTTCAACCGCGTTGACCACTGTCGCAAAATTATCATCAGCGAGAATCATATCCGCAGCACCTTTGGCGACTTCAGTCCCAACAATGCCCATCGCAGCCCCGATATCTGATTTCTTAAGAGCTGGGGCATCATTGACGCCATCCCCCGTCATCGCAACAATTTCACCTTGTTTTTTCCAAGCATCGATAATTCGCATTTTATGTTCAGGTGAAACCCTCGCATAAACAGCGATGTTTCTAACATCATTGTATAAATCATCATCGCTCATCGCATCTAATTCAACACCCGTAACGATACGATCTTTATCCAACATCAAACCAATCTGACGACCAATGGCTTCCGCTGTTGTTTTATGATCGCCTGTAATCATGATTGGACGAATGCCTGCATTTCGGCATTCTTGAATCGCACCTTTGACTTCTTCACGGGGTGGATCAATCATCCCAACCAAACCAAGGAAACTTAAATGTTGTTCAACTTGAATATCCCCATCATGAATCATTACTTTTAATTCACGGGTGGCTAAAGCCAGGACTCGCAAAGCACTTTGACCCATCTCTGTATTTTTCTGTTGAATTTCTTTGCGATCTTGATCACCAATCAGTCGATTCTGGTTGCCCACGGATACATGTGTTACACCGCTCAACACTTCATCGACGCCGCCTTTAACAAAGGCAAGTATTTTATCATTTACTTGATGAATGGTAGTCATTTTCTTACGCCCTGAGTCAAAAGGAACTTCTGCAACCCTTGGATAGGATTTTTCGAGCAATTCTATGTCTAAGTTCGAATTGATACTCCATTGGGCTAAGGCAATCTCAGTTGGATCTCCAACCCATTTACCATCCACCAAACGTGAATCATTGCATAAGTAAGCTGCTTTATACATGATGTCTAAATTGGCTTCGTCTTTGGTCCAATACTCAGTTACAGTCATCTTATTTTGAGTTAAAGTGCCTGTTTTATCTGAACAAATAACCGTGGCTCCACCTAATGTTTCAACACTGGATAGATGTCGAATAATCGCATTTCGTTTGGCCATACGTTGAACACCCATCGCCATAACGATGGTGGCAACGGCCGGAAGACTTTCAGGAATGACTGCGACGGCCAAAGATACCGCCATTAAAAACATAGCGAGTAAATCTCGCTGATTAAGTACCCCAATGACGAATATCAAGACGACTGCGATCAGTGCTCCGAATCCCAGTACTTTGCCTAAATCATTGAGTTTTTTCTGAAGCGGCGTTTGTTCTTTAACCGTACTGGTTAACATCGCCGCAATTTTACCGACTTCCGTCCCCATTCCAATTCCAACAACCAGTCCAGTACCACGTCCATATGTAACACTGGATGAAGCATACGCCATATTGATGCGATCACCAAGGGCTGCTTTTTCTTGAAGAACCGCCTCCTCTGATTTACTGATTGGAACAGATTCTCCTGTCAAGGAAGATTCTTGAATCTGAATACTTGAAGATTTGATCAAACGTACATCTGCGGCGACTTTATCCCCAGCTTCTAATATCAAGATATCGCCCAGTACCACGTCTTTCGATGGAATAACAAGTTCTTTGCCTTGGCGACGAACTTTTGCCATCGGCGCAGACATCTCTTTTAATGCTGCCAATGCCTTTTCGGCTTTATTTTCTTGTAGGATTCCTAAAATCGCATTTAGGATAACGATGGCTAAGATAATGATTGCATCTGTCACTTCACCCATAAACCCAGAAATGATGGCTGCAGCCAATAAAATTAAAATCATCGCATTATTGAATTGTTCAATAATCACTGTGATCAAATGCTTCTTTTCGCCTTCTTCTAAGACATTCTCACCGTACTTTTGTCTTGATTCTGTCGTTTCAACTTCAGACAATCCAGCCTGAACATCAATCCCATCAAGGACTTCTTCAAGTGTCTTTTCATACCATTGCTTATCTTCGTTCATAGTGCTCCTGTTTTGTTTAAATAAAAAACTTTATCTCGAAAATGTGATAAAGTTTTGAGATTTCTAAAATGCGAACGTTACAGTGTGACCGTGTCGATATGGGTCCTCTGATGAAATCAATAAATCCCTTTAACACATTCATTTTAACATTAGTTGTATTTTTAATCAATAAAGTTAGGGGAGCATCAAGGTTGGCGTAAGCCTCCTAATTCAACAAATGGGTTTCATAAACGAATAAATAGAGTTATCATAGTGTTAATAGAAGCGAGAGTCATAAATAAAGGAGCACAACTATGGCCGATCTAAAGAAGTTGACTATTTTACATTCCAATGATATGCATGGTGATTTTTTATCCAAAGACAATAATGCACAATTGGTTGGAGGGGTATCCATGCTATCGGGCTATGTGTCCCAAGTTCGAGAACGTGAGGAAAGCGTGCTTTATTGTATCGCAGGAGATATGCTTCAAGGTTCTTTGATTGATTCAGAATTCAAAGGTATTTCAACGATGGAAATCATGAATTATATCGCACCAGATATTGCTTGTATCGGTAATCATGAAGTTGATTATGGTTTACCTCATCTGCTTTTCCTTGAGAAATATGCTAAATTTCCAATTATTTCTGCCAATTTCTATCTCAAAAATCAAAATACAAGATTGCTAAATGCACATCAGTTTATTGATATTGATGGGATGAAAGTATTATTCATCGGGATCCTAACCGAGGCGATTTTAGATTCACTTAAATCAGATAAATTTATCTCGACCTTTATTGACATTAAAGACGCTGCCGCTGAAGTCGGTAAAATCTGTGATGCCTATCGAACGACAGATGTCGATTTAACAGTCTTATTAACGCACATCGGTTTTGACAATGATTGTAAACTCGCTGAATTACTCAACCCTGAGTGGGGTGTTGATTTGATCATCGGTGGTCATTCACACACGATTCTTAAAGAACCTGCATCGGTCAACGGAATTCCGATTGCTCAAGCAGGCGTAGGAACGGCTCAAATTGGACGATTTGATTTAATCGTCGATAAAGATACGAATACAATTGCCGATTATCAATGGCAATTGATTCCCATCAATGCCGAAACATGTCCAAAAGATCTCTTACTTGAACAAATCATTAATCATTATAAGGATCAAGTTGATGAGAAATACAATCGTATTCTTACCCATTTAACAAAAAAACTAACTCATCCTAAACGTACGCAAGAAACAGAAATGGGCAATCTTTTCGCGGACATTGGAAAAGATATGTTAGGAATGGATTTGATGATGTTGGGATCAGGTGCCATACGTAAAACCGAAATGGGACCCATCGTCACTGTAGCAGATCTTTATATGACGATTCCCTATGCAGAGGCCGTTCATCAAATCAAACTC
>JBBQOY010000001.1:0-42564 GCA_038331365.1 Erysipelotrichales bacterium | reverse complement strand
GACGAAAACAGCTTTGTCAACGCTTAAACATCAACCTATTTTGGCAGGTCTTATGCTTTATTGTGCTCTATTTACTTCGGTAACAGCAACTTATTTCTTGTATTTAGGAACCTATTTGCGAGGAGAGGGTTATTCACTAACGATCATATCAATTTGGTATATGATCAATACGATTGGTTCAATTATTGCAGCTTTGATTGTGAGTCGTTTGATCAAGCATTTTGATCTTAAACTGATTTTTTATGTTTCTTTACTCATGACCGCTACTTTTTTCTTTATGCCGATCTTGCCTTGGGGTTTCGTTGCATTCTTTTTTATGGGTGGCATGGAATCTATCATGTATGTTACGATCGCCCACCATATTAATCGTCAGATATCCTCAGAGGTTAGAGCGACGATCTTATCGGTTAATTCGATGGCGTATAGTGTCATCATGGTGTTTTTATTTCCGGCTTTTGGATTAATCGGAGATTACTACGGAATGCAGAATGCCTTCTTTTTCAGTGCCATTTTGATGGGGATATTTGTGTTAGGATTCAGTTACTGGCAAAATCGCATCCCTTTGACAGGGTCTCGTTTTTTTGACATAATGAAACATAAATGAGGAACGATATGCTAAACCGAATCAATCCACAAGTCAGACAATTTAAACAAAGCGGCATCCGTAAGTTTTCAGAAGAAGCTAAAACAATTCCTGGTATCATCAATTTTACGATTGGAGAACCAGAATTCAATACCGATGAACGCATAAAAGATGCGGCGATTTTGGCACTACATGACAATCAAACCCATTATCCAGCCAATTCAGGATTAGAATCACTGAGAAGAGCAGTGGCGGACTTTGAACGCCATACCCATCATCTGGATTATACGTGGGATGAAGTTGTCATCACCAATGGAGCAACGGAGGCTTTGGCAGCGAGTTTAATGACCATCTTAAAAGAAGGGGATGAAGTCATTATCCCATCTCCGATGTATGTTTCTTATGGACCGATGATTTCTGTGTGTAAAGCCAAACTGGTACCGTTGGAAACGAATAACTATAATTTTCAGATTGATCCCAATGGTTTGGAAAGATTGGTTAACATCCATACCAAGGCCATTGTCATCACTTCACCTAATAATCCGACCGGGACGATTTTAAATCGAAGAAGCATAGAAGCAGTTAAAGCCGCGGCGAAACGAAATGATCTTTTCATCATCAGCGATGATGTTTATTCTCAATTGGTCTTTACCAAAGATTATGAAATGCTTTGTTACGACGAAAGCATCCGTGAACGTTTAATCATTACCCAAAGCTTATCTAAGCCCTATGCGATGACAGGATGGCGCGTTGGCTATGTCTTGGCGGATTTACCCATCTCTAGAGCAATCGCTTTGATGCATGCTTATTTAGTCACCGGTGTGACAACCTTTAATCAAGTGGCAGCCATTGAAGCGTTGAAGATGGATACAAGTTGGATGTGTGAGAGTTATCATCGTCGAAGAGATTTAGCTTATGGATTACTTCAAGACATGAATCTGCCTTGTATTAAACCAGAAGGGGCTTTTTATTTATTTCCTGATATTCGTGAGTTTAAAATGGACTCTGAAAGTTTTTGTTTAAAAGCCATGCGAGACTATAAGGTCGCATTGGTACCAGGCATCTATTTTGGGGCTGATCATAATGTTCGAATCTCATATGCGCTCAGTGATGCAGACATCATTGAAGGGTTTTCTCGTTTAAAAAGAATGATCACGAATCTAAGAACCCATGCTTCAATTTAAGCGGTTTTTTATTATAATTTATATGCATTTAACTTTATCTGTCTTTTTTCTCTTTTTGGGAACGTTTCTTGTTGTGAAGTTCGATTTCTTGACTTTGTCTTGGCAACAAGCATTCTTTGGCTTATTATGGACGATTATGATCTTTGCCTTCATTGGAATAATTTGGGGACTGGTGGCAATTGAAGAAAAGAAGTTAGTGCTTCCTTTGGGTTTTTATATGTTGATGTTGATTGGTTTATTTGGTTTCGGGTTTACAAGTGAACAAAATTGGGTCTATTTCCTATACGGCAATCTACCTTATGGATATTTTATCCGCAATGTTACAACTCGGGATATCTTTGTATTATTTGCCTATGCATCGAGTTGTGTCCTACCGAGTTTATGTTTATTGACGACTTTTAAGTTAAGTTATAAAATTGTCCATCACAAAGCTTAGTCTTGTTTAAAAAGTAGGGTTCCCAATCTAAAACAAGTGGATCCATAGTGATATGCAAGGCCATAATCATGACTCATTCCCATGGATAATTCTGTCATCTCCGGATGATTTTTTTTGGTTTGAAGAAAAAGTGCTTGAGCAGCTTTAAAAGTCGTCTCAGTGCGTGATTGATCAGCGTCACTGGGACCCATAACCATTAAGCCTTTGAGTTTGATGTGGGGCAAAGGAACACAGGCTAAAATCAAAGCTTCCAAGTCTTTTATTAAAACACCACCTTTTTGTCCTTCTTGGGTTAAGTTGACTTGGATTAAAAGATTGATATCTTTGTTACATTCGCTGGCATATTTTTCAATTAAAAAAATTTGTTTGAGTTGATCTACAGAATGAATCCAGGAAGCATATTGAACTATTGTTTTGAGTTTGTTGGTTTGGATTCGACCGATGAAATGCCAAGTGATGGGGAGTCCTAATGAAGCTTTCTCTGCCAATTCTTGAGCTCTATTTTCACCGAAATGAGAAAAGCCTTCCGAGATTCTGCTTTCAATGGCAGCGATTGGATGGTTCTTACTGACAGCGACCAGCATATGGAGCTGTGGGAATTGAGTTAATAGGTAATGTTGGTTCATGGTTAGAGTGTGGTAAAATTAAACAAAGAGGACATTTTATGATCAAAACTCAAATGAATGATGTGATTTATCAAATCTGGCCCAGGTCTTTTAAAGATTCTAATGAGGATGGGATTGGAGATCTTCAAGGGATCATCTCTAAATTAGATTATCTTCAAAACTTAGGCATCAAGACGATTTGGTTATGTCCTGTCTATGTATCTCCTAACATCGATTTTGGTTATGATGTCTCTGATTATTATAACATACAGCCAGAATACGGCACCATGGACGACATGGAACAATTGATTGAAGAAGCTAAAATCAGAGGCATTGGCATTCTTATGGATCTGGTTGCCAATCATACCTCCAATCAACACCCATGGTTTCAAGAAGCTCTAAAAAACCAAAACTCTAAATATCGCGATTATTACTACTTCAAACAAGGTGAAAACAATCAAGCACCTAACAATTGGATCAGTTTATTTGGAGGTCCTGCATGGACTAAAACCATGATTCCAAATGAATACTATTTGACCATGTTTACACCCAATCAAGTCGATTTGAATTGGACCAATCCAGAAGTCCGCAAAGAAATCTATGACATCATGCGCTTTTGGATGAAGAAGGGTGTCGCTGGATTTCGAATGGATGTCATCAACATCATTGCCAAAGCAGAAGGCTTGCCAGATAAGAATCCGGATAAAAAAGGTCTTCAATTTGCGGATGATTTAATCGTATCTTTACCGAAATCACATGCGTATTTAAAAGAAATGTATCAAGAGGTCTTAAGTCAATATCCTGGCCTCTATTTAGGCGAAGGTCTGTTGGTGAATCCGGAAAGTTGTGCTCAATACTGTGGTTTTGATCAAGCAGAGTTGGATATGATGTTTCATTTTGACCTTGTTTTAATTGGGTGTGGTCCTTTAGGAAAATACGATTTTACCAAGTTTTATCATTGGACCATTCCGCAATACAAGGCCATTTTTACGAAATGGCAAAACGCCTCGTTTAAGCAACAGTTTTGGATGGGAAATTTCTTATCCAATCATGATAATGGGCGATCCGTCTCTCGATTTGGGGATGATAAGAAGTATCGCATCGAGAGTGCTAAAGCGCTTTTGTTGAATACGATGACGGCCTATGGGACGCCGTTTATTTATCAAGGGGAAGAAATTGGAATGACAAATATGAAGATCGCTGAAGCAGATTGGAAAGACTTTGAAGCGATTAGTGATTATAAAATGTTAAAACAAATGTTTCATCTGCCCAGTTTCATTCGTAAACCCATTGTGCAAAAGATGACACGTGATAATGCCAGAACGATCATGCAATGGGATGATTCGAATTATGCTGGTTTCTCTAAAACAAAGCCATGGTTTGTGCTTAATCCGAATCATAAAGAAATTAATGTTAAAAAAGACAGTGAGGACCAAAACTCGACTCTTAATTTTACCAAAGAATTGATTGCTTTTCATCAGACGCATCCCGCTTTACGTACTGGTGAATTTAAACCAATCATGGAAAGTCATAAACAAATTCTTGCTTATCTTCGCGAAGATGCAGAAGAAAGCTATTTGATTCTTATTAATTTAGATGATCATGTAGCTCTGTTTAAAAGCGATAACTATAAAATGATGAGAACCAAAGTGTGTAATTATCCGACGTATGGTCCTATGGATAAAAAGATGGTCTTTAGACCCTATGAAGCTCGGATTGTACAACTCATTAGGCATAATCCTTGATGACTGCGCATAGTGTGCTTTAATAAGAGTGGAGGTAGTTATGTCGAAAATAATGATTAATGAAGTTGCCCCGGATTTTACTTTGAAAAATCAAAAAGGTGAAAAAAGAACGCTGAGCGATTACCGAGGTCAGAGTGTGGTTTTATATTTTTATCCTAAAGATGATACACCTGGGTGTACCATTCAAGCTTGTTCTTATCGTGATAATATGTCCGCATTTACATCTCGAAACATCATAGTATTTGGGATCAGTAAAGATGATGAACAAAGTCATGTGAAGTTCACTTCAAAATTCGATTTGAATTTTGAACTTTTGGCAGATGATCAAAAAGAAGTCGTAACTTTATACGATGTCTACAAAGAGAAAAATATGTATGGGAATAAGGTGATGGGCGTTGTTAGAACGACATTCGTCATTGATCCTGAAGGTAAGATTGTTGCCATCTTTGATAAAGTCAATCCTGAGGAAGATGTAGAAAAAGTTTTATCTGCCATCAAGAGCTAAAAGTTTTCCAAATGTATTCACTTAAATGACTAAGAAAAAAGACACTAATATCAAAAAAGTGTCTTTTTTGTAAGATGAAACCAGGCGAAAACCAATCTAATTAAAGCCATTAATCTTACAGTAACGGTAAGATACAATGTTTTTCAGTTTGAAGATACAAATTGTAATGAAGAATCATCCGAATTGAGACGAGTTATGGTCATTAGAGTTTGCAGGCCAAGGTTGAATACAATCAGAATTGGTTTAATTTTGGACGTTGTGATGAACAACTGGGGTCTCCATAGTGATCGGGAGGATCACCGCTCCAATCGACTGAAGATATTCAAGAATATTGGGTAAGGCTGCGATTGTTGCCTCATGGCCAGAACTGTCATGCATCAATACGACATAAGATTTACCAACACGAATGTTTTTAGTGACATTATTGATGATTTGGTCAGTGGTTGTTTTACTGTAGCCATCGCCTGAAGAAACATTCCAGTCAAAATAATGGAAGTCCTTACTTTCGACACTTTTGGTTAAGGTGCTCATAATACCGGGGTTAAAATCACTTTTCGTATTTGAAGATCCACCAGGGAATCGATAGATCATCGAATGATTACCTGTCAAATTTTCAACCCAATTTTGAATTGATTCCAGATCTGTATAGAAATTATTTGATGATGCATAGATGGTTGTATAAACATGTTGATCGGAATGTAAAGCAACCGTATTTCCTTCTTGAAAGGCACGCAACAGAATGGGTTCAAGGGCTGCTTTTTGCTTGATAACAAAAAAAGTTGCTTTGACATCATAAGCCTTTAGGATGTCTAGGACTTGCATCGTTAAGAGGCTGGGGCCATCATCAAAGGTTAGATAAACGGTTGTTTGAGGTAGAACAGCAACCTCCACATTACGTTTCAGGGTTGTGTTGTTGCCGGCTTGATCCGTTATGGAATAAGTGACCACATATTGACCCAAGGTGTTTACATTGATTGAATTGGTGATGATGACCTGATTTTCATCGATGGCACAATTATCGCTTACAATGAACCCACTTTCATGATAAGTACTATTTAATGAAACTTTGATTGATGATAAACCAATTAAAGTCAAAGTAGGGGAGAGTGTATCTGTTTTTGTGAACATTCGAGTCGCTTCGGTAAAATTGCCCGATGAATCTTTGACCGAGTAGTGGTAACCGGAATTCCTTTTATCGATGATGACTTGATCACTGATGTCACCATCTGTATTATCGAAGGCTGAAAAGCCTTCCTCATTATAAGCATCTTTTTCGCAAGCCAATCGATCTAAGGATCCTGTCAATGTTAAAATTGGGGCAGAAGTATCCACGATATTGATGGTTCGAATCAACACTTTTTTCGTATTACCAATGCCAGCTGTATAGACAAGTGTATATTTGCCTAAGTGATCTGTATCCAGATTTCCTTCGACACTAACGAATTGATTATCTTTGATGAAGTATCCTGGTTCTTCATATTTTGAATGCACTTCAAGGGTCATTTCGCTTTGGCCAAGTAGATAAAAATCTTGACCACTACAGGCGACACTCAAAAACAAGAGGCTAAGTACCATGAGATTTTTAAGAAGTTGAGAAATTCTCTTTTTCATTACCTGCATTATATCAAAAAAGCATATTGGCCGCTAAATCAAAATATATTGAAACCATTGGGTTTGGGGTTATTGAGCGTAGATGACTGCCTGCCTAAATCTAAGATTCAGGTTCAAATTGACTGTTATAAAGGGTTGTATAGAAACCGTTTTTTTGCATAAGCGACGAATGCGATCCTTGTTCAATAATTGAACCATGATTCATAACCAAGATTAAGTCCGCATCTCTAATCGTAGATAAGCGATGTGCGATGATGAAGGATGTTTTATTGAGCATTAATTTTTCCATTGCTTTTTGAATCAGAACCTCAGTTCGTGTGTCGACAGATGATGTTGCCTCATCCAAAATTAGAATAGAAGGGTTAGATAGAAATGCTCGTGCGATGGTTAAGAGCTGTTTTTGACCTTGAGAGATATTATTGGCTTCTTCATTGATGAGCAAATCATATCCTTCAGGTAAGGTTTGAACGAAGTGATCCACTTTAGCTGAAACAGCTGCTTTGCGCATCTCTGTTTCAGAGGTTTCTGGATCTGAAAATAGAATATTTTCTCGAATAGATCCGTTAAATAGCCATGTATCTTGAAGAACCATACCAAAAATGTTTCTTAAATCATGCCGAGACAAGTCGCGAATATCGACATCATCTACTTCAATACTGCCACCTTTTACATCATAAAAACGCATCAATAAATTGATTAAAGTTGTTTTTCCGGCACCAGTGGGACCAACAATGGCAATCTTTTGACCAGGTTTAATGTCTATATTTAAGTTCTTTATGAAGATATTATCATCAGCGTATCCAAAATCAACTTGTTTAAAACGAACGGCTCCTTTAACTTCAAAAGTTTGAGAAGGGTTTGGATCTGCTGGTTCATTGGGTTCATCGACGAATTCGAAAACGCGTTCCGCTGAAGCCACAGTCGATTGAAGCAAAGTACCGATATTAGCAACTTGATTAATCGGTTGATTGAAATTTCTAATATAAGTAATAAAAGCTTGGATACTACCGACCTGTAAGGTGCCTTGAATGACAAGAGATGCCCCTAAAACACTTACTGCGACATAAGATAAATTTGAAACCAGACTGATTAACGGCATCATGATGCCTGAGATGGATTCAGATTTCCAACTGTCTAAAAAGAGTTTTGTGGAGTAATCTTCGAAGATCTTAGTTTGATGGGTTTCACCATTAAAGACTTTGATGATGGGATGATTTGCAAAGGATTCTTCGATATGGCCATTAAGTAAGCCTAAGGTTCTGGCACGTCTTTGAAAATATTTCTGACCAATTTTCACGATCCTCGTTACCAAGAATAAACTGATCGGCAAAGAAATCAATGCAATGAGGGTCATTTCCCAACTAATAGTAAGCATCATGATCATAACTCCAATCAAGATGGTAATGGAGGTGATGATTTGAATGATGGATTGCTGAAAGGTTTGTGCAATTGTGTCAACGTCATTGGTGATTCGAGATAAAACATCTCCAATGGGTTCGGTATCGAAATACTTTAAGGGCAAATGGTTGATTTTTTCTGTAATCAATAATCTGAGATTATATGTGATTTGTTGAGTAACTCTAACCATGATGAAAGATTGTAGATATTGAAGTAGAGCAGCGCTCAAATAGAGAAAAGCTAAAGTTCTCAAAATTGAATGAACATAGGCAAGATCAATGGCCGCATTTGGTACCCCTTGCAGAATCAGGTAGAGACCCGCAGCGATCTTTGAGGTGATATTTCCTGTAAGTTTTGGAGCAATGATCCCGAAAACGGTGGCTAGAATGGCCATGAATATGACCAAAATCATTTGCGGAATGAAAGGCGAAGTAAACCGAATTAAGCGTTGGATTGTTTTATAGAAGTTTTTGGGTTTAACGACTTGAGCGCGCATTGCCATCATGGGACCCGTAGGGCGGGTCATGATAGTTCCTCCAGACTTAATTGCGAGGATGCAATCTCAAAGTAAACTGGACACGTTTGAAGCAATTCTTGATGTTTCCCAGCCCCAACGATTCGTCCTTTTTCTAAGACGATGATCTGATCCGCATGCATAATTGTGCTAACGCGTTGCCCAACGATAAAGAAAGTACTGTCGCTTAACTCATTATGCAAAGCTTTTCTTAGAGCCGCATCCGTTTTAAAATCTAACGCTGAAAAAGAATCATCAAAGATGTAAATCGGGGCTTGTTTAATCAATGCGCGTGCGATGGATAAACGTTGCTTTTGTCCACCAGATAGATTGGTGGCACCTTGAGCTAAATTAAAGTCATAGGTATCTGTTTTTTCGTGTATGAATTGCGTGGCTTGGGCAATTTGCACTGATTTTTCGATCAGCGCTTGATTCGCTTCTGGTGAACCAAAAATAAGGTTATCTTTAATAGAGCCGGAAAGTAACATCCCTTTTTGCGGAACATAACCAATTTTAGAGCGTAATTCTTTTTGTGGAACTTGACGAATGTCCACGCCTTCAAGAAAAATCGTGCCTTCACTGACGTCGTAAAGCCTTGGAATTAGATTGATCAAAGTGCTTTTTCCACAACCAGTTGAACCAATAAAGGCATTGATTGTACCAGCTTTTGCTTTAAAACTTATATCTTGAAGCACATTTTCATTGGCGTGAGGATATTTAAAACTCACATGATCGAAGATGACTTCTCCGTGTTTTAAAGGATTGAATGATTGAGGTAACTCAGGGTCGACGATCAAAGGGATCGTATCGAGTACTTCTGAAATCCGACGAGCACTGACGATCGCACGTGGAAAAAATGTAAAAATCATCGTTAACATCATGAAAGATGACAGTACTTGAGCAGTATATTGCAAGAAAGCCATCATTTGACCGACCTGCATCAAACCTTGACTGATTCGATCAGCAGCCAACCAAATGATTAATAGGGTGGTGAAACTCATAAAAATAGCAATCATTGGATCCATTAGGCTCATGATTCGCATTAACATGATGTTATTGGAATAAACTTCTTTGTTAACTTTCTTAAATTTATTGGCCTGAGTTTCTTGTGCATTGAAAGCTCTAATTACTCTGATCCCACTTAGGCTTTCTCGAGCAATCAAATTTAAGTGATCGGTAAGTCTTTGAACCTTTTCAAAACGAGGTGAAGTTAAACTCATGATGATTAAGATGCAGATCAACATCAAAGGAAAGATGATGGCGAAGATCCAACTTAAACTTGGGGTAAGGTCAATGGCTTTTATTAAAGCACCAACCCCAAACAAAGGTGCCGCTAAAATAAATCGAAAAGACATCGTTAGGATTTGTTGAATTTGTTGAACATCATTGGTTGAACGAGTAATCAAGGATGCCGTAGAGATTCGATCAAATTCGATCAGAGAAAAACTTTCAATCTTCTTAAAGATGTCTTTTCGAATCCGATCACTTGCTTTGGCACCAATATAAGACGCAAGAAAACTAGACATAAAGAATAGAACAACAATCAATAACGACAACATCAACATTTGGATGCCCGTTGAGAGTACATAGTTGAGATCTTTACTTAAGATGCCGCGATCAACAATCCTCATCATAAAGTCTGGTAAAGACAGATCGGCAATAACCCGTAGGGCTAAAAAAGTAATGGCGAGCAATGCTTGCCACCAGGTATGTTTTAAATAAGCATACATTTTAATCATATGGTTTGCTCTGTGTTTTCTTGACTTTTCTTATTGAGTTTTTCGATTAGAGTAAGCAACTGTTTTTGTTCAAGTTCATTTAGACGATTGATGAGTTGATCAAGTTGTTTTTGTCTTTGCTGATGAAAATCGACTTTGGTTAGATTTGGACGTATTAAAATCTGTCGACGATCATCAGGATTAACATCGCGGGTTAAATAGTTTTTAGATTCTAGATTATTGAGCAGTGGGGTGATGGCAGAGCGTGATAAGCCCAAATGTATACTCAACTCCGATGGCAACATACCTTTCGTTGTTGGTGTTAAATGTTTGTTGAGGGTTCGCAAGACCATCCGTTCACCAATGCTTAAATCACCATTGTTTCGACTGGGTCGATTGAGATATAGGAATTGTTGCAAAGCTTCATTGAGTTCTTTCATAATACTCCATTAAAAATAGTTCATATTATTGAACTATTTTTATGATTGTATTATAACGCAAAAATCTTAGAATTTATGTTTAAATTTGATCAAAGGCTTTTTTACATGCCTTTTTCGCGACAATAATGGTAACAACATCTAGTATAAAGAAAACAACAAATAAAGCGAACGCAAACCATAAGGGTTTACTAAACCAAGAAACCGTGAAAAATAAACCAACACCTAAACCAGCAGCCGGCAACATCGTAAAAGCAGCATTGATGTTTTGTTTAACTGCAGCTGCTTCTTGTTCCCAAACGAGTTTAGGATGGATCATATCAACAATAATGCCTAAATAGTTGATGAATACGCCACTCAATAAGGCAGCACAAAAAGCCAAAGCAAGGCTCAATGGGGGGATTTTTAAAACTATACCAAAGGGGATAAGCATTAAGATAATCCCAAGTGAACTGATGATAAGTCCACTAAATACTTTGGCTTGGATTTGTTTGAAATAAGACATTGGTATGAATTTCATGAAATAAACATTCGTTCCTTCACGTGAAATAGCGGTAACAGTAATCAGATTCAATGAACTCATAAATAAGCCCACAGCCGCACCTGCGGCGATGACATAGGCTAAAACACTGGGTTGAGACCAAGGAATTGATTTTATCATCTGTATGCCTTCGTCTTGAGAACTAAGTCCTGTCATAATGGATCCCAAAAAAATCACAGGCATTAAGACCACTGTAGAGATATTATTAAGCAGATAGATCGGTGTGCGAATCATGAGCTTAAGTTCTTTTATGGTATATGTGACGATTGGATTTGAACTTATTGTCATTTTTGCGTAGGCTTTATTTTTTAAAGTTTTACGTGATGCCCCAGTCTCATTAACACCGACAGCAGCCATAAAGTAGACCACATCAGAAACAAATAAGAACAGCGCGATAAAGGCAGCAGCGATACTCAAACTGATCCCTAAATCGATCAGATTTAAATTCACCATGGCTTTGAGGGCAAAAGGGATGCTTGGGATCAAATAACCAAATATCGAGATGAAAGAATTATTGCCTTCAATCATCATATTGATCATACTTTGCGAGTCGATTTTAACGAAGGAACTGATGGATAGATTGAGCCCTATCGCAAAAGCCAATGCCACAAAACCACTGAGATAGTTGAATAAGTCTCGGTTACGGGCTTTAGGAAACAAAGCCATAACGATCATCACAATAAGACTAGCTAGAATCAAAGGAATCAAAGGTGCAAAAATTAAAACGATTAATGTAATTAAATAAAAGAGTGGCTCTGGCTTAACATTGACGATGTAAGCTGCCAAGATTGGCAATCCAATAACAACGATAGAGATATATTCATAAATTAGACTGACGCCTAACTTAGCGGAAACGATGGTGCGAGCTTTTAATGGTAAAGCTAAAAGCATTTCAATGTCTTTGGAAAAATAAAAGACAGCAGGGATAAGAAAAATCGCAAAGAAAAATATCATCATTGATATGGCTGTTAACATCAGTCCTAAGATGACCCCTGTCTGGTCGATTGGAATTAAGAGTTTTAAAGCTTCTTCAGCCATTACATAAAAACTAAACAAGGTCGGAATAAAAGCGACAATAAGAAAAACAGGTAAAAGTCGTGTCCAGATGCTTTTTTTCTTTTTTGATTCAACTAAACTCAAAGTGTTTTTCAAGGTAACGACAAATAAAGCCCAAAAACTACGCATGACTGGTAACCTCTAAGAAGATGTCTTCAAGCGATTGTCCCGTATGGTTCTTTTTCAGTTCCTCCAAAGTCCCATAGTAAAGGATCTTGCCTTTATTGATGATGGCTACTTTTGTACAGAGCTTTTCTGCGACTTCCAAAACATGGGTTGAAAAGAAGACGGTTTTACCGAGATCGGCTTGAAGCCGCATTGTTTCTTTTAAAGCATAAGCAGATTGTGGATCTAAACCTGTTAATGGTTCATCTAAAATCCAGATCGACGGATCATGAATCAAGACGCCCATTAAGATAATTTTCTGTCTCATCCCATGAGAATAAGAGAGGATCTTATCGCTTAAAGCAGAATTCATATCAAACATCTTCGCATAATGTTCGATGCGTTCACGTCTTTCTGAGACAGAAACTTCATAAATGTCTGCCATAAAATTAAGATATTCAATGCCTTTTAAACGTAAAAATAAATCAGGGTTATCAGAAACATAACCGAATTGACGTTTGGCTTCTAACGGTTCCTTTTGAATATCGATCCCATTAAGTAGAATGGTGCCGGTATCTGGTTTTAGGATGCCTGTCATCATTTTAATCGTGGTGGTTTTGCCAGCCCCGTTGGGACCAATAAAACCGATAATTTCGCCTGGATTGATGGTTAGGGTTAAGTCGTCTACGGCTTTAACTTTTCCGGAATACGTTTTACTGACATTGGTGATTTGAATCATATGGGCTCCTTATTTAATGACCATGGCAACGATAAGAATCGCAATAAAAAACTCTGGAATAAACAATGCAATGAGGGTGTCTTTCATCGGATAACTTTCGTCTTTCCTAAATCTGAAGAAAAGTTGGATGACATAAATCGCGAAAAAAGCTGAGAAAGCAAGCAAGCCTGTCGTCAATGGCAAACTCCAATTCACTTTACCTGACATTGAAAACTGCATGGGGATACGTTCAGGTAAGTGTCCAAAAAATAAAATTAAAAAGAGGGGAAATGTCAATGCATTAAGTAAAATAAAGGTTAACGCTTTGTTTCGTTTCATAGAAATCTCCTTTTTAAGTTTAGCACTTTGTTAATGATTTCTCAAATACTCTAGGAGACAGGTTTTTCTAGGGTTTTCATCTTTTTTAGAAAGTCCATATAGAAAAGCATTTTTTTCACCGATTAAAATTAATGATTTAGAAGCTCGAGTAATGGCAGTATAAAGCAAGCGTCTTTGTAGCATATTTTTTTGTTCATTGAGAATTGGCAAGATTACAATCGGATATTCACTGCCTTGTGATTTATGAATGGAAATACAATAGGCTAAGGTAATATTGATAAAGGATTCTGAAGTATATTCTACGATTCGGCCATCAAAATCAACCACTAAGCGATTTTGTTTATTTTCATCATCTTTTGCATGAATGACTTCAATCAATATCCCGATATCGCCATTATAAACATCATCATTGGGTTGGTTTTTTAACTGGAGTATTTTATCACCTTCTCTGTAGGTGACATAGCCAACTTGAAATTCAGGATGCTCATGAGTGGGTGGATTGACCATCTTTTGAACAGCATGATTAAGTGCATCAATTCCAGCTTGACGATTATACATCGGGGCTAACACTTGAATATCACTCACCGAGTAGCCTTTTTCTAAAGCTTGGGAAAAAATTTTTAGAATCAGTTGTTTGGCTTCTATGGCTGAACAATCAATCCAACGAATGTCTTTTGTTAAATCTTGGAGATCGACTCTATTTTCCCGGATCTGATGGGCCAATTCGATCACATCGGAGCCTTCTTTCTGACGATAAATGGTTTGTAAAGCAATGACTTTAAATCGATTGGATTCGATAAGGTCATTTAAGACGGATCCTGGTGAGACAGAAGGTAATTGATCGACATCGCCTACAATCAATATTTTTTTAACATTTGAACACGCTTTAAGTAGATTCCCAAATAACCAAGTATCCACCATCGAGAACTCATCGATGATCAAACAATCCAAGGATAAAGGATCGGATTCATTCTTTCCAAAGGTATTGGCTTCAAGGTCCCACTTAAGTAAGGCATGGATCGTAGTCGATTCCGTTCCCGTCAATTCATTGAGACGTTTTGCGGCACGCCCAGTTGGTGCGCAACATACAACAGAGGATGAAGTGTAGAGCTTTTTATACAAATCGATCATGGCTCCAACAACCGTGGTCTTACCCGTCCCTGGTCCACCAGTTAAAATTGTAATGGATTCAGAAAAGAAAGTACGGATTGCTGAACTTTGAAGTTCATCATAATGAATTGCCAAACGATGTTCGCGTTCTAATAAAACTTGATCCAAATCTGATGATTCAACAGGATCTAGAATTTCATTGGGGTAAGTTTCAAAATACTTAACGATAAAAAGCTCAGTCGTGTATTGAGAAGGGTGGAAATAGTGTTGATCGACACGAACAATCTTATTTTGCCGAACACAATCATTGAGGATACTGTCAAAGTTGTGTTGTTGATCGCTGAATTCTTTCATAAAGAGCCGTTCTAATGCATCAAATTCGACATAACTGTCGCCAGTTCGCATACATTCATTTAAAACCATCATCATCATGGCGGCTCTTAAACGTCTGGGATCATCGACTTCGAATCCAATCGATAAGGCAAGTTTGTCCGCTGTGCTAAAACCAATTCCATCAACTTCTTCAACCAATCGATAAGGGTTTTCACGTACAATCTCCAAAACTTTTGTTCCATAAACTCGATCGAGTCGCATTATGTTGCGTATGCCTAAGCCATGGGTTGTGAAAAATTTCATGGCTTCTTCGCTTTCACCCGCGAGAATCAAGCCTTCATAAATCGCATCCTCTTTAATTTTGGTATAGCCTTTGATTCTACGGATGATGCTTATGTCTTCTTTTAGTTGATTTAAAACATCGTCACCAAAGGTGTCGACTATTTTTTCAGCAAAACCTTTTCCAATTCCTTTAAAAAGTGGCGATTTGAGATAAGCGATGATAGAATCTCGATCAGTAGGTAAGATTCTTCGATAATGATTGACTTGAAATTGCATTCCAAAGCGTGGATGTTCAATATAAGCACCATTTAAAGCAATCAAAAGATCCTTATTAAATTTAGGAAAGTATCCTGTCACTGTCACTTCTTTTTCGTTGAGATCATACAACTTAAAAACGCCCACTGTAAATTGGTTGCTTTCTGAATGAAAAATGATTTTTATTAATCGACCACTTATTTCAATAGGTTCCATCATTTTATTGCATAGAGCATCGCTAAAATAGATATTGCGTTGTTGATAAAATGCAGAAAAATCGAAGCGTATAGATTTTGGGTTTTCTCATAAACATAGGTCAAAATCAAGGACATGAAAGCGTAAAGAGGTAAATACCATAGATCGCTCCATTGAGCGGTTAATATTGCATTCAATGAATGGAAAGATGCGAAGAGTAGTGTTGATACAATCAACGGAATCAAATATCTACCTGCGCTTTTAAAGTGACGGTAAATGACTCCACGGAAGATGATTTCTTCTACGATGGGGGCAAAGACCATGGCTTGTACCATAATGGATAATTTGTTGATCTTAAACATTTCATAAAGAAGTGATTGATTCAGTGGTTCACTTTGACCACTGAGTGCTGAGATTATCACCCCAAATAAGATGTTGCTCCACAACATAACCATTGCGCCAATGATGGGAACATAAAATACCATGATCGACCAATGCTTGTTGGATTCACTGAGTAGATTTGAACCAAGGTATAAAAAGAAGAGGGTCAAAATTGAATGCATTATGACATCTGTATAAGGCCAAGTTAGAAAACCTGGAATCAAAAATAAATCTATCAGTTGCGTGATGAATGGAATTAACAACATATAGCCTAAAAAATAAGTTACCAGTATGATCACAACATTTTTTGTGGATAATGGACTTTTGCCTTGAATGTTTGTAAAAAGTGTCATCGCTTTGCCTTGATTCTTTCTTGTAGACCTTTATGATCAACATAAACTTCATCGATAACCCCACCACCCAAACAGACCTCACCCAGATAGAAAACGGCTTGTTGTCCAGGTGTAACGGCTGTGATCGATGATTGATAATGAACCATCAAGGTATCTTTTTCAATCAACTGGATACTTACTTTTTGATCTTTTTGACGATATCTAAATTTAGCTGTACACAGTACGGGTTGTGTTAGATCGAGTGGATTAAACCAGTTGAGATCTTTAACCAAAGCTTCTTGGGAGCTTAACCAGGGGTTGTTTTCACCCTTAACGACATACAATTCGTTTGATTCAATATCCTTGCCTGCAACAAACCAAGGACCTTCATGAGCATTGATGTCTAAACCTTTTCTTTGACCTAATGTATAGTAAAGTATCCCATGATGTTCGCCTAAAATACTTTTTGTTTCTAAATCAATGATGGGTCCGCTTTTAGCTGGAAGATAATTGGCTAAAAAGGATCTGAAATTACGCTCTCCAATAAAACAAATTCCCGTTGAATCTTTCTTCTGGGCAACACTTAGCCCCAACTTTTCAGCAATAGTGCGCACTTCATGCTTTTCAAGTTCACCTAAAGGAAAGTGTGTTTTAGCCAATGCCTCTTGAGAAATCTGAGCTAAGAAATACGTTTGATCCTTATTCAGATCCAAACCTTTTAGAAGTTCAGAGTGGTTTTGATGATGAATGACCCGTGCATAATGACCTGTTGCAACCTGATCAAATCCGTTCTTCTTCGCATAATCGAGGAAATGATCGAACTTGATGTGTTTGTTACACAAGATATCTGGATTTGGGGTTCGACCTTTCTTATACTCAGTTAAAAAGACACTAAACACTTCATCCCAATACTCTTTAATAAAATCGACGCGATGTAGTACCAATCCCAAACTTTGAGCAACTGCCAAAGCATCATTATAGTCTTGTTCTTGTGTACAAATGGCTTCATCTAAAGTTGGATTACCTAAAATATCGTTGTTGGTCAACGAATCCCAATTACGCATGAATGCACATTCAACCTGATGACCCTGTGCTTTTAATAAATAGGCAGCGACAGCGGAATCGACGCCACCTGATAATCCAAGAAGTATTTTCACCTTGAAATTATACCAAAATTATCAACGCTTAACTGATTTCGGCCTTGTCTTATCAAAAATTATACTTAAACAATCTGTCAATTTAGATTTGTCATTGATATAAATGCCAATCTAAAAACAATATTGTTTTGAACTTAATCATTTTAAGTTATAATATATTACGAAAAACGTTGTGGAATTAACTAATTATCTTTACTGCCCAAAGGACAAAATGAGTTTGAAAGAAAGCCCCAGAACACTTGATGATATAACCATAGATATTCTTTTAGAGAATGTTCCTTTTCCTTGTGTCCTTTTTAATAAAGTGGGTATCATTAAATGTAATCAAGTTTGTAAAACTCTATTAAAAAAACATCAATACGAAATCTCTTTTCCGGATATCTACTATAATTTTAGAAATGATCTTAGCCCAACCAAACGAGAAATCGTCTTACTGGATCGTGAATTGAAGAAAAACTGGATAGAAATGATGGGTGAAGTGGTCATTGTCAATGGAACCTCTGCCATTCTTGCTTTTGTTTTGGAGGTTAATGAAAAGGATGCCAATCAAGAAGATGCAGAGCGATTTAACTATCTTCATGAATGGATGTTTGAAATCAATCGATCAATAACAGACATCGATGACATCCCACGCACTTACTATATGATTTTGAGTAATGCTTTAAAAGCAATGAAAAATGCCTCTTTGGGTTCAATTTTTATTAAAAAAGAGAATAATTTTGAAGTAACTTCATACATTGGCTTTGGAAAAGACATTGAGACTTTAAAACTACCGGTGACGCATTCATTTCTTTATCGTGTCACAGAAGGGAAGTTGGATAAGATCATTAATGTATCTAACATTCAAAGCGATGAATTGTTTTATCCGATCACGACTTATGCTGGAGACACGGTCTACATCAAATCGCATTTAGCATCTCCAATTTATATCAATAACGAGCTCTTTGGGATGATTTGTGTTGATTCCATTAAAGCCAATGCTTTTAATGAGCAAGATATTGTTGCTATGGAATTCATTCGGAGTAATGTTCAAATCGCAATGAGCAATCAATTAAGATTTATCGAGAAATCTAATCTGGCAATGTTTGATCAATTGACGAATTTGTATAATCGTCATTACTTCAATGAGTATTTTGAATTAATCAAAGCAAAAGCTTTACGCTATAAGGAAACATTTTTGTTTGCATTTTTCGATATCGATAACCTTAAACTCATTAATGATCAATTTGGTCATACGGTTGGTGATCAAGCCATTTTAAAAATTACCCAACATCTGCAAAAAATAACGCGTAAAAGTGATATTGTTGCCCGTTTTGGCGGCGATGAATTCGTCGGTATCTTTTTTGCTTCAACACAAGAAGATTTGCGCTTGAAGTTTAAAACGATGGAAAATGAAATCAAAGCAGATCCTCTTTTGGTTCAAGGAAAAGCTGTTTCGACCACCTTTAGTTTTGGAATTGTTGAATTTCCGAAAGACGGACAGACCATTCAAGAGTTGGTTAATGCCGCAGATATCTTGCTCTATCAAATTAAAAAGAATAAAATAAAACAATAAAAAAGATGATGGGTTAGTCGCCATCATCTTTTTTTACGTTTAAACTGATTTTAATCTAGGCTGGGCAAGTTTTTCATCATCGACTTCTTCTCTGAGTTCACCGCAAACTTTATAGTTGCCACACTCAGGTCCACAAGATGCTCTGGCGATGCGACGGAGTTCTGCTGGTACGAAAGCCCCAATCTCCTCTTCGTCATACCCAACTAAGAAGGATTTCTCATTCAGAATAATTGGGCGTTTTAAGATTGAAGGATTCTGTTGAATGAAACGAACGAGCTCATTTAGAGTCATATCATCGAAATCGATTTTTTGTTCCTGAACGATCTTGGATCGTTTAGAAATGATATCATCGGTTCCATTTTCAGATCGGGTTAAAAGGTGTTTTATTTCATTCTCGTTTAAAACGGTCGAGAAGATGTTCTTTTCAACAAATTTCAAATCACGTTCTTTTAGCCATAGTTTTACTTTACGGCAGGAGGCACATCCAGGCGAGGTATATACAACGATCATAAGGGTTTTCTCCTTTATAGAATTATACCCGATTTATAACGAATGTAAAAGATAATACTTGACTATATTTCTGGTTGTCGTTAAACTGAGACACATGTTTGTACTGAGAGGAGCATTATGGGAAACATACAAAAAAGGAAATTCGGTTTTTTAACGACGATTTCAATGATTGTTGGAATCGTTATTGGTTCGGGGATCTTTTATCGCACAGATAATATCCTTAAAGCCGTGGGTGGCAATGTTATGATGGGTGTATTGGCTTTCATTATTGGCGGAGTTGGTATTATTTTTGGTGGCTTGACTATTGCCTCCTTAGCAAAACGTGATGATCAAGTTGGCGGGATTATTACTTATTGTGAAATGACTTGGGGCAAGGAATTGGGCTATTTAGCGGGTTGGTTTCAAACTTTCTTTTATTATCCTGCTTTGGTCGCTGTAATCGCTTGGGTTGCGGGGATGTATACCTCGCAATTGTTTGGGTTTTCTGGTATGGAAAGTGTTTTTGGGCTCAGTACTTGGCTCCTGACGATTTTCTATTTAATCACGATCTTTGTCTTAAACACACTTCAAACAAAAAATGCAGGTCGCTTTCAAAGTTTTGCGATGATCGCAAAAATAAGTGCCTTAATCATTTTAGCTTTGACCGGTTTGATATTTGGTCATCCTGGGGCAGCATTAAGTACTGGTACAGTGATTCCCGTCGAAGGAGGTCTCTTGGCAGCTTTGGTTTCGGTTGCGTTTGCCTATGATGGTTGGCAAGTTGCCCCATCGATTGCCCATGAGATTAAAAATCCAAAACGTAATCTGCCATTGGCTCTAACGGTAGCACCTTTAATGATCCTGGTGATTTATGTTGCTTATTTCTTGGCTGTTAATGCTGTGTTGAGTCCGGAAGTCATCGCTTTGAATGCGGATAATGCGGTTGCTTTGTTTGCGACACAATTTTATGGAGCAGTTGGTGCTAAAATTGTTTTGGTCTTTATCATTACTTCGGTCTTAGGTACCGTTAATGGATTAACCTTGGGGTATATTCGTTTGCCGTATGCGTTGGCTTTACGCAACGAATTTTTTTCCAGTAAAACCTTTGCGAAAGTTGATCCGAAAACAGATATTCCTTTGGCTTCAGCCATCTTAACTTTTGTCGTCTCTGCTTTTTGGCTTATTGTTCATTTTATGAGTTTGAATGGAGCCATGTATTTTGGAATGAGTTGGATTGGCGGTATCGATATTTCAGATATGCCGATTGTCAGTATCTTTGTATTCTACATTTTCATTTATATTGGCATCATCAAAGACTACTTCAAAGGTAAAACAAAAAACTTTCTTGAAGGCTTTGTTTTTCCAGTTCTAGCCATTGCAGGGGCAGGACTGGTTGTTTATGGAGGGTTTACAATGGCGAAATTTGGGCTTTACCTCTCCATTTGTTTCATAGGAATTCTGGCAGGCTTATTTTTTAGACCTAAACGGACTTGATTTAATTCAAGTCTTGTTTTTTTATCTTAAAGTGATACAATCGTTTTAAAGATGATGAATAAAGATGAGTAGTTGCCTGAGTGAAACTTAGAGATGTCTTGCCTGGTGAAAAAGACACAGTCTCAGTGCAATGAAGTGGACTTTATGAATCGAGAAGGGCATGGTCCTTCTACGGCCCAACACCGTTATGTTGAAGTGATCTGTAAAGATAACTTAGGTGGTACCACGTGAAAGCGTCCTTTGGATGCTTTTTTAGTTCAGGAGGAACAAGGATGAAAAGAATGTTAAGTGGGATTAAACCCAGTGGGCAGTTGACTTTAGGCAATTATATCGGTGCTTTACGCGAATTCGTTAAATATCAAAACGATTATGAAATGATTGTTTTCATTGCCAATTTACATACTTTAACGGTGTATCAAGATCCAAAAGAGCTCAGTAAGAATCTTAAAGACACCATTGCGCTTTATCTCGCTTGTGGCTTGGATCCTAAAAGAAGTACAATTTTCATGCAGTCAGATGTGATGGCACATGCTCAATTGGGCTTTATTTTAGCTTGTAATACCTATATGGGTGAATTAAACCGGATGACCCAATATAAAGACAAAGTAGCTAAAGGTGAAGAATCGATGAGCTCTGGGTTTTATGTGTATCCAACGTTGATGGCAGCGGATATCTTGATTTATGATCCAGATTTTGTCCCGGTCGGAGAAGATCAAAAACAACATGTTGAACTCACTCGCGATGTTGCAATACGTTTCAACAATCGGTATGGAACCTGTTTTAAGATTCCCAGTCCTTTGATTCCTAAAGTTGGGGCTAGAATCATGTCTCTGAGTGATCCAAGCAAGAAGATGTCTAAATCGGATCTTACGGATAAAGGCTGTATCTACCTATTGGATCAACCAGAACTTGCGCGAAAGAAAATTATGAGTGCCGTGACGGATTTAGTCGGAAAAGTCCAATATGATCCAAAAAACCAAGCGGGGATTTCAAATCTATTGACCATTCATAGTGCTTTGTCGGGTGTTTCAATCAATGATCTTGTCGCTCAATTTGAAGGTCAAGGGTATGGCAGTTTTAAAAAAGCCGTTGCGAATGAAGTGGTTAAGTTATTAATTGATCTACAAACCAAATACCAAGACATTATAAATCAACACATCATCGATCAAGTCTTGTCTGATGGTGCTGCTAAGGCAAGACTTTTGGCAGATCAGAAACTTCGTTTGGTTGAACGTAAAATTGGTTTGACGATTGACGAGTAACCCTAGACTTGTGGTATAATACCAACATAAATCTGACTCAAAATGAGTAGATAGATTCTGATCTTTAGAAAGGGAATGTTCGATGAAAATTCCTGACAGAAGCAATCGAAGCCGTTTGAGAGAGGACCTAAAGTCCCGTATTCCGCGTTAAGGAATGAGCTGCACGGAAGTGAAGCAGGATGGTACCGCGTTTTAAACGTTCCTGTAGGAGCGTTTTTTTATTGAAAGGAGATTTTTATGAAGTTTCGTACAGGAAGTGAAGTTAGAGCGTTATTTTTGACTTATTTTAAATCAAAAGGTCATATGATTGAGCCTGGAGCCTCTTTGGTTCCGGTCAATGATGCAAGCCTATTGTGGATCAATTCAGGGGTTGCGGCACTTAAACGCTATTTCGATGGATCTGTAAAACCACAAAGTAATCGGATTACGAATGCTCAAAAATCGATTCGCACCAATGACATTGAGAATGTTGGTAAGACCAGTCGTCACCATACTTTCTTTGAAATGCTCGGTAATTTTTCAATCGGAGATTATTTTAAAATAGAAGCGATTGAATTTGCGTGGGAATTTTTAACCAGTCCAGACTATATCGGGATGGAAAAGGATAAGATGTATGTTACCGTTCATCCAAGTGATCTAGAAGCTTATCGTATTTGGGTCGATGTGATTGGTATAGATCCTCAACATATCCTAAAATCAGAAGAAAATTACTGGCAAATTGGGGAAGGACCTTGTGGTCCAAATTCCGAGATCTATTATGATCGAGGTCCATCATTTGATCCCCAAAGCATCGGGGAATCACTTTTCTTTAAAGAACTCGACAATGATCGCTATATTGAGATCTGGAATGTTGTTTTTAGTCAATTTGATGGAAAAGAAGGGGTTGAGCGCGCTTTATACAAAGAATTACCACAAAAAAACATCGATACAGGTTTGGGTTTAGAACGTTTGGTTTGTCTCGTTCAAAATGGCGAAACCAATTTTGATACGGATCTTTTCTTACCAGTCATAAAAGCAGTTGAGAAAAAAGCCAAAGTGCCTTATTCAGGTGAGATGAAGATGGCTTATCGGGTCATTGCAGATCACATTCGTACCGTAACATTTGCGCTGGCTGATGGCGCCTTATTTTCAAATGAAGGCCGTGGTTATGTCTTAAGAAGGTTATTGAGACGAGCAGTGCGTTTTGGGATTAAATTAGGCATCGATGGTTCTTTTATGGACGATTTGGTTCCAGTTGTTGCAGAGATGATGAAAGATTATTATCCTTATTTAAATGAAAAAGTTACTTTAATCAGTCGTTTAGTAAAAGCTGAAGAAGTTCGTTTTCATAAAACATTGAATGCGGGTGAACAACTTCTCATCGAGGAACTCAATGCTTTGGATGGGAAATATTTAGATGGTAAGACAGTGTTTAAACTTTATGATACTTTTGGGTTTCCTGTTGAATTAACCCAAGAAATTGCCCAGGAGAAAGGTTTTGAGATCGATTTGGATGGATTTAAGTCAGAGATGGAAATACAGCGTAATCGGGCTAGAAATGCTCGTGAAGACGTAGAATCGATGAGCTCACAATCTATGGATTTGATGAATTTTACCCAAGTCTCAGAATTCGTTGGGTATGATGCTTTTACAACCACTTCTAAAGTGTTGGCTTGTTTTAAAGACGGAATACAGGTGGCATCTTTGGATGACGAAGGCGACATCATTGTTGATGTTACGCCGTTTTATGCAGAGATGGGTGGTCAAGTTGCAGATACTGGGTTGCTCAGTTTTGAAGGTGGCGAAGCCCAAGTCACAGATGTTCAAAGGGCACCGCACAAACAACATCTGCATAAACTCAAAATTGCCTTTGGTGAACTCAATGAAGGGGACAGTGTCACTTTAAGCATTGACCTATCCAAACGTCAACGCATCATCGCAAATCATTCCTCTGCGCATTTGGTTCAAACTGCTTTAAAAACCATTATTGGGAATCATATTCAGCAAGCAGGATCCTATGTTGCAGAAGATTACATGCGCTTTGATTTTACCCATTTTGAGAAAGTCAGTGAACCTCAATTAAAAGCCATCGAAGCCATGGTCAATCGTTATATATTTGAGAAACATCCAGTTCGATTCGATCTGATGGATATAGAAGCAGCCAAAGCCGATGGGGCTACTGCCTTGTTTACTGAAAAATATGATAAGGTCGTTCGCGTTGTAACGATGGGAAAAGTCTCTAAAGAATTGTGTGGCGGATGCCATGTAAAAAACACTGGTGAAATCGGTGTCTTTAAGATTGTATCTGAAGAATCCATTGGTTCTGGCATTCGCCGAATCACCACCAAGACACAAAATGGTGCCTATCAGGATTTTGTTGGTTATCAGAGTCAACTCGAAGACATTGCCAAGTTGTATAAGGCCAATTCATTTAATCACATCGAAGAACGCATTGAACTTTCTTTAAAAGAGAACAGTGCTTTGAAACAAGAACTTGGTCAACTTAAACAACATCTCGCAACGATGGAGGCAAAAGTCTTAAGTAATTCTGTGGTTCATGGGAAAGATTTTGATTTCTTAATCCAAAGAATTGATCAAGAGGCTGCACACTTAAAACTCATGGTTGAAAATCTAAAACCTGCTGTTCATGAAGGCTTGATCCTTTTGGCAGGGGTGAGCGATGATAAAGTGAATTTTATTGCATATTGTGGTCAAAAAGCCATCGCTCAAGGCAACAAAGCGGGAGAATTGGTTAAAAATTTGGCAGTTAAAACAGGTGGTAATGGGGGTGGACGACCAGATTTTGCCCAAGCCGGTGGAAAAGAAGTTGCTCAACTGAATGAGTTATTGAATGATCTGATTCTGAGATTCTAATTTAGTCCTTTTATTTATCTGTTACAATTCATTGATTAGATTCAGGATCAGGTGTTATTTTAACGAGTTTCTACCGCTTATTCTTTTATTTAGGTGTAAGATACTGTAAAATAGAACTAGGAGGCTAGTGCATGAGTAATCAAAATATTACAGAGACTGTTGCTTACAAAACGGACGAGCTAAGACGTGACAACATTAAACAAGTACTTAAGCAAGTTCAAGCTGCCTTGGTCGAACGAGGTTATAATGCGGTCAATCAGTTATCGGGTTATTTAATCAGTGATGATCCTGCTTACATTTCTAGCCACAAAAACGCACGTAACCTAATTCAAACCGTTGAACGCTATGAAATCATCGAGGAATTGGTGCGCTCATATTTGGATGAAGCAGATCAATGAGGGTATTGGGCTGTGATTTAGGCTCCAAGACCTTAGGTCTTGCAATCAGTGATCTGAGCGGTTTTTTAGCGAGTCCTTACTCAACCCTGCGCTTTCAAAGCGATGATTATCAAAATGCTTTGGATCAGTTGATGATTGTCTTAGATAAAGAGAAAGTAAGTTTAATTGTCTTAGGCTTACCCAAACATATGAATGGATCTCTTGGTGAGAGTGCACAGCGATCACTTTATTTTAAAGAAGAAATTGAATTACGTTCAACCATCGAAGTTGTCCTTGAAGACGAACGTCTCAGTACTGTCGCAGCTCAAAAGAGCATGTTGATGGCTGAGATGAATCGACAGAAGCGCAAGACCTCCATTGATCAGATGGCAGCGACCTTCATTTTACAAGGCTATTTGGATAAATTAAGAAACCAGCGAGGGTAATATGGAAGAAAACAAAATCATCGTAAGCGATGATAATGGCAAAGAATATGAGATGTCAATTTTGTTTACATTCGAGGATGAAGAAAATACAAGGAAGTATGTTTTCTATTATGATGATAAAGTCGATGATGGAGAAATTTTTGTATCACAGTTTACTGATGCAGGTGAACTGATTCCGGTTGAAGAAGAAGCAGAATGGACGATGCTTAATAAAGTCCTGGAAGAGTGGCAACTTGAAAACAACGATGACGAGGAAGAAGCATAAACCTTTTAAAATACTCTTAACTGGTGTGATCTTAGTAATGATTGCATCAGTTTTTATGTTTTTTTATGTCAGTAATAATCTAAAAGCCCGCGGTCCTGCAGGTGAAACTGTTTTGGTTTTGGTTAAAGAAGGCGATCTTTTACAAGATGTTTCGTTGACTTTGGAAACCCATGAATTGATTAACGAACCTTTTATCGTTGAAACGTATGCCAAGTTGATGAAAATAACTGAATTTAAAGCGGGTATCTATAAAATTGATCGAGCTTGGGATACAAAAACGATGCTTACATTTTTAACCAATGCATCTAATGCAGAAAAGAACGATGTTGCATTGACAATTATTCCTGGCGATTGGGCGAAGGATGTTGCCTTATCTATCGAAGCAATATCAAACTATAATGCTGAAGAAATCCTTGCTTTTTGGAATGATCCCATCATCTTTGCCCAGTTTGATGCGGATTATCAAGTGATTACGTCAGACATCATGATGGATGGTGTTAAAGTACTGCTGGAAGGTTATTTAATGCCTGAGACCTATTTTCTTGATCCAACATCAAACTTGGAAGTCATAACAAAACGACTATTAGATCAGACGGAGGCTTTCTATCTTGAAAACAAAGCTACTTTTGATGCGAGTAATTATTCTGTTAATGAAATTTTCACTTTAGCTTCCATCGTTCAATTTGAAGCATCTAAAGTAGCGGATATGAAGATGGTTGCCCAAGTTTTTTATAATCGATTGAATCTACCCATGCGTTTACAGTCGAATGTTACAATCTGTTATGCGCTTTATAATTATACCAATTGGAAAGATTGTGAAGGTAACAAAGACATCGTTTCTCCTTATAACACATATCTTCATGATGGCTTACCTTTAGGACCCATAGATAATCCTTCAGCGACTGCAATTCTAGCCACCCTCAATCCAACACTAAATGATTATTACTATTTTATTGCCGATGTATATGGCGATGGTACGGTGTATTATGCGAAAACCTATGCCGATCATTTAAAAAATGTTGAGAAATATCTAAGATAGTATGAAAAAATGTGTCATTATTGGAATCGCAGGCGGTTCAGCATCAGGTAAAACTTCTTTGGCCAAAAGATTGGTGAAAACTTATTCGACCACAAACTCAGTTTTAATTATTCGTCAGGATGATTATTATAAGGATCAAAGTGAAATGACTATGGTAGAGCGTTTGGAGACAAATTATGATCATCCACTTGCTTTTGACAATGATTTGTTGGCACTTCAACTCAAAGCGCTGGCTTCAGGTCATGCTGTTTTAAAACCAACGTATGATTTTGCCCAATATACACGTAAAATCGAGGTTGAAAAAATAGAGCCTTCAGATGTTATTGTGGTAGAAGGTTTATTTGTCTTGGAAGACCGTTTGATTCGATCGTTATGCGATATCAAGATTTTTGTGGACACACCGGCAGATGTTCGGTTTATCCGTCGTCTGAAAAGAGATGTTCGCGATCGTGGCAGGACCATGGAAAACGTGATGGAGCGTTATATGAGCACCGTTAGAGTCATGCATGAAACTTTTATTGAACCCTCTAAACGCTACGCTGATGTGATCGTTCCTGAAGGTGGTAGAAATGAAGTTGCTGTGGATTTGTTGACCACTAAGATAGATAGTATTATCCATACAAATGTGTTATAATTACGCCGCACTAAAGGAGAAAACCGATGGCCCAAGAAAAAATAAGAGTGACCCAAGCCGGTCACGATGAATTAAAAAAAGAACAGGATAACCTGATTCATGTGATCCGTAAAGAAGTCATAGAAGATCTACAAGCTGCACGAGCACAAGGCGATTTATCAGAAAATGCTGATTATGATGTCGCTCGCGACCGTCAAGCAAAAGTTGAAGCACGTATTCGTGAATTGGAAAACATCTTCAACAACATTGAAATCATCGATGACCATAAAGGTGGATCTAGAGTTGTTAAACTTGGGGTCAAAGTTAAGATTCTAAGTCGTGGTAAAAAGGAACCTGAAGAATACACCATCGTTTCATCCGTTGAAGCGGACCCTCTTTCGGGGAAACTATCCAATGTCACACCTTTGGCCATTGCTTTGATGGATCATAAAGTGGATGACGAAGTCGAAGTTGAACCGAACAAGGAAATTGTTAAAATTCTTTCAGTCGACTAGGAAATCATTTAAAATAAACAAAAAAGAAGAGTATGAAACACTTCTTTTTTCTTGGATTATTTATTTTGAGTGGTTGTTCCATTCTATCGAAACCCTATGATCTGAAAGACCCTACCGCAGCTATGATCGATGTAAGCGTTCAAATGCCAAATGGATCGATTCAACAATTTCAACTTCTTAATTTTAGTCCACTCAGTGAACTTCTAAAAGTAGTTGATTGTAAATCATGTGATTTAACCGCTTTGAATCCAGCCACACTTTTAAAAGATGGAGATACGATTGTTTTATCTGAACATGCTGGATTAAGGATCTCACTCAATCAAGCTTCGATTGAAGAATTGATGGTTTTGCCTGGTATAGGAGAAGCACTGGCACAAAGAATCATTGACTATCGTTTAAATTTTGGCTTCTTTCAAAAGATTGAAGATGTCATGCGGATTAAAGGGATAAAACAAAAGATCTTTGATCAAATTAAATCCTATCTTCATCTGTGAAACGTGCATTTCTAATGGCCGCTATGGCGATTCCTATCTTATATAATGTCCAAGATAAATGGTTTTTCTGGATAGCGTTTGGACTGGGATCCGTTTTTGTATTAAAAAAGCGGAGTTATATTTTTATTGGTTTAACCCTTTGTATTTTTGGACAATGGAGTATATTAGACCATTTTCCCATTCTTTTTGAAAATCGAATCGTTGAACTCAACAATCAAAGTTTTGTGGTAGCGACGTCACTGGGTAAAGTTCTGGTCTATACTAAAAACAGTGATCACTTCAATCTCTTGGATGAAATAATTTTAGCTGAAACCACCTCATTTTCTATTTCTCCTACGACCTATGGGTTTGATCAGTCTTTATATACAACATTGAATGGTTTGATTGCTTCCTCCAATGAATCTGAAGTTAAAGTTCATCGACCCAATGCTTTGATGAATTTTATCGGGTTAGGAGGGTTTAATTCAAATCCTGCTTTTAATATACTAAGTCGAGCATTGATGTTTCAATCAGATCCATTGATGAGTTTTAATGCTGTGATTTCAATGGGTTTAATCTATATCTTGATTTATCAATTAGGTCGCTATCTTCTCTCATTGATTTTTAATGAGACAATTTCAGCGATATTAATGCTTGCTGTGATGATTTTTGGTGCGATTGTGTTTACCTATCCTTTGACTTTAATTAGAGTCATCATCTCAGTAATATTGGTGTTGGTTTTTAAGGATAAACGCAACCGCTTGGTTGTGTTTGTTCTATTTTTCGTGTTTTACCAGAGTTCAAGTTTCCAAAGTGCCGCCATATTATATCCTTTACTTTTTATGTTTATCTCTAGTTTTGAATTGGATAAAGCAATGCGATGGTCGAACTTGAGTTTTTTACAATTTCATTTGTTTCATCGTGTATCCATCGGTTTGGTTGTTCTTTATCCTATTTTAAGAAAGATGCTAACGTGTCTATATGTGTTGATTTGGTTGGGTTATTTAATGCCTTTTTTAACACCTTTAATCTTAATGGTAGCCCAAATGAATCAGACATTCTACAAGGTTTTGGAAAATTTGGGTGTTTTACATGGACGAATCAATCCTTTAATCGGGATAATTTTATGTTGTGGCTTTGTTCTGTTAGGGTTCTTCAAACTAAGGCTAAAAGTGTTGGTAATCATCTTTGCTTTGAGCATACCACTCTTAAGTTCTCCTTGGTTTTATCAAATCAGTTTTATTTCTGTAGGTCAAGGTGACGCGATTTTACTTCAAGCGCCTTTTAATCAGGAAGTAATTTTGATTGATACAGGCAAAATAAATGCTTATGGTCAATTGAGTTCTTTCCTGAATGCCCAAGGTATTACCAGAATAGATCGCCTGGTCCTTACCCATGCTGATGCGGATCACAATGGCAATTGGGCCTCATTATTGAAGGATTATCAAGTCGGTCAATTGATTACAGAAGCTCAAACTCTCAAATTAAAATGGTTCAATTTAAAGTCATTGAAAGTTCCAATGAGCAACCCAAATGATAATCAAGCCTCGCTGATCTACGCTTTAAATATCAATTCTATGCGGTTTTTGTTTATGGCAGATGTCGATGAAATAACTGAAATTGAACTGTTAAAACAATATCCTGATCTGAAAGCAGATGTTCTTAAAATTGCCCATCATGGCTCAGCAGGATCGTCTTCAGATTTCTTCTTAAGTCATGTTCAAGCCAAACTTGCCATCATCAGTGTGGGAAACAATGCCTATGGTCACCCATCCATTGAAACGCTCAATCGATTAACGAAGTATCATATCCCGATGATGATGACGAAAACCGAAGGGGACATAAGCTTCATCCTAAACGAATATATCAGTGGACTTTGGACAAGTTCTCGTAAACTCAAACAACTTAGGCTCGGTTTTTGATATAATAAACAAGGACCAACTATGAACGTATTACTTTACGGCAATGAACCTTTTCTCATCAACAAATCCTTACAGGAACTCCTGAAAAGCAGGGTGGGAGAAGTCTCTCAAATGAACACGATTTATTATGACTTTACAAGTCCATCTTTTTCGATGCCTACTTTTTTGGAAGAGGCCGATACGATGACTTTTTTTAGTCTTCATAAAGTTATGGTACTGCAAAACTGTGTTTTCTTGACCAGAGCGTATAAAGAAAAAGAAAAAACAAAAGATAAGAACGAATCGGATGTTCAAAAATTGATTCATTATTTGAATCAGCCACATGATCAAACCACCCTTATATTAATGTATGATGATGATAATCTGGATACGGTAAAACTGGTTTATAAAAAGATCAAAGAAACCTGTGAAGTCATTCATATCAACAAACTCATTCCTGATCAATTTAGATCTTTTCTACAAGAATTGATTGGCCAGCGGCAATTAAAAGTCACTCAGGAAGCTTTCAATGAATTGATCAAACGCTTGGATGATAATATGTCTGTGGCCATTCATGAATGTGATAAATTACAACTCTATGGCCAAATTATCACCTATGATGATGTTGTTGCATTAGTGAGTCGTCCTTTGGATTCCGAAGCTTTTCATTTGGTTAATGCAATCTTGAATAAACAGTTGGCAGAAGCACTAAACATTTGGAATGATATGATCATTTTAAATATCGATGCTTTAGCTTTCATCGGTTTGATTGCCAGTCAACTCAGGATACTATATCAAGTTTCCAGTTTAAATGACGTTGGTAAACATCGTGAAGAGATCATCAATATACTATCCAATGGCACCACGCAAATGAATGTATCTAGAGTCAGTAGATTATTGTATTTGGCTCGTATGACCACCTCGAGACGACTTTTAAAAGTACTCAATGCTTTGGCTGAATACGACCAAAAAAGTAAAACGGGACTGGTTGATAAACGTTTTGGTTTCGAACTCTTTCTGATCGAGGCGACAAGATGATGGAATCACTTAAAGAACTCTATAAAATTGGTCCAGGACCTTCCAGTTCACACACCATAGCCCCATGGAAGGCAGCCATTCTTTTTAAAGAAGCTTTTCCAGAGGCTGTCTCTTTTGATGTGGAACTCTATGGATCATTGTCTTTGACCGGTAAAGGTCATTATACTGATCAAATCATCATTCAAACTTTTTCGCCTAAAATGTGCAAAGTCTATTTTCGCTTAAATTGGGAACACTTATACGAAAATGGACTCATTTATAAAGCCTATGATGAAAGAAATAACCTAATCGGGCTGTGGACGGTTTTTTCTTTAGGCGGTGGAAGCATAAAGATCCATGAACAGAATTTCGACTTTCAACGAGCGATTTATCCTTATCAAGATTATGAAAGCGTCGCAAATGATTGTAAGACGATGCATTTGAGTTTACCAGCTTTGATAAAACACTATGAGCCTGACATCGAATTCTATCTTGAACAAATTTTTGAGATGATGTTAAAGACCGTCAAACGAGGTTTAGATCAAACAGGGACACTACCTGGACTTTTAGAAGTCAATAGAATTGCGAAATCACTTTATCTTCAAGCTGAGAATCAAGACAGTGATTTTGCGCGTAATCGATTGAAAGTTTTAGCATATGCATACGCCAATAATGAAGAAAATGCCAGTGGGGGAATGGTTGTCACCGCCCCAACCTGTGGCTCAAGTGGTGTTATGGCAGCTTTGATGATGCATTACTATTATGATTTGGGCTATTCTAAACAAAAACTGATCCAGTCTTTGATGGTTGGTGGGATGTTTGGAAATATCGTAAAAATGAATGCGACCATCTCAGGTGCGGTAGGAGGTTGCCAAGCCGAGATCGGTACGGCCTGCTCAATGGCAGCAGCTGCAACGGCTTATCTTCATGATTTATCACTCAAACAAATCGAAACTGCCGCTGAGATTGCAATGGAGCATCATCTGGGTTTGACTTGTGATCCAGTGGGTGGGTATGTCATCATTCCTTGTATCGAACGCAATGGGGCTGCGGCTTTACGCGCCATAGATGCCGCTTTTATGGCTGAACACTTAGGTTCGATCAAAGAAAGCAAAGTTTCCTTCGACATGGTTGTTAGAACAATGAACTATACGGGTAAGAAAATCGTGCTCGAACTAAGAGAAACCGCTTTGGGTGGCTTGGCTACTGAAGTTAGGATCGATCCATACAGACAAAAATAAAACCAATCATCGATTGGTTTTTCTTTTATAGCGAATTGACTAATTTGGATAATCTTGCTTTTTGACGAGCGGCATAATTCTTATGATGAATCCCACTGCTTACGGCTTGATCCAATTTGGCGTTGACCAGATCGTATGCGGCTTTTGCAGCTGCAGCGTCCTTGGCTTCAACTGCCTTCAAGACTTTCTTGATGGCGGTTTTCAAAGCTGACTTTTCCGATGTAACAGCGGTGCTACGCTTTAAGTTGGTTAATGCGCGTTTCATTTGCGATTTAATTTGTGGCATGCGAGCACCTCCTTTATGTGCTTACGAATTATAACAAATCAAATTGTTAAAATCAAGAATTAAAAATATGAGTTCATGATATAATTTAAGCCGTATCGAAAAGGAGAGACCAAAATGAGAAAAAGAGCGCTATTTATGGGTACGCCTGAATTTGCGGTCAGTATCCTTCAGGTACTGCTAAACAGTGAAATTGAAGTCGTAGGGGTTGTATCCCAACCTGATAAGCCGGTTGGACGTAAACAGATATTGACCCCATCACCAGTAAAAAAACTTGCTTTGCAACAACAACTTTCTATTTTTCAGCCATATAAGATCAAAGAATTGACTCAAAACATCCAGGATTTGAACTTGGATCTAATTGTTACCTGCGCTTATGGGCAATTCATCCCAAGTTCGATATTAGAAGCCCCGGTTTTTGGAGCAATCAATGTCCACGCTTCCCTATTGCCGAAATATCGTGGGGGTGCCCCCATTCATAGAGCGTTAATCAATGGAGATAAAACAACTGGGGTGACTTTGATGCGGATGGTAAAACAGATGGATGCAGGTGAACTGATTGCTTCTATTCAAGTTCCCATAGGAGAAGATGACGATGTTTTGTCACTTCATGATAAACTAATGGTTGCAGGGGCTAAGTTACTCAAGGAAAAATTGCCAAGTTTGTTACAAACAAATGTGCCAAGTTTTCCTCAAGATGAAGATAAGGTAAGTTTTGCCTATAATATCTTACCCGCAGAAGAATTTATTTCTATAAGACGTGATGTTTCACTTGTCTACAACCACATTCGTGGTTTATCTCCTTGGCCGATTGGGTATGGGTTAATCAATGGAAAGAAATTGAAATTGATTAAAGCTTTCAAGATTGAAGAAACCCACGATCATACTTTAGGAGAATTCGTTGCCTTTGAGCAGGGTTTAAAGATTGCCTGTCAAGGAGGGTATGTTGTGATCACGCAATGTCAGTTTGAAGGAAAGGAAAAAATGGAGGCCAGTGCTTTCTATAACGGGTTAGGTAAGAACCTGCTCCATGGAATTTTCGAATGAAAACAAAAACAATCGCATTAATGGGGATCTTAACAGCGGGAAGTGCGCTATTGACCATTTATTTCATGGTGCCTTATGCCATTGGGTACTTCAATTTAGGCGATGTCTTAGTTTTAAGTTTTGGGATTGTCTTTACCCCGGTACTCTCTTTACTTGCGGGTATTGGTCCAATGATTGGTGATTATGCTTTGGGCTATGGACTCTTTGCTCCATTTACTTTGATCATCAAAGGATTGGAAGCTTTGATTGTTGCTTTAGTCTATTGGAAGTTACCAAAATCTCTAAAATATTTTGCCTTTCTATTGGGTGGCCTCTTCATGGCTTTCGCTTATGGCTTTGCGTATGTTTTTACAGAAGGGGGCCAATGGGGCGTCTTCTTCACTTACATTTTGCCGGATTCTATCCAAGGCATTGTAAGTGCGACCTTAGCTTTTCTATTAAGTCCACTCTTGATTAAATTGAAACAAGGAACTTTAAAATAAATGGATCAAAAGTATATTCGTAATTTTTCTATTATTGCCCACATTGACCATGGTAAATCCACTTTAGCGGATCGTATTTTAGAGATGACCAATGCGGTTTTCTTAAGAGATATGAAAGATCAAATATTAGACACTTTAGATCTTGAACGAGAACGTGGAATCACCATCAAACTCAATGCGGTTCAACTCAACTATACGGCTTTGGACAATCAAGAATATGTTTTTCATTTGATTGATACGCCGGGGCATGTCGATTTTACCTATGAGGTATCACGTTCATTGGCGGCTTGTGAAGGCGCCGTTTTGGTTGTTGATGCGGCTCAAGGCATTGAAGCACAGACCTTAGCCAATGTTTATTTGGCTTTAGATAACAATCTAGAAATCTTACCGGTCATCAATAAAATTGACTTGCCTTCCGCTCAACCAGAATTGGTTCGACATGAGATTGAAAATACCATTGGGTTGGATGCCTCGGAAGCACCTTTGATTTCAGCTAAGAATGGGCTTAATATTCGTGAAGTTTTAGAACAAATTGTTCAAAAAGTGCCTGCCCCAAACGGAGATCCTGATGCGCCTTTGAAGGCTTTGGTCTTTGATTCGATTTATGATTCCTATCGTGGGGTCATCAGTTATGTACGCATTAAAGAAGGCTCCATCAAAGTTGGGGATCAAATAACCTTTATGGCAACTGGAGCCAAATACCAAGTCACAGAGTTGGGAATTCGTACGCCAAAAGAAATCAAAACGGATCGCTTGTACTGTGGGGAAGTGGGCTGGATCGCAGCTCAAGTCAAATCAGTTAAAGATGTCCATGTTGGCGATACGATTACTTTAAGTGAACGACCTGCGATTACCGCTTTACCAGGCTATAGAACGCTAAATTCCATGGTTTTCTGTGGGCTTTATCCCGTGGATACCAATCGGTATAATGAATTACGCGATGCTTTAGAGAAGCTTCAACTTAACGATGCTGCTTTGAAATATGATCCAGAGGCGTCTCAAGCACTGGGCTTTGGGTTTAGATGTGGCTTTTTAGGTCTACTTCATATGGATGTTATCCAGGAAAGATTAGAACGTGAATATAATTTAAATCTAATTGCGACTGCACCGTCAGTTGTTTATCACACTTTTTTAACCGATGGAACCATGATCTTAACTGATAATCCAGCTTTATTACCGGACATTCAAAAGATTGACCATATGGAAGAGCCTTTCATCAAGGCCACCATTATGGCACCTAAAGAATATGTTGGACCAATTATGGAATTGTGTCAGAAAAAACGTGGCATCTATCAAGAAATGACCTATATCGATGATACACGTAACACCTTGATTTATCATTTACCGCTAGGTGAAATTGTCTATGATTTTTTTGATAAGCTAAAATCAGCCACCAAAGGCTATGCCTCATTTGATTATGAACTGATCGGTTATCAAGAAAGTAAACTGGTCAAAATGGATATTCTCATCAATGCCGAAACCGTGGATGCTTTATCGATTATTGTCCATAAAGATTTTGCTTATGGACGCGGTAAAGTCATCGTTGATAAATTGAAAGGTTTGATCCCAAGACAACAATTTGAAATCCCCATTCAAGCAGCCATCAATCAAAAAATCATCGCTCGAAGCGACATCAAAGCCTTGCGTAAGAACGTTTTGGCGAAGTGTTATGGGGGTGATGTGAGTCGTAAAAAGAAACTGTTGGAGAAACAGAAGGAAGGGAAGAAACGCATGAAGAAAGTTGGGTCAGTCGATGTCCCGCAAGAAGCCTTCATGGCTGTTTTATCCATGGAAGATTAATGGGTGACCTCCTCAAAAAAATCCACGCTTTAAGGGTCTCTAAAGGTTGGGATGTTTCAGATACTCCAGAAATTTTAGCCAAATCGATCGTTGTGGAAGCGGCGGAATTATTAGAGTGTTACCTTGATGTGACGGTGGACTTAAAGGCGGTCAAAAGTGAATTAGCCGATGTTTTGATGTATACCTTATCCCTGTGTCATGATTTAGATTTAGATCCAGAAGAAGTCGTGCTCAGTAAATTTGAGGATATTCATACGCGATATCCAAATAAACCATGACCAAGGCATTGTATGTCCATGTCCCTTTTTGTGACAAGATCTGTGCCTATTGTGATTTTGTTCGAGTCAAGACCCATCCAAAGCTAATCGTAGAATACCTTGGGGCTTTAAAAGCTGAATTAGAATCTTATCCAAGTCAGTTTTATCAAACCATTTATATCGGTGGCGGTACCCCGAGTGCTTTAAGTATCAAAGAATTAACCATTCTCTTAGAAATCATAAAACCGAGTTCAAGATTCGTTCAAGAGTATACAATTGAAGTCAATCCAGAATCTTTATCATTTGAGAAGGTAAGGTTATTTAAACGCTATGGGATCAATCGGGTGAGTTTAGGTGTTCAAACTTTTGACGAACATGAACTCAAACTTTTACATCGTACGCATACACGTGATGACATTCAAAAAGCCATGGATCTTCTGATTCGTATTGGGATTACCAACATCTCAGTCGATCTCATCTATGGCTTACCTTTACAAACCCTAGAAAGTTTTGAGAAATCGATCCAAGAAGCCTTTAAACTGCCCATAACCCATCTTTCACTCTACAGTCTAACCATAGAACCTCATTCTGAATTTGGACGTCAGAAGGTTGAGAAAGTCTCTGATGAGATGGAAGAGACAATATATTTTAAGGCGATTGAATTGATCCATCACCATGGCTTTCATCAATATGAGATCAGTAACTTCACTAAAGACCTGCCATCCCAACACAATACAACTTACTGGCACTCAGACGATTATATTGGGATTGGACCTGGGGCGGTGTCACTTTATCAACACCAACGCATCGAAAACAATAAAAATCTAATGGCTTATTCACAAGGGGAGTGGCATTCAAACAGAATTACTTTAACTTTAGAAGATCAACGCTATGAATTTATGATGATGGGCTTGCGGCTTAAAGAAGGCATCAGTTTAAACCGCTATGAACATCGTTTCTTTGAATCCTATTATATCCATTACTGTTCAGCGATTAGGAAATTGATCGAAAAAGGATGGCTTGAAGAAGTAGATGGTTCACTTAGAACGACCGAAGTAGGGTTTCCTTTATTAAATACTGTTTTGGGTGAACTCTTAGACGAATAAACTTGCATATTATGAGCCCATATGATACATTGATTACGCTTTTATTCTGGGTTTTAGGGTTCCTCATCCTGTTACGCGGATTAGAAGGACAACACACAAGGAGGAATAAACATGTTATCAAAAGTAGAAAAGACAATCATCATCAAAGATTTCGCTCGTTTTGAAGGCGATACCGGTTCAGTTGAAGTTCAGGTTGCCGTATTAACCGAACAAATCAATCGTTTAACCGCTCATCTCAAAATCCACAAAAAGGATTTCCATTCAACTCGCGGTTTGATGAAGATGGTTGGAACAAGACGTAGTTTAATGACTTATCTTCGCAATGAAGATCTCGCTCGTTATCGTACTTTGGTTTCTCGCTTAGGCTTACGTAAATAAGGACTTAAAACACCGAAATCAATCGGTGTTTTTTTATGTCATCTTAAATGTTGATTACAACTTCATTATTCTTGTAAATCGTCTGTTTAATATTAAATTAAAGCATCTTGAATGTGTTTATGAATTGAGTATGATAATAATTAAGTAACTAAACTAATAGGAGATATTTATGAAGAAAAGTGTTATATTACCAAATCTTTCTGGTGGTCATCGTGCAAGTCGGTGCCATCGGTAAACTCACTAAAATGTATACAGAAAATCAATTGATGAAAGCGTCAAGTTTTGTGTTGGCTTTAAGTTACATTTTATGGGCTTTGGTTCCCAACCTCATCTCGTTGATGATTGTTTTGATTCCAATCTCGGCCGCCAGTGGAATTTTGAACACAGTCTTACGCAGTGCCTTGGCCTAGGCTGTCTCTAGCGAAGAGATTGGAGGCATCTTAGGGCTCAGTGCTTCATTAGAAAGCATGACATCGATTGTTACCCCCATTGTAGGTGGATTCTTGGTTGCCTCGATTGGCACTTGGGCACCCGGTGTTTTCTCGTCGATCGTTACAGCTTTGCTTTTATGGTTCATCATCCGTAAAATCGCTGAACCCACCATCAAACTTAAAAGTGAAATCATATAGAACTTTTTTCTTGTTTTGAATTCTAAATATTCGAGTTCGTTTAATTCAAAATATGAAACAGTTTGACTTATTGTAAAGCGTTCTGATTTATATCACTTAAAACTCATGCACTTTAATCCTTCAGTGGTTTCTTTGTTATGTGAAAAGAGGCACTTGTGGTATAATTAATCAGTTAAAGAGGTAAACAATGGCAAAGCAAGTATTTAAGTTGGATTTCTGTGGAAGAAATCTACAAGTCGAAACGGGAGAAATTGCCAAACAGGCTGGTGGATCAGTCTTAGTTCGTTATGAAGATACCGTCGTGCTATCCGTAGCAACGGCTTCAAAAGTGACCAAGGACATTGACTTTTTCCCACTCACCGTCGGCTTCGAAGAGAAGTTGTATTCAGTAGGTAAGATTCCTGGAGGTTTCCTTCGTAGAGAAGGTCGTCCAACAGAACACGCAACCTTATCAGGTCGTTTAATTGATCGTACCTTACGCCCTTTATTTGCGGATGGATTCCGCAATGAAGTTCAAGTCGTTAATACGATTTTATCAGCAGACAATGATTGTTCACCGGATATGACTGCAATGTTTGGGGCTTCTTTGGCACTTTGCGTCAGTGATGTACCTTTCAATGGTCCGATTGCAGGTGTCATTGTTGGTTACATCAATGAAACCTATGTCATCAATCCAACTTTGGCTGAATTGGAAAAATCCAGCATCAACTTAATTGTTGCGGGAACCAAAGATGCCATTAATATGGTTGAATCAGCTGCGAAAGAAGTTTCGGAAGAAATCATGCTCGAAGCAATGATGTTTGGACATAATTATATTAAACAATTATGCGAATTCCAAATTGAAATCGCAAAACAAGTTGCTAAATCGAAGATGGTTGTTAAACTCTATGCAGTCGATGCTCAACTTCAAGCTCAGGTTAAAGAACTTTGCGAAAAAGATCTTCGTGCGGCTGTTTCTATTTCAGAAAAACTGATACGTTATAACACCATCGATGAAATTGAAGCTGCAACTTACGTTGATTTTGAAGCAAAGACCTATGAATCTGAATCCGTCAAAAATAAAACCATTAAACAAGTCAAAGAAATTACGCATTCGATCGTTGCGGATGAAGTACGTCGTTTGATTTCAATTGACAAAATCAGACCGGATGGTCGTAAGATCAATGAATTACGCGCTTTGAATTCTCAGATTGATCTTTTGCCTCGGGTTCATGGCTCAGCGCTGTTTACTCGTGGTGAGACACAAGTCTTGTCCATTTGTACTTTAGGGGCATTGGGCGATAATCAAATCATCGATGATTTATCAGATGTCGATAACAAGCGATTCATGCATCATTATAATTTCCCTCCATACTCTGTTGGGGAAACTGGTCGAATGGGTTCTCCAGGACGCCGTGAAATTGGGCATGGTGCTTTAGCCGAAAGAGCATTATTGCAAGTTTTGCCGACTGAAGAAGAATTCCCATATGCGATCCGTTTGGTTGCTGAAACTTTAGAATCTAACGGTTCATCCTCACAGGCATCCATTTGTGCAGGCACGATGAGTTTAATGGCAGCTGGGGTTCCAATTAAATCACCAGTGGCTGGTATTGCGATGGGTTTAGTCACATATGGCGACCATTATACTGTTTTGACGGACATCCAAGGGATGGAAGATCATTTCGGTGATATGGATTTCAAAGTTGCTGGGACTAAGAATGGAATCACTGCTTTACAAATGGACATCAAAATCGATGGCCTCAATAAAGAAATCTTAAAAGAAGCCTTGGCTCAAGCCAAGATTGGTCGTTTAGAAATCATGGAAAACATGTTGGGTGCAATTGCGGAACCTCGCACAAACGTTGGGACTTACGCACCTAAGATCGCGAAACTGATGATTCCTGCAGACAAAATCCGTGATGTTATCGGAGCTGGTGGTAAAATCATCAATCAAATCATCGCTGATTGTGACAATGTCAAAATCGATATTGAAGATGATGGTCGTGTCTTGATTTATCACAACAGTCAAGCTGCCATCGACAAAGCCAGAATGATCATTGAAAGTTTGGTTCGCTCAGCTAAAGTCGGTGAAGTCTATGAAGGTAAAATTGTTCGTCTTGAAGCCTTTGGGGCGTTCGTAGAATTGTTCCCTGGAACCGATGGTTTACTCCATGTATCCAAGATTGACTATACTCGGGTTGAAAAACCGAGTGATGTCTTTAAACTATATGACAAAGTAAAAGTCATCGTCACTGAAATTGATGAGAAGGGCAGAGTCAATGTATCCCGTAAGGACCTGTTGCCTAAGCCTGAAGGCTATGTTGAAAAACCGACTACCGAAAGAAAACCGTTTGAACATAAGAAGCCTTTCGATAAAAAAAGATAAGTAATAAATCCGGAGAAATCCGGATTTTATATTGCAATTTTCACAAGTCATGTTATACTAAAAACAAAGTGGTCTGACCAGTTATGACAACAACAAAAACTAGCGATGAAATCATTGATTTGATGATCAGGAATATTGCCGATCGGTCTTGGAAAGAAGGCGATTTTTTACCTGGAGAGCGGCTTTTAAGTGAACAATTTAATGTTTCCAGGGCTCTATTAAGAGAAGCTTTGATTGCATTACAATTACTAGGACTGATCAAAGTAAGGCATGGAGGTAAACGGGTCGTCGCTTCATTTAGTTATCGTCCGATTTCAACCTTAATGGCCTTATCGCTTCAAAATAAGCCTCATTTTGACCCCGATCTACTTCATTTTCGTGAACTATTAGAATGTGATGCAGTAGCCTTGGCTTGTGATCAAAATGACACGACAGAATTACGCAGGATTACAACTAAGATGAAAGAGGATCAGCTTAAAGGGGAAACCATCGCCATGACCTTGGATATTGCTTTTCATCAAGAGATTTTCCGTTTGAGTCACAATGTCTTTCTCATTACAACGGCAGAACTCATCGAAGAATTATTGAAGCATTCCGTCAGTTATAATCGAACAAAAATCTTATCGAATAAAGATTACAGTGAAGCGCTTGTTGCTCAACATCAGAACATCGCTTCAGCAATCCAGGCAAAGGATAAGGTCCGCGCGATTGAAACCATGCGCAACCATCTTCAAACCGTTAATAAGATCGAGGAAAACCTATGAAAATCATCGTCTTTATCAAACAAGTCCCAGCTACTCAAGATGTTAAAATTGATCCAAAAACAGGATCTCTAATGCGTTGGGCAGCAAGCACCAAAATGAATCCTTTTGATTTGGTTGCTTTAGAAGCTGCTTTACAGCTTAAAGATGCCCAAGGGGCACATATTACGGTCATCACGATGGGTCCACCGCAAGCGAAAGCAGTTTTGATTGAAGCTTTGGCCTTGGGTGCTGATGAAGCAGTTTTGATCAGTGATAAGGCTTTTGCTGGCGCAGATGTTTTAGCGACTTCACATACCTTGGCGTATGCTGTTGAATGTTTAAAGACACCTTTTGAGTTGTATTTATGTGGACAACAAACCACCGATGGTGATAC